>JBCCVR010000007.1:0-80446 GCA_039194995.1 Cyanobacteria bacterium P01_E01_bin.42 | reverse complement strand
TTCACATTTTCTTGTTGATCGGAGTCGAGTTTTTGCGATCGCGTCAAAATTTGCGAGAAGCCGAGAATTGCATTGAGAGGGGTTCGCAACTCATGGCTCATATTCGCGAGAAAAACGCTTTTCGCTTGGTTGGCAGCATCGGCTTTTTCTTTGGCAACTTCCAATTGTCGATTGGATTCAGCCAGTTCTAGGGTGCGTTCTTGCACGCGCTGTTCGAGTTTATCAAACCAATCTTGTAGCTGTGTTGCCATGCTATTAAAAGATTTAGCCAGTTCTCCGAGTTCGTCTTCTCGTTTTATTTCGGTAATGTTATGCCACTTCCCGCTAGAGAGGTCTTTTGCAGAACGATTGAGCTGTAAAATCGGTTGCGTTACCCAACGGGCGGTGGCAATCCCGATCGCGACGGCAAGGATGAAGGCGACCAGACACAGTACGATCGTTATGCGGGTATTGGCATGAATTTCTTCCATAAAGTCGGCTTCGGGGATGGTCACGACAATCAGCCAATCGAGACCGTAATCATCTTGAAAGGGCTGGACTTGTACGAATTGCCGCTTGCCATCAAGGGTAAAATCAAGTTTCTGCGGGGTTTGAATGCGATCGAAATTTTCAAATGCAGCTTGTAAGGCTCGTGCTGTTTCTCGTACCAAAGGATTGTTCAGGTCGGTTCCTTTCAATCGCTCGATCTCTTCTCCTTTTTGCACGTAAGGCAGTTCATCGAGGGATGTCACCAGTAAAGTCCCCGATCGCTCCATAATAAAGGTCTCGCCAGACTTGCCAATTTCCAAATTTTGCAGAAATCGAGAAATTTCCTCCGATAAATAGAAATCCGTCGCACAAACTCCAATGAGAGATTTTTCCTCATCATAAACGGGAATACTGGCTGAAAGAGTCGGGAGATTAACGACCGCATCGATATACACTTCACTCCAATTGGGTTCGCCCGTAGCAATGGCCTTTTTGTACCAAGGACGAGCACGAGAATCGTATGGATCTCCGTACAAATCCCCCAATTTCTTTCCGGGTTGTCCTTGTTCGTTCACGCTATAATCGATAAAGCGATGGCCGGTTGAAGCGTTGGTATAAGAAATTAATTGGGGTTTGTCCGGTTCTTTCCCTACCCCAAGAAAGTCCCCTTCCGCCTCGGTTCCGCAATAAATCAAACTATTGCCCGAGAATAGTTGGGATTGTTCCCAAAAAAGATGCGTTCCTTTAATACTGACCGTATCGATATCGCCGCGAGCTAAAGCGTTGGCATTGAGTTTATTGATAATATGAGGGGTTTCCGTGTAAGCTCGCAATTCTCGTTCGATACGGGCAATTAACTCTTTGCGAATTTGTAAAGCCAGATCGTTAACGGCTGTCTGTCCATTTCTAAAAGAAAGATAGCCGACCAATCCGACGACACCAAAAATTTGCAGGACGAAGGGAACCAGTAAAACTACTCGCAGGGGCAGTTTCCTCGATAAATTCGTTAGGGGATTGAACGGAGATTTAAAAGACATACAACCGATCGAAAATTTTGTTCTGGGTAACTTTAGTTTATACTACATAGACTTTGGATGCGTTCGGGCAGATCTGTAAATTCGTAACGGGTGACGAGATCGAGTCGGGTCGTTGCAATTTTTTATTTTGTCAGGGAATTCTGGGATCGGATTTTCTACTCCTCTAACTTTACCTTAATTCAAGGAATGAAAGTGCGAGGGATTTCAATGATAAACTCGGTTCGATCGCCTGGAGTCGAACCGAAATCGAGAACGCCTTGATGTTGTTCGATAATCGTCCGATAGCTGCTAAAGAGTCCCAAGCCAACGCCTTGACCGATGGGTTTCGTTGTAAAAAATGGCTCGAATATTTTGGAGGCGATCGCTTCTTCGATGCCAATTCCATTATCGGCAATCACGATCTTTACGGTTTCGCGATCGGTTAATTCTGTAACAATCTCAATCCAAAACTTCTCGTTTTGTCGCTCCTTTTCCATATCGTTTTCCCGATCTCGATCGGTCTCGGTTTTGGTATCGATCGCATCGATTGCATTATCCAAGATATTGAGAAAAACTTGATTGATCGCCCGAGGATAGCAAGTTACATTCGGCAGGCTTGCATAATGGGTAAAGACTTCAATTTTAGATCGGTTCTGAGTTGCTTGGAGTTTATGTCTTAAAAGCATCAAAGCACTATCAAGACCATCATTCAGATTGACGGGTTTAAGTTCGGCTTCGTCAAGACGAGAAAATACTTGCAATCGGCGAATGATATCAATAATTCGGTTTGTTCCTCCCGTTACGGAATTTAACAATTTGGGCAGATCCGCAATAATAAAGTCCAGATTGTACTCTTCTGCGAGTTCTTGGAAGGCGAGATCGGTAGAATTTGACTGATTTTCTTCGATAAATTCCAATAAATCTTTAATATATTGTTTGGCGATATTGATATTGCCGCTAATGAAATTAATTGGGTTATTGATTTCGTGAGCGATTCCCGCCACGACTTTCATCAAGGCAGACATCGTTTGATTTTGAATGAGGTTTGCCTGCATCATGCGGAGTTGCCTTACATTTTCTTGTAAAGATTCGTTTCTATTTTGCAGTTCGCATTGCAGCGATCGCAGTTTGAGTTGATGTTTGATCCGCGCAAGAACTTCAATCGCTTCAAAAGGTTTTATAATATAATCTGCTCCCCCTACCTCAAATGCTTTAACTTTATTAAAAGCATCATCTAAAGCACTGATAAAAATAACGGGAATATCTCGAGTTTGAGGATTTTCCTTTAATTTTTGACAGACTTCGTAACCATCCATTTCTGGCATCATAATATCTAAGAGAATCAGATGGGGCGTTAGAATTTGACAGGATTGGAGTGCAAATTTTCCATTTAAGGAAACGCGAACTTCATATCCCTCGCGAGATAGCATTTGTGAAAGTACGCTTAAATTGGCTGGCTTATCGTCAACAACAAGAATACTCATTGAGTTAGAGGAAACCTCTCGATCGCTCACGCTTTACCTCCTGAGATTGGGTTGATTTTCATGCGTTCTGGGATTCTAAGAATTTAATGGCTTCGAGAAATCACTTGAGAGATTATATTTTATAACAAGCGGACTAATTTAGAGCATCGGCTTCTTCAACAATTTTCAGTAAATACTCAAACTCATAACGGGCGACAAGATCGAGTAAATCGATAGCCAGTTGTTCGTGTTTGGGTTGAATTTCTGAAATAATTTCTTCGATCTTTTCAACTCTCCCTTCTACAATTGCGATATGTAATATTCTCAACCATTCTCCAGATAGATTGTTGAGGTTTGTATAATTGATTTTCACAGAATTTTCGGAAATCGTTATTTTTTTTGCTTCCTCGTAAATAAAAACAACTCCCAAATGTTTCTCTAAAGCCATGAAAATACTCTCCTCGCGGAAAGGCTTGCGAATAAAATCATCAAATCCGGAGGCAAGAACCACGGCTTTTTCTTCTTCTAAAACGCTGGCCGTAATGGCTAAAATAATTGTTTCTCCATCGCTTTTGCGAATGGTTTGCGTTGCTTCATAACCGTTCGTGACGGGCATTCTCAAATCCATCCAAATGAGATGGGGATGCCAATCTTGCCACAAGGCGATCGCTTCTTTACCATTCGCCGCTTCTTTCAGTTCAAAACCAAAAGGTCCGAGTAATGCGAGTAACAGTCGGCGATTGATCGGTTTATCGTCTACAATTAAAAGGCGATAACTTTCTGAGTTGGGAGCAAGAGAAATGGCTCGGCGTTTTGAACCCCCGAAAACAATTTCGCTTGGTTTTGCGCGCGTGACTTGAATATCAAACTTGAAAAGCGTTCCTTGTCCGACTTGACTTTTAGCCGTAATCTTTCCACCCATTAACTGTATGAATTTGCAAGAAATTGGCAATCCCAAACCCGTTCCTTCTTGGGAGTTAATGCCGCTTTGACTTTGGCCGAAGGCTTCAAAAATATGCGGTATTTCTTCTGGTGCAATACCTTCTCCAGTATCTTCTATTTCAAAATCTATGGTTATTGGTTGCTTGTTAATTTCTCCCTCTTGCTCTCCCCCTCTTGGGAGAGGGTTGGGGAGTGGGTCAGAAATTAGAAAGGATTCTTGACTAAGAGCGGATTGATAGCCAATCCTTACGGAAATGCCGCCATCATGGGTAAATTTAATGGCATTATTAATCAAATTAATTAAAACTTGACGCAATTTCAACTCATCGGTAAAAACATAACGCGGAACATTATCGTGACGCTCAAAATGAAATTGCAAGCGTTTTGCTTCTGCTTTAATATAAAACATATCTTCAAGGTCGTCTAAGAGTCGGTAGAGATCGAAACTCGACGGATTCAAGCCTATTTTTCCCGCTTCAATTTTTGAGAGATTTAAAACATTATTGATGAGCGATAACAAATATTCGCCACTACGATTAATGAGATTAACACTTTCTTGCTGTTCGGGATCGAGTCGTTGCGATCGCGTCAGAATTTGCGAGAAACCGAGAATAGCGTTAAGCGGGGTTCGCAATTCGTGGCTCATATTGGCCAGAAAAACACTTTTGGCTTTGTTGGCCGCATCGGCTTTTTCCTTGGCAATTTCTAGTTCTGCTGTACGTTCTTCCACCCGATGTTCTAAGGTGGCAAAGGCATCGTGTAATTGGACTGCCATACTATCAAAAGATTTGGCTAATTCTCCGAGTTCGTCTTCCCGTTCTATTGTAGTTGCAGAAAGCCATTGACCGCGAGCGAGGTCTTTTGCGCGTTGATTGAGTCGCAGGATAGGTTCTGTCACTCGTCGTGCGGTAAAAATTCCCAGAACGATCGCGACAATTAGGGCGATCGCGCAGAGAATAACGGTATTACGGGTGTTGGCTTGAATTTGCTTCATAAAATCCGTTTCGGGAATGACGAGAACGATAATCCATTCCAAACCCAATTCATCGCGAAAGGGGGTTAAACGAATGAGTTGTTGCGTTCCTTCAAGTTGAAACGAAAAAGAGCGAGGTGCGCGAATTTCTGAGAAGTTATCAATCTCTTGCTCTAGATATTCTCCCGTCGCGCGAATGAGCAAATTATTACTATTTCTGGGCGAGATTCGTTCGACATTCTCTCCTTGTATTTTAAAAGGATCTTCATCCGTTGAAGTGGCAACAAGATTGCCTTCGCGATCGATAATAAATCCCTCACCAGAACGCCCGATTTGAAAGTCATTGAGAAAGGAATTAATCCGATCTAAGGTAAAATCAACTGAAGTCACTCCCACCAAGCGATCGCGATCGTCGTAAATGGGATTGGTATTACTCAGATATAAAGTTTGAGTGTTCAAACCGGAATAAATATTTCCCCAATTCATGCGTTTGGCGGCGGCTGTAGATTTATACCAAGGTCGTATTCTGGAATCGTAAGGCGCTCCCGGTCTTAACGGTTCGGAATTTCGCCGATCGTTTTCATCAATATCGTAGAACGTGAAATAATGATTATTGCCGCGATTGGAAATGCCAAACTCCAACTTTTGTTCTTCGGATTGGCGAGTAATTCCGATATAAGCCCCACTGCTCTCTGACGCTAACCCAACCCAAGTAATAGATTCAAATAGCTGAATTTGATGCCAAAAATAGCGTTCTATCTCGACTGCGGATTCAGGAGAGTCTAAGTCAAAATTCAATTCACCCCGGGCGATCGCATCGGCATTAATTCGATTGATTAATTTAGGAATCGCTAGATAGCCCTCTAACTGACTGGTCAGGCGATCGCTAATTTCTGCTTGTAGTCGATTGGCCAAGTTACTGGTGGCTTCTCGTCCGCTTTTGAAGGAAAGATAACCCACTAATCCTACCGTACCAGAGATTTGCAGAACGAAGGGAACTAACAAAACTACACGCAAGGGGAGTTTCTTTGATAGACTGATTAGAGGAGCAAATGGAGACTTGAAAAACATACAGGCGATCGAAGATTTGTTCGGGTTAACTCTAGTTTATATTATTGATTCGTTGGATGAGTTCGAGTAGATATTCAAACTCGTAACGAGCAATGAGATCGAGAAGGATGGGAGCAAGTTTTTTATTTTGTGAGGGAATTTCTCGAATTAAATATTCCATTTCCTTAACCCGACCTTCAACAATAGCGGTCTGAAATTTCCTTAACCATGTTTTCGGTAGGACGGCCAGAGCTTCAGGAGAAATTTGATTGGGAGAGAGGCTCTCTTCAGAACGATGAGGCTCTTCGTAGACAAATTCAATCTGAAGATGTTTTGCTAAGGCTTGAAAAATATCATTTTCTCGAAATGGCTTGCGAATAAAATCAGTAAATCCAGCAGCGAGAACAACTGCTTTTTCTTCTTCTAAAACACTAGCAGTAATAGCAATGATTTTTGTATTTTTTCTAACCGCAGCCGTTTGAATGATTCGAGCAGCTTCGTAACCATCCATAATCGGCATCCGCAAATCCATCCAGATGAGATGAGGTTGCCATTCTTCCCAAACTGTAATGGCTTCTTTGCCATTGCGAGCTTCTTTGAGAGAAAGGCCGAATGGAGCGAGAAGTTTTAGTAAAAGTTGGCGGTTAATGGGTTTATCATCGACGACGAGAAGGCGATAATTGGAGGGTTGGGGGGAGGCGATGGCGATCGCCCGACGATGAGAAGAATGAGTGGAAATAATTGGCGATTCGGCGAGGGTTACGCGAATATCAAATTCAAAAGTTGTCCCTCGATTCAGTTCGCTTTTGACGGTAATATCTCCTCCCATCAATTGTACGAATTGGCGAGAAATGGGCAATCCCAACCCCGTCCCTTCTTTCGCCGTCACACCGCTTTGGCTCTGTCCGAAGGCTTCAAAAATTTTCCCGATTTCTTCCGGGGCAATTCCCACCCCCGTATCTTCAATTTCAAAGTGAATAGTTATTGGTTGTTGGTTGGTGACTGATAACTGGTGACTGGTGACTAGTGACTGGTGACTGATATGCACGGCAATGTCGCCTTCTCGGGTGAATTTAATGCCGTTGTTAATCAAATTAATGAGAACTTGATTGAGCTTGATGCGATCGCCGCGAATACAACGGGGTACGTCGTCAGCACAATCAAAATGCAGTTGTAAGCCTTTTTCTTCGGCTTTGATGTATAACATTTGCTCCACCTCGTCTAAGAGGCTGTAGAGGTCAAAATCAATCGGGTTGAGAGTTGTTTTTCCCGCTTCAATTTTGGAGAGATTCAAAACATTATTAATCAGGGTTAATAAATATTCACCACTGCGATTGATAATGTTGACATTTTCTTGCTGTTCCGGGGCGAGGAGTTGCGATCGCGTCAGAATTTGGGAAAAACCGAGAATGGCATTCAAGGGCGTTCTCAACTCATGGCTCATATTGGCAATAAATGCACTTTTGGCTCGATTGGCCGCATCGGCTTTTTCTTTGGCAATTTCCAACTGCTGGTTGGATTCTGCTAATTCTGCGGTGCGCTCTGCTACGCGCTGTTCTAAGGTCGAGAAGGATTCTTGCAACTGCACGGCCATGCTATTGAAGGATTTGGCCAGTTCTCCCAACTCGTCTTGTCGTTGAATATTGGGGGTTTGCTGCCATTGCCCTTTAGCGAGGGCTTTCGCCGACTGATTGAGGCGTAAAATGGGCTGCGTAACCCAGCGTGCCGTCAGAATCCCTAACCCCGTCGCCACGACTAAAGCTGCCACGCATAACAGGATCGTCGTGCGAGTGTTGGCGCGAATTTGTCCCATAAAATCCGCTTCCGGTATCACCACCACAATTAGCCAATCCAAGCCGTATTCATCCTGAAAGGGCTGTACCTGTACAAATTCTCGCCGACCGTTGAGGGTAAATTCGAGTTGTTCTGGATTCTGAATGCGATCGAAGTTGCCGAAATGGTCTTGTAAATAGCGGGTGGTTTCTCTGGCTAAAGTATTTTTGCTGTTACTGGCGTGCAAGCGTTCTAACTCCTCCCCCATTTTCACAAAGGGCAGTTCGGCGCGAGAACTGGCCACCAAATGGCCGGAACGTTCGATAATAAAAGCCTGCCCCGAACGACCGATTTCTAAATCTTGAAGAAACATGACGAACTCTTGCGGCAGAAAAAAATCCGTTCCGCAAACCCCCAGCAAAACGTCTCCCGTTGCGTCGTAAACGGGTATAGTTGCGGTAATCGTTGGTAGGGGAGACTCAAAATTCAGGTAGATTTCGCTCCATGCCGGCCCGCCTGCGGTCACGGCTGCCGTATACCAAGGACGCTTGCGAGCATCGTACTGCCGATCGCTGCGACTGACAATATCGGTGCGATCGCCGCGATCGCCTAAATTGTATTCAACAACGCGGTAGTCCGTCGTCGCGTTCGAGAGGATAAAGCGCAAGTTATGGGGATCCGAGGCATTCACGCCAATGACCGAACCATCCTCTTCGCTACCGCAATAAGTACCGCTATTGGAAACGAAGAGAATCGCTTTTTGCCAATGCCAAAAAAGGATTTCCCCTTCTCCCGCGATCGCGTCGATTTCCCCGCGCGTCAAGGCATCGGCATTCATTTGATTGATAAAATGGGTCGGTTCGGTATAGCCGTACAACTGTTGCTGAATGCGAGCCGTTAATTCTTGGCGCAGTTGAGAGGCTAAATCATTAACGGCTTGTCGTCCGTTTCGATAGGATAGATAACCGACAACTCCCACCGTGCCAAAAATTTGCAAGACGAAAGGAACGACAAAAATTACGCGCAGGGGAAGTCGTCCGGAGATTTGCGCGAGAGAATGCTTGAGGGGTTTGAGAGACATCAAGAAGCAATAGGGAGGATGGATGGGTCTCGACGGAGAAGCAGAAATGTAATTTTAATCTTAATGCGATCGCGCTTAAGAATGACAATATTTTTAGTCTTGATTTTAATAAAAGTTTAAAGATATTTGGGTCAGTCAGATAATTTGACAAAGCGAGAAAAAAGAAAATAAAAGTAGAGAAAATGTCGCGACCGTAGGAGATATCTGCTATAATAGAAAAAGCAAAAACAAACTCATCGATCGGTTCATTTAAAGTTTCGTACAGATTATTCTCAAGCTCAGGTAATATGTCATCAAAGCCCTCTCAAAATAATCCCGAAAATAATCCCGGAAAACAACCGGAAAGCAAATCTACGCTTGATGAAATTCGCGCTACACGATTGGAAAAAGTCGAACAGTTAAAACAAGAAGGATTGAATCCCTATGCTTATAAATGGGAATCAAGTCATTGCGCCGCAGAGTTACAAGAAACCTATGCCGATCTCGCCGCCGGAGAAGAAGTGGATGTCGCCGTTTCAATTGCCGGACGAATTACCGCCCGTCGCGTCTTTGGAAAATTAGCATTTTTTGGCTTGCAAGATGAAAGCGGAACGATTCAGCTTTACTTAGAAAAGAAACGCATTCAAGCCAATATGGAAGACATTCCCAATGCGTTTAACCTCCTGAAAAAACTTACCGATGTCGGGGATATTTTTGGGGTGAAAGGAACCATTAAGCGCACGGAAAAAGGCGAACTTTCCGTCTATGTCAGCGAGTATGCCATGCTGACAAAATCCCTCTTACCCCTACCAGATAAATGGCACGGTTTAACCGACACGGAAAAACGCTATCGCCAGCGTTATGTAGACTTAATTGTTAATCCTTCCGTGCGAGAAACATTCCGCCGTCGCGCTAAAATTACAGCAGCCATTCGCCGTTATTTAGACGATCGCGGTTTCATTGAAATCGAAACCCCCGTTTTGCAAGGAGAAGCGGGAGGCGCTGATGCCCGTCCGTTTACGACTTATCACAATACCTTGCAGATGGATTTATATCTGCGAATCGCGACAGAATTGCACTTAAAACGGCTCATTGTCGGCGGCTTTGAAAAAGTTTTCGAACTGGGACGAATTTTTCGCAATGAAGGAGTTTCTACCAAACACAATCCTGAATTTACCAGCATTGAAATCTATCAGGCTTATGCCGATTATCATGACATGATGGTGCTGACAGAAAATTTAATTACCGATGCCGCTCAGGCGGTTTTGGGAACATTAAAAATCGCCTATCAAGATACAGAAATCGATCTGACTCCCCCGTGGCGGCGCGCGACCATGCACGAATTAGTCCTCGAAGCAACGGGATTAGATTTCAGCGCTTATCAATCTTTTCTACAAGCGGAGGAAGCTGCCAAAGCGGCGGGAATTGAGATTCCAGATCAGTGTAAAACCATTGGGGCATTATTGAATGAAGCCTTTGAACAAAAGGTCGAAGAAACGTTAATGCAACCCACTTTCGTATTGGATTATCCCAAAGAAATCTCACCCCTGACTAAGCCTCATCGTTCTAAACCCGGATTGGTGGAACGCTTTGAATTGTTTATTTTCGGACGAGAAACAGCCAATAGTTTTTCGGAATTAACCGATCCGATCGATCAGCGCGAAAGGCTGGAATTACAAGCCGCTAAAAAAGCAGCAGGCGATCTCGAGGCTCAAGGGATTGATGAAGATTTCTTAGCCGCTTTAGAGTACGGAATGCCACCAACCGGAGGCTTGGGAATTGGGATCGATCGCCTCGTCATGCTGTTGACAAATTCCCCCAGCATCCGCGATGTGATTGCATTTCCCCTCCTCAAAAATACCAGCTTGGTCATTCAATCTTTTGACTACGATCCGGAAAAAAAAATCCTGAAAGTTGAGTTCGCCAATGGTAGTATTTACAAATACAATGACGTTCCGGCAGAAGTCTACGAGGAAATGAAAGCAACTCCCTCATTGGGTCAGTTTTTTAATTCTCGCGTGCGAGAAAAATACGGCTTCGATCGCGAAAAATAATTGACGCTTTATCCGCACAAAAATATAGGGGCAATCTTTGCCCCTTTCATGCTTCTCTCAGTTTTCTTAATCCAACTCTCACGCAATTTAAAGGCTATCAATGCAGAATCCAAACTATTCGATCTGTTGAATTGTGTCGCATTCATCGATCCCATGAAACGCAAATTTTTTCTCAAACAGGCTTCGATCGCTTTTTTATCGCGCATTATTCTGGCTTTTGCTTGCGCGGTATTCGTGGGAATAATTGCCCCCGTCTCTCCGCTTGCAGCACGGGAAACGCAAAATGTTCCCGTCTTTCCCGAAAGCAAACTTTCTGCGGCGATCGTGCAGATGGAAAAAGATTGGGGAGCCGAATACGAGGAATATTTCGGCAATGAATTTGTGAATTTGGCAATACAGACGGAAGAAATGGCACGATCGCTGACCCAACTGGGAGAAGAAACCGGAACTCGGCCCGCGATCGTTTGGTTGCTTTCTAAGAGCGATCGCTTGAATATTGCGATCTCGACTCCGGGTAAACCCCCCATTTCTCATAACGTCATGGAAGCCGATCGCGAATCCTTGCAACAAACAATTCGAGCATTTCGGCGGGAACTTGTCGATCCACGCAAACATCGTTCGAAGCGCTATAAAGAGTTAGGAAAGCAACTTTACGATTGGATTATTACGCCGATTGAGGAAATCTTAGAAGCAGAAAATATTGATACCCTGATTATTAGTGCCGGAGCAGGATTGCGGACTTTTCCTTATGCTGCTTTATATGATGGCGATCGCTTCTTAATTGAAAAATATAGTCTTACTAATACCCCTGCATTTTATCTCACGTCTCGGGAGTATCAACCCCTCGAAAATGCTCGCGTTTTAGCAATGGGAGCCTCTGAATTTAGAGAACTTGCCCCATTACCCGGAGTTACAATAGAGCTTAGTACCATAACGCAAGAATTATGGGAAGGAGAAGCATTTTTAAACGAAACCTTTACCTTAAATAACTTACAAGATCGCCGGGAGAATTATCCCTTTGAGATCGTTCATCTAGCCACCCACGCCCAATTTCGATCGGGAAAACCGGATGCGTCTTTCATCCAACTTTTTGATGAGAAATTAACCCTCGATCGCCTCGATCGCCTACGTTTAGACGATCCTCCCGTAGAATTGCTGGTTTTGAGCGCCTGTCAAACCGCCCTCGGCGATCGCGATGCGGAATTGGGTTTTGCCGGATTAGCCGTACAATTGGGGGTAAAATCGGTTCTCGCCAGTTTTTGGCAGGTTAGCGATGTGGGATCGGTTGCCCTGATGAGCGAGTTTTATCAACAATTAAAAAACGCTCCCACGAAAGCCGAAGCCCTGCGGAAAGCGCAAATTGCCATGATTCGCGGCGAGGTACGTTGGGAGGATGGAGAATTATTAAACTCTTCGACGCGGGTTGCTTTTCCGAGTGGCATTGCGATCGCAGGAACGAGCGATTTTTCTCATCCCTATCACTGGGCAGCTTATTCTTTAGTGGGTAGCCCTTGGTAGAGGCTTTTACGAATTAGCTTGTTTGCTCCAAACCACTTGAAGTGCGGAATCCTCAACAATAGAAGCCGATTCGCCATCCATAATCACCCGTTTGCCAAGTCGAGGAAAAACGCCAACATCCAAGCGTCCTGCTTCTCCACCCATCAGATAGACTAAATCTTCAGCAAATGGATTCCGCAAATGATGGGGTTGTTGGGGTAATCCAAATCCCATAAAGTCCCCGGGTTCAACTTCGTATTCTCGATCGCCAATTTCCGCAATTCCTCGACCCGATAAGATATAAACCCACTCCTCTTCATTCTGATGGGAATGATAAATAAAAGATTCTTTGTGGGGAGGGACGCGAGCGATCGTGATGCCAATGCGTTCAAAACCAACGGCTCTTCCGAGGAAGCGCATATAAATTTCTGAATTGGGATTGAGAGGATGGTGAAATTCCAATGCGTCCATTGCCTCAATCTCTGATGCTTTCAAGAGAGAATGTTCCTGCTCGGTCATGTTGATGTCCTCCTGTTCGGTTGGTAAATAGTTTGACACAATACATGAGGCAAATGTTGTTTTTTAACAAGATTGCGATATCGAGAACTCCCGATTTTTCTCATTTTTCCAATTTTCCCGCGATCGCAAGCCTAGCACTTAATCAAATACAGATTTTCCCCATTCAAAGCAAGCTGAAATTCAACCTCTTCCCCATTGACTGTTGTAAAGTCAATCGCGTTACTCTCTAGGCGATCGACCTTTTTGACTTCATATTCCCGTGCGATGATTCTATGTTCTCCGGGTTCTAGCCAGACTAAAACACTATTTTCGGGTGCATTATCTGTTTGCCGAGTAACACAAATATAACCATCAACGTACACCTTAAATTGTTGGATCTCTATTGATAATGCTCCAACAACTAATTTTACAGTATGGGTTCTTTCAAACCTCTCTTCAACTCTTTCCCAAATCTCACGACTACCGTAATTTTTTAATCTCCAAGTACAACCATTTGGACAGTAGCTACCCGGATGAATCCAACCATCTCTATGAATATCCGTCCCGTTGTAAGCAGATGATGATTCGGCAAATTCAATGATTTCCTGTCTAGTAGTTTGATGAGGAATAACCTCAAACATGGGTTGACCGCATTTTGGGCAAATTTCACTCATGATATTTTTAAAATTTCGAAAAACGTCACCGTGATAAAATTAACAGAGCGAATAAAAATACCATGTCAGAGACCAGAAAAATTAACGAACTGTATCGTCGAGTGGCAGGTTTAGACCGTCGGATCGGCAAGCTAGAGGATGGGATGCAAGAGTTGGATCGCGTTGTCGATCCTCAAGGTTGGATTGGGGAGGCTTTTGAACGACTCGAAGAAGATATAGAGGAACTTCGGACAGAGGTCAAAGAAGCCAATGGCAAATTGGATATCGTCATCAAACATTTAACGGGATCAAACATTTAACGGGCTTATCGGATAGTCAAGACTAGCGACTTCCAAACGACAAAGAACCAACTTGATAAAAATTTATACTCAACTAGAACAAGGAAAAAACTGGCTCGAGAAATATTGTGGAAAATTGCCTCATTTTGCCTGTGTTTTGGGCTTTACAGAAACCGGGTTAATTGAGGGGATTTCGGCGGCGGGGGCAACTCCAGAAGACCGCAAGTATACTGCGATCGCCGATGCCGAATTTCTCATAAACGGGGTTAAACCCAATCCCCAATATCCCCTCCCTCCCCTGCATGTGGGAGCCTCTCCCGTCCTCATTTCTCGGGCGGTCATAGAAGCGCTAAAAATCCCCGTTTGGCTCTTTGATGCGGGTTTACCTCAATCGCCTTCCGTCCCGGCGATCGCCCTTGAAGGACAGCCCGCACAGTGCGTTTCTACGGGTCAAGCACTTCCTCTCTCTACGGTGCAAAACTTGCTCGATCGCGGTCTATTTTGGGGAGAAAAATTAGGGCGACAATTGCCGAATCGTTACTTAATCATTGGGGAATGTGTTGTAGGGGGAACAACCACGGCGTTAAGCATTCTAACGGGTTTGGGTTTGGCGGCGAAAGGAAAAACTAATAGTTCCCATCCCAGTTGCAACCACGAGCAAAAATGGGCGATCGCGCAACAGGGATTAAATCAAATCTCTCCTTCACAAAAAAGCGATCCTTTAAAGTTAGTGGCGGCGGTGGGGGATCCGATGCAAATTGCCGTTGCGGGGATGGCGATCGCTGCTAGTCGCCAGTGTGGGGTTTTATTGGCGGGAGGGACGCAAATGTTGGCAGTTTATGCCCTTTTAGAGGCGATCGCTCGAGCCTATTCTCTGCCTTATCAAGGCGATCGCATTGTCGTCGGTACCACGCGATGGGTAGCTGAGGATGGGACGGGAGATACTGTGGGACTGGCAGAGGCGATCGGTAATGTTCCTTTGTTAGCGACGCAACTCAATTTCACGCATTCTCGCTTTGAGAATTTCCGCGCTTATGAAAGGGGTTATGTAAAAGAGGGAGTCGGGGCGGGAGGATGCGCGATCGCGTCACATTTACTGGGTAATTGGCAAAACGATCGCTTGGTCGCAGAAATCGATGCGATCGGCGATCGGTTAAAGTCTAACTGCCTGAGAATCCGGCGATAGGTTGTATCTGATGGAGCTTTCTCCGTTTTTAAACCCAGTTTTTCCCTCAGTGCTGGGTAATGATGTTGCCCAAAGTCTTCTAGAGCTAGATAAGACTGACTCCCACTCAATACCGCCATGATTATCAGTAGCAAAATCACCCACAATTCATGCTTGAGTCCTCGACCTGTCCGAAAATCTTGCACTTTTTGGAGATAATTCAGTAAGCTGGTCGTCACCTTCTATCCTCAACTCTGAGTATTTCGTTTTACTTTTTCTCTCCTCGATGAATAGTCCCTGCTTTGCTAAGGGGGGTTAGGGGAGATTGACTGGTAACTGTTTGCTGGATTCCCCATTCGTGCATGGAATCGATGACGGGCTTTAAACTGCGACCTAAGGGAGTTAGGGAATATTCGACTTTGGGGGGAACTTGGGCATAGACTTCTCGATGGACGATACCATCAGCTTCCATTTCCCGCAATTGTTGGGTAAGCATTTTTTGGGTAATGCCCGTTAGCGCTCGTTGCAGTTGACCAAAACGCTTGACCTCAATAAATAACTCCCGCAAAATCAATACTTTCCAACGCCCGCCGATCGCTTTTAAAGTAATTTCAACGGGACAGTTGACTTTTTTTCCATCAGTTGCTTGTGCCATAGTATCTTTTTGGGTACTACCTTACTTTCAAGTGCATACTTTTCAAAATGACTGTACCCAGTATAAAGTTGATATAGACGAAAAACAAACAGTAAATCGTCGGAGAACACCAGTTATTTCAATGACCGACAATCAATTATCAATTATCAATTTAGGAGAGGAATAATGGTCAAAGTTGCAATTGTTTATTTTTCCGGTACGGGCCACACCCACTTAATGGCAGAAGCGATCGCAGCAGGTGTCAATAAGGTCGCCGATACGGAAGTCGAACTGTTAAGAATTGTGGGAGAAAACATCGAAAAAGGTCGTTGGAAAAACGATGAAGTGCTGGCTAAATTAGAGGCCGCCGATGCAATTATTTTTGGCTCTCCGACCTATATGGGAGGCATTGCCGCACAATTTAAAGCCTTTATCGATGCCGCCAGTGCTGCTTGGTTCGCACAAAAATGGAAAGATAAAATTGCAGCGGGCTTTACTCATTCCGGTTCTCCTAGCGGCGACAAGCAAGGCACTCTCATCTACTTAGCAACAAATGCTTCTCAACACAGCATGATTTGGGTTAACAATTGCGAAATGCCCATGCAAGAAGACGGCACGAATCGTTTGGGAGCTTTCTTAGGTGTAATGGGCAATACTCCCGCCGATCCGAGCCGCAAAGAACCCCTTCTCGACTCTAGCGATCGCCTGACTTCTGAAAAATTCGGACAGCGCATCGCCGAAGCAACCAAGCGCTGGAATAAGGCTTAACCGTTCTTTATTACTCCCCCTCTTGGGAGGGGGTTGGTGGGTCAAGGGTTGGGTGATTGAGAGTCTAATTCTTAATATCCTCCCAATATCCAGCGATCGCATTAAAAATTATCCATTAACAATTACCGATTATCTACAAGGAGAACATCATGATTACTATTCGCAAATCTGAAGATAGAGGTCATGCTAATCACGGTTGGCTCGATACAAATCACACCTTTTCTTTTGCTAGTTATTACAATCCCGAACAGATGGGTTTTAGAAGTTTGCGCGTCATTAATGAGGATCGGATTACCGGAGGGGCGGGTTTTGGCACTCACGGGCATCGAGATATGGAGATTATAACCTACGTTCTCAATGGGGCATTAGAACACAAGGATAATATCGGCAATGGTTCGGTCATTCAACCCGGAGAAGTGCAGCGCATGAGTGCGGGAACGGGGATTTTACATAGCGAATACAATCATTCCCAACGCGATAAGGCTCATTTTCTGCAAATCTGGATCTTACCCGATACGAAAGGACTCGAACCCAGCTACGAACAAAAGAGTTTTCATGTGGAAAAAGACCCCAGCAAACTGCATTTAGTAGCTGCTAAAGATGGGAAAGAGGGTGCTGTTACCGTGCATCAAGATATGGAACTCCATGCGGGTGTTTTCCAAGCGGGCGATCGCTTTTCCTACTCCCTCGCCCCCAACCGTCACCTCTGGATACAAGTTGCACGCGGAGAAGTTAAACTCAATGGGATGCCCTTAACAACCAGCGATGGTGCCGCGATTAGCCAAGAAAAAGAGTTGAATTTTGAAGTCACGAAAGATGCCGAAATTCTCCTTTTCGATTTGGCTTAATTGGATGGGGTAGGGCGTATTCATTCGGTAAAACGAGGTAGAGTACGCCCTACTATCAGCAAAACCAAATGAATTGCGAACTCGTGGAACAAGCATTTTGCTTGTTCTTTATTGCTGAAAACACAGGCAGGTGGTCACTGAGCGTGTCGAAGTGATGCCTGTTCCACAATTAACATAATTAATCCGAGCAATCTTAGCCCACTAGATTGAGTCTTTATCTGGCACAATAGAGAAGCAAAGGGCGATCGCCTACCTCATCAAAAATTGCTATTGACTCATCCAGTCGATAGCTACTTTAAAAAATTAGTTTCTCATTAAATAATAAACCGTGAATACCGAACAACTAGCCGCGAAAGCAACTTGGCAAATTAAAATTCTTTATGATGGGCAATGCCCCCTTTGTTTGCGAGAAGTTCGCTTCCTGCAACAACGAGATGCCGGACGCGGTTTAGTGGCGTTTGTCGATATCGCGCGAGAGGAATACAATCCCGCCCAGCATGGCAATATTGACTTTGAGATGGCAATGGGTCGCATTCATGCCCTGCTACCGGATGGAACGATCGTGAAAAATGTCGAAGTTTTTCGCCGCACCTACGAGATATTGGGCATGGGTTGGATTTATGCAGCAACAAAATTGCCTCTTATTGGCGCGATCGCCGATCGTTTGTATGGAATTTGGGCGGATTATCGCCTCTTTCTCACCGGGCGACCCAGTTTAGAAAAGATCTTGGCAGAGCGTCAAAATAGTTGCAAATGTTCGAGCGATCGTTGATAATGATGCGCCTCGAGCTTGTCGAAAGGTGCATTGAAATAACTGTTACGATCGCAAACCATCCAAAACTTTAATCAACTGATCCATTTCCGATGGTAGGGTAAAGTAATGGACGCAAGCACGAATACAATCGGGATTGGCGATTGTCCTCAGAAAAAATCCTTGTTGTTCTAGGGCTTGAACTAACTGTTTGTGACCGATATTTTCTTTGAATTGGAACGACACAATACCCGCTTCAGGAGGGGAATTTCGCAAGCACTTGATATTGGGTAAAATAGAGAGTCCCTGCCACAAATACTGGCCGTTTTGACGGGTTTGCTCGTAACGTGCTTCAGCATCCCCCCACTTATGATGAACCGCAAGGGCTGCCCGCAAACCGACATACTGTTGATAGGCAGACGTGGCAACTTCAAACTTGCGCCCATCGGAATGCCAATCCGTCGGCATTCCCGTACTGGGATCCACCACGACTCCTCGCCAGCCCACAAAAGTAGGATTTAAAGTTTCCATTGCTTCCTTGCGTACATAAAGCCCGCCAACCCCAGCAGGGCCGCACATCCATTTATGTCCCGTAAACGCATAGAAATCTACGCCCAATTCATCCAAATCTAAGGGCATAGACCCCACCGACTGGGCTGCATCGATGAGAATTTGTACCGGACGATTGCTCTGATAATTGCGACAGAGTTCCACAATTTCCGCAAGTGGTAAAATCTGTCCCGTGTTCCACAATAAATGAGAGGCAATAAATAAGCGGGTATCGGGATGTAAATGTTGCTCGATGACGACAGCAGGATTACCGCGATTGAGCGTTGCTGCAATGGGACAGGTGGTCACTTTTACTTTAAAACGGCGAGCGATTTCCTTGACTGCGCCGATCACCCCTGGATGCTCGCAATCCGTGATGAGAATGCGATCGCCTTCTTGCCAATCGATTCCCCACAACACGATATTGCAACCCACCGTTACATTTTCAGTCAAGGTAATATTGGCGGCTCTCGTTCCCAATTCTCTCGCCAGTGCTTCTCGGGTCAGTGCCGATTCCTGCATCAGCCAATTCTTGACTTGACCGGAAAAGGGTCCTTGATTTTGAGCGTATTCATAGGCCTTGTAAATCGCATCAAGTGCCATTCTCGGCATCGGCCCCTGACCGCCAAAGTTAAAATAGGCTTTATTGGCAAGGGAAGGGAAATTCTGTCGGTGTTGTTTTAAAGAATCCGGGGCGGAAGTCGCGGTCATACTGTTTTAGGGTCGAAAAGAGGGAACAAGAAGGACGAAATCTTAACTTGGTTCAGTTTATCTTAGCCAAGAATGCCATCCTTTCAGCAAATTCTTATCAAGTCGTACCGGATCGGGATAATTTGTAAAATTCGGAGATTTTTTCTCCGATCGCCGATAATTAATCGTTATTCGTTATTCATTAAAAATGGCTCGCTATTTTGCCACGACAGCACGAGGATTAGAGGCGATCGCCGCCCGAGAGTTAGAAACTTTAGGGGCAACCGAAGTGAGTCCGGATTTTACTGGGGTGCATTTCGTCGGCGATCGCGAACTCCTCTACAAAATCAATTTATGGGGAAGAATCATTTTTCGGGTTCTCGTCCCAATTGCTGAGTTTGCTTGTAACACCCCCGATGAGCTTTACCAAGCCGTTCGCGAAATTGACTGGCAAGATTATTTAACGCCCGATAATACGTTGGCGGTTCACAGTACGGGGGGAAATCAACAACTCAACCACACGCATTTTACGGCGCTGCAAGTCAAAAATGCGATCGCGGATCGCCAGCGTCAAGAGTTCGGCCGGCGTTCTAGCGTTGATGTCAAAAATCCCGATTTAGCGATTAATTTACATGTTTATCGCGATCGCGGCATTCTCAGTTTGGATAGTTCGGGAATGAGTTTGCACCGTCGTGGTTATCGTCCGGCGGTGGGGTTGGCTCCCCTCAAAGAAACCCTCGCGGCGGCATTATTAGATATGGCAGAGTATGAGGGAGATATTGCCTTTTTCGACCCTTTATGCGGTTCCGGAACGTTGCCTTTAGAAGCAGGGTTAAAAGCCTTAAAAATTGCCCCGGGTTTGTTTCGCGATCGCTTTGCTTTTCAAACATGGAAAGATTACGATCGCGCACTTTGGCAAAAGTTAGTTCAAGAAGCAAAAGAGCAACAGTTAGCCGCACCTCCTGCGCCCATTTTGGGGAGCGATCGCGCTGCGAAATTGATTCGACAAGCCAAAGAAAATAGTTATGCTTGTGGATTGAGCGATCGGGTTTCTTTTTCAGTTCGAGATTTTTCGCAAATTCAACCCCCGTGCGATGAAGGAATTATTCTATGTAATCCTCCCTATGGCAAGCGTATTGGTGAAGTGAAGAAATTGGAGGGATTTTACAAGTTATTGGGAGATGTTTTCAAACAACGCTTTACCGGCTGGACGGCTTATATTTTAACGGGAAATAAAGCCCTCGCAAAAAAAATAGGTTTAAAGGCCTCTCGCCGCTTTCCGGTTTATAACGGTTCTTTGGCTTGTACTTTGTTAAAATACGAGTTGTATTAATTTAAAACTATTGTTAGAAACGAAAATCCATTAGTTTTAGGCACTATAGCAAGTCCATTTGAGTTGTAAACAAATCGATGCCCAAAAAACTTTTCATATTCAGGTGTGGAACTGGCATCACTTCGACAGGCTCAGTGACCACCTGCCAGTGTTTGAGAAAATTAGAAACAGGCTTCCAGCCTGTTCCACTCGCTTACAATTCATTTAGATTTGCGATATCATAAAGTCATTCCTAAAAACCACTCATACCCTTTTTTCAGTTGTTCTTTTGCTTCATTTTCTATGATATTACCATGAGCAACAATAACACGCTTGAAGTTCCATTTTAATACTTTTTGAATAGAGATTTTAACTTTATCTTTTTCCTGCGTTGCAATTTTTTCGAGTAATGAAGGAGAAAGTTGCTTGTAACTACGAAGAAATCGGGCAGCTAATCGTGTTAATAAAGGAAATGTTTCATCAAAAGCAAAAGCCGTATCTGTAAGGATGAGAGATTTACTTTTATGATGAAAAAAGGCAAACTCATTGAGTAGCGATACTCCTGTTAGATCGAGGACTTTAAAGCCTTCGAAGAAAATAGATTCGAGTTCGTCAGCAACACTCGATTGATTCGGATCTAAAATTTTGGCGATCGCGAGATCCGGTCTCTTTTTTTCTAATCCCGGTACGGCTAAAAGCTGTGCATCGGGATAATTTTCTTGAAATCCAGAGAGAAAAAGATGATGATAGAGGTTTGGTGCGATAATCCATTTTACTCGACCGAGTCGATCGATCTCTTGGATGAGATTATCATCTTTGGCAATCGGAGAAATAAGAATAAGATCGTTATTATTGCAGCGAATAACGGTCATTCTCGTACCAACTTCAAGCCCGAGATATCTTGATGGCTTTCTGGCTACCCAAATATTGCGATCGAGGTTTTCTAACATTTTAGATGTACGGTTGAAGTGTTGATTTTGATGGGTTATGCTGTTGCCAACCCATCCTACTCATTAAATTAATTTATTCGGAATCTTTTGCCCATCTTTCTTGATTGAATTCATAAATTTCTTGCAGGATTTTGGGGACGTTATATTGCATTTTCCAGTTGGGATAATGTTCGGAAAAACGGGTATTATCGCTGATCCACCAAATATGATCGCCGATGCGATTTTTGTCGGAATATTCGGGTTTGAATTCTCGTCCGGTGATTTCCTGACATATTTGCACGGCTTCTAACATGGAACAATTGCTATGTCGTCCGCCACCTGTATTATAAACTTCTGAGACTCGGGGCGCTTTAAAGAATTCGTAGAAGGCATTAATCAGATCGGCACTATGAATATTATCGCGGACTTGTTTGCCTTTATAACCAAAAATTGTATAGGGCTTTCCCGTCGCGGCACATTTCATGAGATAAGCGAGAAAACCGTGTAATTGAGTTCCCGAATGGTTGGGACCCGTGAGACAGCCACCGCGAAAACAAGCCGTTTTCATCTCAAAATAACGCCCATATTCTTGCACTAAAACATCGGCAGCGACTTTGGATGCACCAAATAAACTGTGAGTGGTGCGATCGATGGACATATCCTCGCGAATGCCGTTTAAATAAGTATGAGTGGAGTCGATTTCCCAGCGCGTTTCTTGTTCGATTAAGGGTAAGCGATTGGGGGTATCGCCATAAACTTTATTGGTCGAAGTAAAAATAAATGCGGCTTCGGGACAATAATTTCGGGTTGCTTCTAGTAAATTTAATGTTCCGTTGGCATTGACGGTAAAATCTATGTGAGGATCGCGTGCTGCCCAATCGTGGGAAGGTTGTGCGGCGGTATGAATGACCAGAGATATATTCTTTTCATATTGCTTGAAAAGATTTTCAATGGCCTCGCGATCGCGGATATCGATCGCAACATGAGTATATTTTTCTCCTAAGTTTTGTTCCAATCGTTGGCGATTCCATGTGGTGGAAGCCTCTTCCCCAAAGAAAACCCGTCGCATATCATTATCAATTCCAACAATTTCTAATCCTTGGGAAGCAAAAAATTTGGAGGCTTCCGAACCGATTAAACCTGCCGAACCTGTAATAATTGCAATAGACATAATTTTTGTTGTTTGTTGTTTGTTGTTTGTTGTTTGTTATAGCAATACTAATTGAGTCGTGAATGCCTCCGAGGCTGAAACCCTTGCTACTGCTGATTTGCTTGTTTACAACTCAAATGGACTTACTATATTGATTTCCTCTCTCGATCTCCTCCTTTTGCTTCCCCTCCTCGGAGGGGCTGGGGGTGGGTCGAGGTTTGGATGATTATTTTCGATTATCGACTATCCACAATGGATTGATAAATGCCATCGAAAAATTGTCCTTTAACTGACCAAGAAAATACTTCCTGCATGCGTTTTTTTCCGGCTTGGCCGAGGCGATCGCACAATTGGGAATCTCCTCCCAAACGAATGATCGCCGCAGCCATATCCGCGATCGCTTGTTCGGGGGTTTTGGCGTTGACTAATATGCCCGTTTCTGGAGTGACGTGAACTGCGGATCCTCCTAAATTAAAACAGATAACCGGACGACCCGCGGCCATCATTTCCGCACAAACGAAACCCCCGGATTCGTGCAAACTCGGATGTAGGAGAACGTGACATTCTCCCATCTTTGCTAATGTTTCCTCTCTTGGAAGAACACCCCAAAATTTGACTTTCTCTTCTAATCCCAATTGTTCGGTTAAATCTTGCAATCGCTGTCGTTCGACCCCATCTCCCACCAGCCAATATTCTGCATTCTCTAAGTTAGCCTGTTGAAAGGCTTGTAAGGATAAGTGAATGCCTTTCCAATGAATTAAACGACCGACACTCAGGAATCTGACGATATTATCGGGCGGTGGGGGAGATTGGCCAAGGGTCTCAAGTTCTGTCTCGGTCAAACCGACGGCGGAAAATACTTGTACTTTTTTTGCTCCTAAGCGAGAGAGTTTGGCGGCTGTATCTGGGGTAGTTGCCAAGGCGATCGCGCTGCGTCGAGCAGTCATGGCAACAAAGGGATCCCATTCCCCGAAAGATCGCGCCAGATCTCGGACGATTTCGTAAACTTGACCCCGCCGACTAAAACCGTGCCAAAAGGGCGGCGGTGCAGATTCTCCCCCGCCAACGGTGCCCCAAACAAAGGGAACGGGCAGTAAGGCCAGAAAACTGGGATTCCAGTACCTCACGTAGGTTAAATGCCGTACTGTGTCAAAACCCTGCGATCGCTGGAGTTTGCGCCCGACAAAATAAGCCCAAATCTGCCACAAATAGTAATGCAGGGTTAAGAGTCCCTGTCGTCCCCGCCAATCCTCACTCCAACCAAAGGGTTCAAAATACACGAAATGTAAGTTAGGGATGGGGTTTTTCTCGAGATAGGGTTCGATGGTATGACGACAAAATCCGCGCGTGAGAACCCAGACTTGATGGGATTTCGCCGCCTCGATCGCCATATTCCAGCCGACCCCTTCTTCGGATCCCTGACCCGGTTCGCAGGCAAAAGCAGAGAGTAAAATTTTCACGATTCCAGTACCTGCGAAATCACGTCGATAAATCCTTGCGCTGCGGTTTCGGGAGTGGTGCGGGCGATAATTTCTCGCGATCGCTCTCCCATAGAAGGAATTATATCCGGGCGATCGAGAAAAGCCTGCATTTTTTCGGCCAATTCTTCAGGATCGAGGGGATCGAAGGTATAGCCGTTTTCTCCTTCGGCGATTAACTCCATCGCCGCCGCACCCCGAGAACAGAGAATGGGTTTGCCAAAGACCATCGCCTCGGGTACGACCATGCCCCAGACATCCTCATAGGTGGGAAAAACAAAGATATTAGCTTGTTGAAAATACGCCCCCAAACGACCGTATTCGACCCAACCTTCCCAACGAATTTGCGCTGTAATTCCTTCCTTTTCTGTTAATGCTTCTAACTCGGCTTGTTGATCCCCTTTCCCGATAATGAGGAGGGTATAGTTTTCATAGCCTCGCGATCGCAGCAGTCCGCAAGCCTTGAGGAGGGTTTTCAATCCCTTACGCTGGGTAATGCGCCCGACATAGAGAAAAATAGGCGACTGCAACCCCTTTAGATTCGGAGGTTGTGCGATGCTTAATTGCTTCTGTAAGGCTTCTGAATCGGGAACGAGGTAGGTTTTGATAAAAATCTTTTCTTTCGGCACGTTCAGCGCCTCGATTAAATATCGCTCTCCCGCATGGCTATTGGCAACAAAAGCATCGACGGATTTCGCCAGCCAACGACGGGCAACCGTCCGAAAGGTAGAATCGCGAAAATCGGTATTGGGAGAACTGCCATCGTAAATGAGAACGAGTTTCCAGCCGCCAATCGACTTAAAAAGAACGCTCAATAACGTCCATAAGGAAAAGGCTTGGGGAAGGACGACGCGGGGTCTAGATTTGAGGAGATAAAAAATAACATTGGGGGAAACGATAATAAATCCCCTGCCGTATCCCGTTTCGACTTTCTGAGTTTCTACAAAGTCCGTTTTGCCGACAATTTGAATCGCCGATGCACCGGGAACATTCTCATCGAAATCCGGCCAGACTTGTCCGGTGTAGAAAATAGTTTGCTCGAAGGCTTGCGTAAAATGCTGCAAAACGGGCTGCCAGTACGCACCTAACTCTACTGAAGGAACTAACCAAGCAATGCGATCGTTTGGCATGGTATTACTGCTGAATGTTCTCCATTATTGTACTGGTAGTCGGCTCGGTTCGAAGTATTGTTAAGGGCGATCGCTAAATCCCCTATTTCTTTGTAAGGTCATTGCTAAAGCCGTGTAATATAATGGCGATCGCATTTTTTTGATAGATTATGTCACAAGAGGAATCGACTGAAGCACAAATCGGAGCGGCTGTAATCTTTGGATTTTTTTTTGGTACGGTTATTTTTGGTTACCTCGCATATTTTATCCATAACATGTTTTTATCAGAACGCTATCGCGCTCTGTTCCTGTCCACTCTAGTTTTTGGGGAATGCCTTCTGGTCTTAGGCGGCACGATGGGGGTGGCCATTGCACTGCTTCTTTGGATTGGACGGCAAACCGAGAAATCATTATTCGATCCTCATTTTTGGAGATATTTTTGGAGTAAAGCTGGCAAAAAATATCGATTGAAATGGTTCTTGGCCATATTTACTATGATTTGTGGGGCAATAACTGCCTCGATATTTCACTGGTTTCCAGGGATGGGATTTCTAGGTGGACTCATAGGGGTGGGGATGGCAATAAAAATGTTTTGCGAGTCTCAAACGTTGCGAAACATCTTCAACCGATTGATAATGGCTATCTGTTATCCTCCAATACTGGGTTTTTTTGCTTTCATCTTCAATTTTCAAGGAACCCCATTACACGCAGCAGCCTTTTTGGGCTATCCCAAACTGTTTCCCTATGGATCTGGAGCAGTTCGAGTAGGAGATCGAGAGGGCAAAACACCATTGCATTATGCCGCAAGACGCGATCGCGTAAGAGCGATTGTTATTTTACTGAATGAGGGAGCCGACATCCATGCTAAAGATGAAGATGGACATACAGCATTACACGATGCGGCTGATTATGGTTCGTTACAAGCCGTTAAAACTCTCGTGCGATCGGGAGCACAGATAGACATTGGCGATAAATCTGGTAAGATTCCCGTGCAAAAAGCAGCACAAAGCGGTCAGATTGAGATCGTTCGCTATCTATTAGATATTTCCCCCAATATTTCGAGAGAAAGCACTTCGGCTCTTTGGAGTGCAGTTTTTAATAACTGGGTAGAAACGGCTAAAGTAGCTATTGCTAAAGGGGCTGATATAAAGAGTGAAAGATCGGGGAAAACTTTATTGGAATCTGCGAGATCGTCAGAGATGATTCAAATGTTACAAGAGGCTCAAGCCGAATAATATTCAATTCTGTCTTACTTTTGCGGCCGATCGCAAAAGAAAATGATTTAAAAATGTTAGAGACTGGGCTTTTTCCTTCGAGACGCGATCGCGTTTAAGGATACAGAAGTGGAAAATCTTCAGAAATATGCGTCGTTCCATCGCATTCTTCTTGTTCCCTGAATTCCGTTAAAATCCATTCATTATTTTCTAGCGAGTAAGTCGCTTGTCTTCCACAAAGACCCGTTCCTGCATATTTATGCTGCAAAGATAAAATGCGATTTTCTGGATCGTATTCATCGAAGCCATAATTAATATTAGACGAACTCGGAATCACGCGATTTGTGGCGCGATCGTAGGTCGGCAAAATTAGCGATCGCACTTGTGGCAGAGTCTCGCTAATATCGTAGAGATAATAGGCTGTTGCCACCCAATAAGAACCCGTCCAGCAAGATAAAGCAATGAGATATTTCTGAGTTTCAACAGGATAAATGCGTGTGTATTGCGTCCTTTCTGGAAAATATTGATAGTGCGATCGCCACCCTTTCTCTTCCCACTCGTCCCGCGAAATATTATCGGCTGGATCGCCATCAAGCCAATAATTTACGCAACCATCAAATATTGCAAATGTTTGCTCTTTATATTCGAGCAAATTTTGCATGATAACTTCTGAATTTGGGTTATATTCCCCCGCTAATTTTAAATTCTCTAATGCTTTTTCATAGGATTCATGGCGAATTTGTTGCATGATTTGTTTGCGATCTGCACTCGTTTCAATCTTACTGCTTTTTTCCTCTTTTCGATAGATTTGAGCCTGCTTGTCAGTTTTATTGAGATCGTCGCGTTGCTCGATCGCAGCGTGGGAAGAAGTGCCATGACAAGACAAAAAATTGGCGATAAAAAGTGCAAAGAAGGTTAATTTTAGGCTTTTCATGGGACATTAATTCTGATAAGCGCTGCGGATTTTAAGACTCGGCGATCGCATTTCGAGATACAATATCCCTATGGTAACTTGGCCATCTAGTATATGAGGATAGACAGATTCAACGATATCCCGACCGCAAAAACACCGAAAAAAGCAGCGAACCCCCCCCTTACCTTGAGAATGCGCTATTCTAAGGTCACTCCTTTAAGCCCCTAAATGAGATGGACTGGAATCACGCCGCGATCGAAAAGCAAATTGAATTTAACTTCAAGCATACCGATCTGTTATTTTTGGCTTTAAGTCATCCTTCTTATGCCAAAGAATTTGGCAATCCCGAAGAGAATAATCAACGCTTGACATGGTTGGGAGAAGCGGTCTACAAAATGACCCTAACCCACTATCTTTATTATAATTGTCCTTATCTCCCCGTCGCGAACTACAAGGGTTTGCAGCAAAAGTTAATCGGTAGCGAACAACTGACGAAAACATGGTTTCAACTGGGTTTGGGAGAATCTTATCCTTTTTTAGCGTTGAAAGAAGAACGCGCCCTATTGCGTCAGAAAAAGAATAATCCTTTCGAGTCTGCCTTTCTCGCCCTTGTGGGTTCTATCCACTGCGATCGCGGTTTTTCTCAAGCGAGAAACTGGCTCATTAAACACGCGATCTCCCCACTGTTAGAAAGTCACCTACAAAATAATTGCGATCGCGTCGAACCCGTGACTCAAGTTAAATATTTGGGAAATGTTTTATTGAGTTCGATTGTTACCAATCTTCTCTACACATTATTACCGGGAGTCGAGGTCAAGGTTCTTAATTCCTTTCAACGACAAATGACGAGTAAAGCCCGGGTAGCAGACTATAAAACCCATTCGCAGAACTTAGGAAATGAGGGAAAAAAGGGATTCAAACAGTTTCTCGGGGAAAAATATCTCGAAGGAGACAAAGCCAATAATCGCACTGCCTTCAATCAAATGCGAGACTGGTTTCTACAAGAATTCGTCGAAGAAGAGGATCTCCTGAAAGAAGCAATTTCCCAACTCCTCAGAGCAGGAAAACCGCAAAAATGGATCGTCCGCACCGTATTAGGCTATGCCAGTAAAGACTCCGATGCCGGACGCGATCGCTTCCACGAACTCATGGACGAGGGATAATTAAGAATTAAGAATTAAGAATTGATAATTGTTCATTGATAATTGCTCATTGAAAAGATGGTGTATCGAATTCTGAGTCTGGATGGGGGAGGGATGCGGGGAATGCTCTCGGCAAAATTGCTGTATCTCATCGAACGGGAAATTGATATTTTAACGGGTCAAACCTTACAAGAATATTTTCATTTTGTGACGGGGACTTCTACCGGATCGATATTAGCCGCAGGCATTGCGATCGGTAAAACTGGAGAACAATTAGTTCAACTTTATCGCGAAAGAGGTCGTGACATTTTCCCCTATTGGGGTGGAAAAGGCTATTTCTCTCCCCGCAGATTGCCCTTACTCGTGCAAAATGGATTATCTGCCCCTAAATTTTCCCACCAAGGCTTAAAAAAGGTTTTACAGGAGGAGTTAGGCACCCAAACTTTAGCGTCAATTCATCATCAGAATGTCAACCTTTCTCTGTTGATTCCAGCCTACGATACTGACGATCGCAAGCCGATTTTTTTTAAAACTTGGAAAACTCATAAATGGTATGCCAATCTCCCAATTTGGGAGGCTTGCGTTTGTTCGGCTTCTACTCCCACATTTTTTCCGACTTATCCTCTCCGATATAATGGTAGAACTTATTCCGCGATCGACGGTGGTATCGGGGTTAATAATCCCTCTGCTTGTGCCATTGCCGAAGCCATTGTTTTGGGCTACAAACTCGAAGAAATTCGCGTCCTTTCGATTGGAACTGGAGAAGCAACCCGAGATTCTCCTTACGACCAAACCCGACATGGGGGGGTTACGCAATGGGCGGCACGAATTCTCGATATTTTGCTAGATGCTCGTTTGGATATTGACGAATATATCGCCAGACAGGTTATTTTACGGAATGAAGAGGATAGCGATCGCTATTTGCGCTTGCAGCCGAAGCTCTCCGATGAATATTTAGACCTCGTTCTCGATGGCGAATTAAAGGGAAAATTAATGCTCGAATTGAAGGGACGAAAGCCTAAAGTTGTTGAAGGTATTGATGATGCCAGCTCGTTTAATTTAGCAATTCTCTCTGCATTGGCAGAAGGATACTTTCACAATGCAACGATCAGCCTCAAAAATAAAGAAGGTCGCAAAAGATTAGTGAGTGTAAAAACCAAAATCAAGCAATTTCTCGAAACTAATGTTTAGATTTGTTGTATTGGCTGACAAATTGCCCGTGAATATTGACCGCATAGGGAACAAAATAAGTTAAGATTGCCGATAACCACCGCTCTCGCGTCATCTTTTGGTTGGCAAGTGCCGAGCCGTGATTAATGATAAAAAGAAGCGAACCGACGATCGCGGCGACTTTTAATCCCGTCGGGGCGAAATTGCGATCGCACAGAGCCGTTAGATAACCTTTGACAAAGTTCATAGAAAAAGCTATAATAGTGGACTCAATAAAAACGTTTACAAGAAATCGTTTGAGAAGAACATGGGCGAGAAAAGCGACGGTTTTAAAATGATTGCCGATAATCGTCAGGCACGTTACCTCTATGAAATTCTCGAAACCTACGAAGCGGGAATTCAATTGGTCGGTACGGAAGTCAAATCCATTCGTGCCGGGAGGGTCAATTTACGGGATGGTTACGGACTCATTCGCAATGGTGAAGCCATATTAATTAATGTCCATATTTCACCTTATCAAGCCAGTGGTGAATATTTTAACCACGATCCCCGACGCACGCGCAAGTTACTCCTCAAACGCAAGGAAATTAACAAATTAATCGGTAAATTAGAGCAACAAGGGTTAACTCTCGTCCCATTAAAAATGTATTTTAAGGGCAGTTGGGTTAAAGTCGTTCTCGGTTTGGGACGTGGGAAAAAATTACACGACAAGCGAGAAACGATCAAACAGCGTCAGGATAAGCGGGATATGCAACGGGCATTAAAACGTTATTAGGTTCACTTAGTTTGATTGAGTTTTCCAATTCAAACTCAACCATCTTTGTAATAATTGCTGTTGCGTTCCCCAGTGGATGTGAAGATAAGAAGCATGAAGCCGATCGCGGCTCCAACCTTCCATTTTACTCGGACGCAGATAGCCTTCTAGGGAAAATAAAGGTTTCTCGGGTTCGCAGGTTAAAAAAGAGCGGTGAAATTCGTGTCCCCAAATAATTTCTCCCGTTTTAACGAGAGAACTATCTCGCAAGGCGATCGCTTTTCGATAACCGAGATTTAAGCGTTTTCCCATCGCAGTCGTTGCGGGTAATATTCCCGCCATTTCCCACGTTTCCCCAGACAAATCGATTAATTTTTTGCACAAATACATTAAACCACCGCATTCGGCATAAGTGGGCATTCCCTGTAAAATAGCTTGGGAAACAGCCTGAAGTGCCGACTTATTTTCGGCTAATTCTCGGGCGAACATTTCCGGAAATCCTCCCCCAAAATACAAGCCTTGAATATCCTCGGGTAAGGATTCATCTTCTAGGGGACTCCAAGGGATTAATTCTGCTCCTAAAGTGGCAAATAAATCCAGATTGTCTTGATAGTAGAAACTGAAGGCGCGATCGCGGGCGATGGCGATTTTGTTATTGGTTGTTGGTTGTTGGTTTCTTGGTGCGCGTTCCCTTGCGTCTTTCGCCGACGCGGGGTCGCACCGCTGGTTGGTTTCTTGGTGCGCGTTCCCTTGCGTCTTTCGCCGACGCGGGGTCGCACCGCTTGTTGGTTTCTTGGTGCGCGTTCCCTTGCGTCTTTCGCCGACACGGGGTCGCACCGCTTGTTGGTTGTTGGTTTCGGGAGAGAGGAGGGGGAGGATTTTTGGCCAGTTAAAACAATCTCGGGCGAGTTCTGAGAGGCGATCGCAGCATTCTTTGAGGTTATCGAGTTCGTCGGTGGGAACTAAGCCCAAATGCCTTGCAGGGAGGGTGATTTCGGTGTGACGGTATAATACCCCTAAGATGGGAAAATTGAGGGGTTCTAGGGCTTCTTTTAGCAATTCTAGATGGCGATCGCTGCCGATACGATTGAGAATAATTCCGGCAATTTTGACGCGAGGATCGAAGGTTCGATAACCGTGGACGATCGCGGCGATCGAACCGGATAGACTGCTACAATCCACAACCAAAACAACGGAAACATTTAAAATGCGAGCAATATGAGCAGTACTGGCATAATCTGCAATATCTTCTTCTACTTTTTTGATACCATCAAATAAGCCCATTACGCCTTCAATAATCACGGTATCCACGTTTTGACCGTGTTTTAAAAAACAAGATTTTACATACTCTTCCGATGTTAAAATCGGATCGAGATTGCGACAAGCACGTCCCGTTATTGCCGTATGAAACATGGGATCGATATAGTCGGGCCCGACTTTAAACGATTGAACTTTGCGTCCCTGACGTGCTAAAAAAGCCAGTAGAGCCATCGTTATCGTCGTTTTTCCCGAACCGCTTCGCTCTCCGGCAACAATTAAGGCCATGTTGGTTATTAGTTATTGGTTACTCCCCTTCTTGCTTTCCCCCTCTTGGGAGGGGGTTAGAGGTTGGGCAGTAGGTTGTTATTGGTTGTTGGTGACTGAAATAATTGTGCGATCTGAGCATAATTGAGCTTACCGCGATCGCATCTCGGTAATCGCGAGAGGGCGCGCCAATATTTGGGCTGTTTGAATTTGCTCAATTTTCCCGCTAGTTGGCGTGCGATTTCATCTTCTGCGATCGCCGGATTTCTGGGAACGTAGGCGGCAGCGATCGCTTCTCCCCATGTCCCATCCGGAACGCCGACAACGACCACATCTCGCACTAAATTCGTCTCCAAAATTGCTGCTTCTACTTCGATAGGAAATACATTTTCGCCGCCCGTAATTATTTTTTGGCTCTTGCGCCCAACGATGTATAAATCGTCATCCTCGTCAAAATAACCCAGATCGTCCGTAGCGATCGCGGTTTTTAAAAACTTTTTCGGGGGGGGATAATAACCCCAATGCCTTGATTTCGCTTGGACGCAGACAGTACCGATGCGATTTGCTGCCAATTTTGTCCCGCGATCGTCCCATATTTCCACCGTTGCATGGGGTAAAACCCGGCCGCTACTTTCGTTACCTTGCAGGAATGCTGCGGGTTTCAGAGCAACGACCCCGGATGCTGTTTCCGTCATGCCATAGATTGGGGCTAGTTTAATTTTATATTGCCGGGCGCGATCTCGCAACTTTTTCCATGCTGGCGCGCCTCCTAATAAAACAGTCTGAAAAAGAGATAACCATTGAGGATTAAAATCGAGTAAAAATTGCAGTTGGGTGGGGACGAGGGAGATAAAGAAATCCTTCGGATTATTAATACCGAATTCCCCTTGTTTTAAAGATGAGTAGGGAGAGATAAAAAGTTGACCTCCTGTGAGGAAAGAGCGTAAAAATTGCATCAATCCACTGACATGATATAAGGGAAGAATGCAAAAAGAATGGATCTTTTTTTGCTCGAAATACTGTTGAAATCCAAAGACCGAAGCAGAAAGCGATTGCCAATCGTGCATGACAAACTTTATCTTTCCCGACGTGCCTCCCGTGGGAATCATAATTCTCGCTTCTGGGGGCATTTTTTGTAAGGCTTTGGAGATGACAAAGCGATCGCTTGCTGTCGGTAAATGTCCCCAAATCAGATTGGGTCGTACCAACTGAAAAACCCGTTCCCATTCGCGATCGCCCCACTGAGGATTGCAGAGAAAAATGGAATAGTTGTTAATAACCGCAGCAGAAAACTTGGATAAAAACTGTAAAGGATCGGACTCAACTAACAAAATTTTGCTGTTGTTGTCTTGTTGTTGCAAATATTGGCGATGGGTTTCAACGAGGTCATAAAATTGGGCGGGATGATAGCCGATTAGCCAATTTTCATCGCGTCTTCTCTTGAGTGTTGCTTGTAGCATATAGTATGTATTTTTTCTCCTTGCTCCGAAGCTCAACTAACCTCCAATTCCCAAAGTTCCTGCTAAACCCGGATTTAAAGGAATGAGAGTGGCTAGCACTAAAAATAAAGCCAATAAACCCAAAGCCGCCCGCGTGTCATCCGGCTCTGATAATTCATTTAAGCTCGGACGTTCTAGATCGCGCTGCAAGAAGAGAATCACAATTCCCCAATATAAAGGGATGGGATTTCCAGCATTGAAAATCGCCACCAAACCCAAAATAATTAACGTTGCAAGAGTAGTTCTGCGGGCAGTTTTTCGCCCATAAATTGCCTGTACGATACGCCCGCCATCTAATTGTCCCGCCGGCATTAGATTTAAAGCATTAATTACCAATCCCAACCAACCAATAATGACTAAAGGATGAACGTCAAGTAGCGTTGCTTCCAACTTAGAACCTAGAATAACTTTGGCTAAAGTTCCGACCAGAATCGAACCTTGTAAAAACTCCGTAGGCAATTGAAATAAGCTCCCCGGATGGGACAGAATGAAACCAAAAATCAGTAAAATAAAAGAAACCAAACCGCCGATCGCAGGGCCCGCCAATGCCACGTCAAACAGTACCGCGCGATCGGGAATCAGAGATTCAAAACGAGTTATACTGCCAAAAGAACCAATTTGCCAACTGGGAATTAAATAGGGAAAACTGAGGCGAATATCATGGCGTTTGGCGTAAAACCAGTGACCAAATTCGTGAGCGGCTAAAATGAACCACAACCCGAAAGCAATGGGTAAAGCCTCGCCATAACGTCCGAGTTGTTGAAACCAATCAAACCCTAATAATAAGGCTGCGGCTTCCAAACTGGTGGCGAGGGTTGCAATTAATAAAACGAGAGATAAATTTTTCTGGGCGAGGGTCGCGGGTTTTGGATCGTTAGCGCGAGGAAGAATAATGACGACGGGTTTTCCTTCCGGACTCTCTACCAGAAAGAGGCGATATTTATCCTCTAATAAATCATTTAATTTCTCGGACAGACTGCTGTAAACTTTATCCGGTTCGCCGCGCAAATTTCCTTTAAAAATCGCCCCTTCTTGGTAAGAAATTGTCTCCGTAGAAAAGAACGTATCGAGGGCAAAAATGCCTTTGATTTTCTGTAAATCCTCGGCGGGAATGGGAAAAATTTCTTCGGCTTGCTCCTGTGTTGTTTCCTTAATAAGCTCGATTCCATCTTTGTTCTTAACGGTCAAAGGAGAGCCTGTTTCCGATGTGCTTTGCTTTTCTTGTTCTCGAATTCTCTTGGCGGCGCGATCGCGCAAAACGGCATCTTGTCCCTCTGCTCGCAAGCGATTTCCCAAATAAATATAGACTCCTGAAGACCCGACAAAGAGTAAAAGAATGCCAATAACATTAACATAAATTCCCAAGGCGACCAAACTAAAAAACAATAACCAAGGTGCAACGAGAACAACAGATTGCAACCAAGCCAAAATTCCCAGTCTTCCAAAGGGTCTCGCGCGATTATACCCCCACACGAGAAAACCGAGGGCAATGAGAGCGATCGCAAAAGTTGGTACAAATTCTTCTGTGGACATATTTTTTTTGTTATTGGTTATTGGTTATTAGTTATTGGTTGTTAGGTCATACCCTCTTGGGAAGGGGCTGGGTTGGGGTTACTTGTACCGAGCAGTGACTTTTTACTCTTCTACTTCCCGATTGATTCTAACGCCGTTCTGAGATTCCCTTGATACTTTTCTAATAATTGCGTTCCTGCGTCGGGATCGACTCCACCCCAGTGCATCAATAGGGCGAGTTTGACCTTTTTGCCGCTCCGATCTAAGAGCTTTCCCGCTTCTTCGCGATCGAGATCCGCGAGATCGCAGAGAATGCGGAGGGCGCGATCGCGTAATTTCTGATTGGTGACGGAAACATCGATCATGCGGTTGCCATAGGTTTTCCCCAGTTTAACCATCACCGACGTGGACAGAATATTCAAGGCCATTTTCGTCACGGTTCCCGCTTTCAGTCGCGTCGATCCTGCTAAAACTTCGGGCCCGGTTAACAAACGCAGATCTACATCAACATCAATTTGCACCTGCGAAGCCGGGACGCAGGCGAGAAAAATCGTTGTTGCGCCGCGTTTTCTGGCTTCAGCGATCGCCCCCTGTACGAAAGGAGTCGTTCCCCCAGCAGTAATGCCCAAAACGACATCTTTTGCAGTAATCTCCAAACGGGCGATTTCTTTCGCCCCATCTTCTCCACGATCTTCAAGCGCTTCTGAACTCTTTACCAAAGCTGCCTTACCCCCCGCGAGAATGCCCTGTACCAGTTCGGGAGGCGTGCAGAAGGTGGGGGGACATTCTGCCGCGTCCAGCACCCCCAAACGCCCGCTTGTCCCCGCTCCCACGTAAAATAAGCGCCCTCCCTCCTGTAAGGATGCGGCGGTGAGATCGATCGCCCGGGCGAGTTCGGTTTTTATTGCCGCGATCGCGTCTAGTGTTTTTTGGTCTTCTTGGTTGAATAAATCCACCAACTCCAAACTGGTCAAGCGATCCAAGTTTTGCGAGTTGGGGTTAATCTGCTCGGTTAGCAGATGCCCGCGAGATTCTAGCATTGTGAAAGGATGAGGGAATTTTAAAAGGAAGAAGGATAAATTTGCTTCTCCCTAAACGGGTGACTGGTTAATTGCCGAAGAGCTTCTCGAGTTGACGGCGTTTGGCTTCGAGTTCTTCGTCAGACATTTCTCGTTCTTCGGTTTCCGGTGAGGGGGCAGGAGGAGAAGGTTTTTCTTCAATACTCCAAGTTGTTTCCTCTACTGTTGTTTCTGGAGGAATTAACCAGTGTCGTTTTTCCGTATTGCCTTCTGTGACCAGTTCCCAATCATAACCCGCATCCCGGCAAAATTCCTCGATTTCTTCAACCGGAAATGCTTCTATGGTTGGCTTGGGAAAATCTTGTGCTTCTAACATCATGGCATAGCGGGTGGCATCGTCTTCTGACTCAAACATGAGGACGGTTTGACGATTTCCCATTTGCAGCGAATGAATTCCTTCGCGATCGGTGCCGGCATTAATCAGCAGGACGTAAATTCGTTTGGGGGCAAGCATGACAACTTAGGGTCTTAAAAGTATTTTTACTTATTAATCTAGAATACGCAAAATCGGGAGCGCGATCGCGGCAACACTTAAAAATTACGCTTCCCAACGTCCGTATCGAGCCATTACTGGATTTGTGGGATATTTCTGATTATACTGTAATGCCCAAAGTTGATCCCCAACGGAAAAGTGCCACCATTCTTGCGGATGGCGAAAAAAGCCTTGGGAGGTCATTGCCTGATGTAAAATTTCTCGGTTTTGATGATAATTTTGTTCGCTGAGAGTTTGAGCTTTTTCGTAATGGTGGGGATAAGATCGCTCGGAAATTTCATCGATGGGAGACCCCATATCGATCGCTTCTCCTTTAGCATCAGTCAGGGTTACGTCGATCGCGGCTCCGGTACTGTGAGGGGGAGGGGTTGCGGGGTTGTCGCTGGGAACTGCCCAAAATTGATGGACTTCTTGCCAAAGTCGTTCTTTTTCTGGAGCGGATAAAGCGGATAAGTTTAATTTTCGTTCCGCGATCAGGGATTGAAAAGTATAATCCACCATGAACTGTTGTACGGCGATCGGACGATAGGCATCAAAAATGCAAATCTGCCATCCTGGATGGTTTCGCTGCAAGTTTTCTCGGGCGGCGAGGAGGGCATCGAGAACGCCTTGGCGCACATAATAGGGGGATTTTCCGCCATAGTCTGCCCCCAGTTTAACGTAGGGATGGGGAGATTCTCGAGTAAAGCAATCTAAGGGGATGGGTACGAGGGGTTCGCTGCATTCTTGGATGGGAATTTTTTGATAGGGTTTCATCGATCGCGTTTTTTGGCTTTCCATTGGGATAAGTCCCCATTATCCTTGATCGATCGCGGCGATCGCATTATTCCTTTGCGTTGCTGCATTTCTTCAAGGGTGGGGACGGGATCGACTCCGCCGGGGTGAAAGGGATTGCAGCGTACAATGCGACAGAGAGCCATTCTTCCCCCTTGGAATGCCCCAAAGCGATCGATTGCTTCGAGAGCATACTGAGAACAGGAGGGATAAAAACGGCAACTGGGAGGCAATAGGGGCGAGATCAGGAGTTTATACCCTTTAATCAACCAAATTAATAAGATTTTCATTTTAGGGTAAGCTGGGAATCGATCGATAAATTAGGATTTATTACATTGTTATCGGCTTTCTTCGTCGGGCGATCGCTGCCTTTATTATCAATTTCTTCTGAGTGGGTATCTTTAGGAATTTCTCTCGGAATTGTTGCCCTTTATCTCGGAATTCTTTTGTTGATTTCTGAAGGATTAAATCGATTAAAAAAAGCGAATGCCGAGTTAACTCGTAAAATCGTTCACATTGGTTCGGGGCAAGTCGTCTTACTGGCTTGGTGGTTAGCAATTCCGGCTTGGACGATCGCGATCGCGGCAACGATTGCCGGTATCGTTGCCATTATATCTTATTTTCTGCCCATTCTCCCCAGTCTGAATAGCGTTGGGCGCAAAAGTTGGGGAACGTTTTTTTATGCAGTCAGTATCGGCATTTTGACGGGTTATTTTTTCCCGTTGCACTATCCTTATTATGCCGTTTTAGGGATTCTGATTATGGCTTGGGGAGATGGGTTGGCGGCTGCGATCGGGCAGCGTTTTGGCAAGCATATTTATCGAGTTTGGGGAATGCAGAAAAGTTGGGAAGGTTCGTTGACGATGTTTGGGGTGAGTTTTTTGGTGATTGCGATCGTTTTAATTGGCGTTTATGGATTGGTTTTCAAGGTTTTTTGGGTTAGCTTTTGCGTTGCGATCGCGGCTACTCTTTTAGAAGCATTTTCTAAGTTGGGAATCGATAATCTAACAGTTCCGTTAGGAAGTAGTTTTTTAGCATTTTATTTACTGGAATTCTTGCCATAAATGAGAGGTAAAAAATAATGTTGATTCGAGAAGCAGTATTTGAGGATGCAATCGCAATCGCGGATTTGTTATCCCAGCTTGATTATCCAGAGACAGAGCAATTTATTACCGCTAAGATCGGCCAACAACTCTCGCATCCCGACGCTTTACTTTTAGTTGTTGAGGAAAATTCGCAAATACTGGGTTTTATTTCTTTACATTTTATTCCTCAAATTGCTTTAGAGGGAGATTTTTGTAGAGTAAGTTATTTGTGCATTTCTGAAAGTGGGAGAGGGTTAGGATTGGGGACAAAATTATTAGAGTATGCGGAAATTGAAGCGAGGTCGAGAGGATGCGATCGCATGGAAGTTCACTGTCATTCAAGGCGAACTTTAGCACACCAATTTTATTTTCGACAAGATTATGAAGAATCGCCAAAATATTTACTCAAAATGCTCTAATTTTGGATGTAAGTATTTACTCTATACAATCTGAAATATCCTCAAAACATTGGCAGAAGCCAATGTTTTGAGGATACTCGCTGTACATTGCATCCACCTCAATGGATCTGTTTCCTAGAGGATTTTTACAAACTTGACGAACTTTACTTCAACTGGACTAAAAAAGAGGGTAAAATTACCCTCTAAAATCAATGAATTGAGAACTTATTTATTTTTTTGTTGGTTTTTAGCTAAATCATTTGTAATCTCCTTAACTGCTTCAAAAGCATCGCGATTTGATTTTCCTTCAATGGCTTTAACCGCCAAATCTTGAACTTGCTTGAGTGCCTCATCCAACTGTTGAGAGAGCTTATCAATGCGATTATTTTGGTTTTCGATTGTTTGATCTAAGCCCTCAATTCGCAATTGATAGTTACGGCGTTCCCCTTCAATTTCCTTAGAACGAAGATCGGAAGCAACTTTGGCATTATAATGCCCGATACGCTGACCGTTTTCTTTCCCTTCTTTCTTATTTTTCTCCAATTCTTCTTTATGTTCTTCGACTTTCTTTTTCGCTTCCTCAGATTCTTTCTCTCGCTTGGCAATTTCTTCTTCCCGTTCTTTCCAAGATTTTTCTTGTTCTTGTTTGGTTTCCGATAACTCCTTATAAAGTTCTTTTTTCCGTTGTTCGTACTCCTCATCACTCAAATTTCGGGTTAATTCTAAGCCATAGCGATACTCTTCAGTCGATCGCTGTTGTGTTTTTTGATAATTTTCATTGCGCTCTTTAACTTCGCGAAAATGAGTTTCTCGTTCTTTTTCCCACGATTTTTGCAAATCTTGAAGTTCTTGTTCTAATGTTTCTTTGCGCTCGCTAAATTCTTCCTCAAATGTCTTTGCACTCTCTTCATAAGACTCGACCAAAGTATCGAGGGTATTGTCTTCGATCGCGTCGAATTCATGTAGTTCTTGTAACTGTTCCGTTTCTTCCATCACCGAAGTTTGTAACTCTTCCAGCGTTGAGGCTTCTGCAAGCAATTGTTCGGAAAGATTGCTTGCCGCACCACCAAAACCAATTTGCAAGCGCTCCAAATTGGTCAGAACTTTTGCAATATTATTAGATTGTAAGTTTTGAGTTGGCATTTTTTTCTCGTTTTTGGGTTCGGGAAGAGCAGTTTTCACAACAGGGGGATTAGGAGCAGAATTACCATTTTTCGAGCCATTGTTGCTATTACTGGCTTTTTTTAACTGCGATTGCAACTCGGCTTTTTCCCGTTTCAATTCCACCAATGCTTCAAGAATTTCGGATTTAGTGTTGCGAGAACTGACATTTTTAGCCATGATTTTTTACCTCAATTGAGCGATTATAAATGGGTGAGTTATTAGCGGGTATCGTCCGCAGTTCGATTAATTGTTAGAACCTTGAAAAGCTCGCATTGCCAAACTTTGAGCTTGACTGGTTGCTGCTTGTAATTGCGTGGTAATTTCAGAAATTTGCTCGACTTGGCGCTGAATAGAAGCATCTAAAGCCGTAATTCGCAATTCATAACCCTGCTTTTCTGCTTCCCATTCTTTCGCCACCAAATTTGCCTTGACTTTGGCATCGCGATCGCATTCTTCAATCGCTTTATTTTTCGCCTCTTTAAAGGTTTCTTTTAACTCTTCCTCAAATCCTTCAATTTTGGCTTGATTCTCTTCAAATTCTTGCTGATTATCCGTCAAGACTTTTTCCCGTTCCGACCAATCTTTTTCTTTATCCTGATTCTGTTCTTGTAACGCCCGTTCTTGAAGTCGCTTTTTCTCCTCATATTCATCCATTTCCATCTGACGCGCACGCTCAATCTCATAATCGTAATCGCCGGATTCTTCTTCTCGTTCTTTGGTGGTTAATGTTGCTTTTTCGGTAATATCTGTCTCAAATTCTGCTTGTTCTTTCCCCCAAACTTTGCGCGTCTGCGCCATATCCTTTTCAATTTTCTCGGTTTGGCGACTGGTATTCGTCTCCAAAACCGTCAGTTTTTCTTGATGCTCTTGTCGTAAAATATAAAGGGCATCAGCAACAATGCGAACCTTTTGCAATTGGTCTAAATTTTCCCGTTCGACGGCGATCGCGCGCTTCAATTCTTCTAATTTTTCCGATTCGTTGGTCAGCCGTTCTGCCAAATTGGTGACGATGCTGCTAAAATCTAACTGCAATGCAGCCATGCCGTTCACGATACTGTCAACCGTATAGCTTGCAGCCGTCTCCAACAATTCTTGATTCTTGGCTTTTTCCGCTTCCTCTTCTTTCGTGGCGACTTTCGAGGCGATCGCTTGTCGATCTGCCAACAATTGACGAAAAGCAGTTAAAATTTGGGTCTTGCTTTGCGTTTTGCTGTCTTTTTGCGGTGTTTGAGTCATGGTAAATCCTAAATTAAAGACAATAAAATAGATCGTTCGTTCGCACGAAACGGTATGATGAATGAATCTTCATTCATCCGCACTGCACTTTGCAGATATTGATTGGGGGAAAATCTGTGTTTGGCTTTCTAATCAACTCTATAGCTATAATAACCTTATGTTGAATTCTAAGTCAAGACATGTAGAATAAATTTTGTAAGGAGACAAGAACCGTGAATAAAGAATTCGGACAAACCATCCGCCAAGCGCGGAAAGACAAGAGTTACAGCCAACGAGATCTAGCCAAATTACTCGGGCTGGATTTCACCTATCTCTCGAAACTGGAGAACAACCGAGCCGAATACGCCCCCAAAGAGGACGTGATCCGAGGCTTGGCGCGGGAGTTGGACTTGGATGCAGAAGAGTTGATTTTTCTGGCGGGGCGCATCCCCCAAAAGGAAGAAGATTTACTCTCCCAGCACCATAAGTCCCTACCTGCCTTATTTCGTCGCTTGCGGGAAAGCCCGGAATTTGCCGAAAAAGTGTTCCAAGAAGCGACTCGAGAGTCTCTCGAAGAAGCGTTCGCCGAAATCCCTCACGAAACCGTAGAGTAAATGAGCGTACTCAAACCCTTCCGTTTTATCGACAAGCACGAAATCGAATGTCGCGCCCTTGATGTCTTAGAGGGAATGCAGCAGAGCGATCGCCGTAAGTCTTTATTTCCCCTCGATGCCAGTTGCGTCGCCGAATTTTTAGGTTTAGACGTGGTCTGGGATGTCCTACCCGAGGACGACGAGGGAGAAATTGCCGCGCGCATCTTACCATTGGAACGGCTGATCGAAATCAACGAATCCATCCTGAATTTAAAAGAGGGCTTTGGTGAGTCTACCATCGCTCACGAGGTGGGACATTGGGTCTTACATATCGACCATCAAGCCGTCGATCGCGTCTTAAACTTGCGCAAAAAAGGGGTTCGCGTTCATGTGAAACCCCTACTCTGTCGCAATGATTCCCAAATCCAAGGGCTAGAATGGCAGGCACAGTATTTTGCCACTTGCTTACTCATGCCCCGTCATTGGTTAGAAGAAGGCATTCAAGGCCGAGATCTGACAAAATGGCCGGATTTGTATGCGATCGCGGAGGATTTTGGCGTAACTATTTCCAATTTATTACACCGTCTCAAAGATTTGGGTTGGGTGTCTCTCAAGGATGGTTCAAAAGAACTCGTGCGCTGTTAGATTTTTTTTTTCAAAATTTGTTCGGGTGTTAGATTACGGATCTAGCACCTTTTTTTATGACCTTTCGTCAATGGCGAGAAGGAGATCGCCTTCTCTTTGCTCTTTCTGTCACAACGTCAGTTTGGGTTAAGCCAATACGGTTTGAGAAGACATGAGGTTAGAGTTGTCATCAATATCCTCTCCAAATCATAAGTTTACTGGGGGGCTAGCCCCCCAGACCCCAACAGTGCGCGTTCCCTTGCGTCTTTCGCCGACGCGGGGTCGCACTGCCATTGGGAGCGGTTACGACGCCCCCAAACCCCTCCCGTACCCTTCGGCTGCTCAGTAGGTCAAGTGTATTTTTTAGATGGGTTGGTTTGCTCTGAGGTTTATCATTTTGGCATTTCAGAGTTTTAGTTTATCCCGAATTCACGTTATCACAGTAAAAGTAAGGAGATTACTTTCCGGAAAAAGGAAAGTAAGATGAGTAATAGTCATAAAACCGAGATCGCATTTTTTTCATCTCCATTTCCAACAGCGCAATGACTCGTTTTCTTCCGAAAGTTTCTATCGGTTTCAAAATATTTGCGATCGCCTTCAAAATATTTGCGATCGCCACTAGCATGCTCGCTTTTTTGGCGATTATGATGGGCATTAACTATACTCGCATTAAAAAAGTTAACGACGAACTCATCGATCTGGCTGAATATCTCACTCCTCTCGACGCGCATACGACCATTATTAACGCCAGCGTTCTCAAACAACAAATTCACCTCGAGCGAATGTTCCGGCTTTACGAAAGCGAACCGATTGACTGGCAACAAATCGAGGAAGCACTTGCCGCATTTGAGAAGCAAGGCCAACAAGTAGATGAGGAAATTCAAGCAGCGATCGCCCTGTCTCGGGAAGCGATGGATCGGGCGAAACTCCTCCAAGATATCGTTCAATTTGCCCGTATCGAGCCAAGATTGGATCATATTCAAGAAGAACAGGAAGAATTTAACGATCGCGGTTTACAAATTGCTCGTGCTTTACGAACGGAAAATCGCGACTTTATTGATTTTTTGGAGAACGAATCCCAAGAAGAAGAACAACGATTTTACCAAGAAGTACAAAATTTATTTCAGGAATTAAGCGAATCGCAACGGTCTGCCCGCAATGCAGAACGAGAAGAACGAGCAATTCTCCGGCTCAATGTTATCTTGATGTCTGTCGCAACGGGATTGGGGATCGCGAGTGCATTTATTCTGACAATGGGTTTAGTCAATCCCTTGAAAGAACTATTAAAAAGTACCCGCGCGGTGGAAAGGGGTAACTTAGATACGAAAGTCGCGATCGCGTCGGGAGACGAACTCGAAATCCTTGGCAAGACCTTTAATTTAATGGTATCAGAAATCAAGGAAAAAGAACAAATTAAAAACACCTTCGGACAATATTTAGATCCCCGGATTGTTGATAATTTAATTCGGCAAAAATCCAAACAAAATCTTGAAGAACGACAAATTGTTACGGTATTATTTTCGGATATTGCTGGATTTACAGGGATTAGCGAAATGCTTTCTCCTGAAGGACTTGTTAAACTCCTGAATCAATATTTTACCTTAGCTGCTGAACCAATCGCCCGCTATAATGGGGTCATTGATTGCTTCATTGGCGATGCCCTAAAAGCCTTTTGAGGAGAACCGTTTGTTAGTGCCGCAGAGCATGCTAAATTTGCCTGTTTTGCGGCTTTAGAACAGTTCGAGCAACTGGAAAGATTACAACGGATGATGCCGGATTTAATGGGATTTCGGAAAGGATTGCCAGACTTTAAGATCCGCGTGGGTTTGGCTACTAGCGAAGCGATCGCCGGGAATATTGGCTCGGAACAGTTTAAATCTTATACAGTCATGGGTAGTTCGGTAAAATGGGCGGAAGAATTAGAAGGACTAAACAAAAAATACGGCACGAAAATCCTCTTAACTGAAGATACTCGCCAACTGGCAGCAGAGTCAATTGAAACCCGAGAAATTGATGAAATTTCTATCGGCGATCGCACGATTAAAATTCACGAACTCTTAAGCCGTAAAGATGAACTAGATCTCGAACGAGAATATCTTCGGGATAATTTTAAACTCGGACTGAGTGCCTATCAAAACCAAGAATTGACTAAAGCAAAAGGACACTTTGAAACTTGCCTACTCGCGCAGCCCGACGATTGCCCCACGCAAATTTATTTAGAAGCGATCGCGCAAAAATTATTGCTTGAAAAATAAGAAAAGATTATGCGAAAAATAAGAATTGGAACGAAAATTTTTGGTTTGGCACTGGGAATGTTGGGTGTGTCGCTGGTCGCGATTTCTATTTCTTATTATCGACTGAGTTTAGTCAGAAAAGAAGTATATCTCTTAGCCGAATATACAATCTCTCTGACCAATTCAGTGACAGAGATTAATATCTATGCCTTAGAACAAAACTTACTGTTACATCGTATTTTTCGTTTTTACGAAACTGAACCCCTCGATCGCCAGCGTATCGACATGGAAATCGCGAATTTTGAACGGTACGGTAATCTCGTCGATACCGAATTAGAACGGTCAAATCGCACGATCGAACAAGCCTCGGGCGATCGGCAATTACCCGCTTCCAAAGAACAAATTTATCCCCTCGTCCCCATTTTGGAACAGATTGCCGAAAAACATCAGAAATTTGACGATCGCGCCCTAGCAATTATTAATTTTTTGGCAGAAAATGACAAAATACGCGCTCGCCAATTAGAAAAGAACATCCAAGTTGAGGAAGAGGAATTCAATCAAGAAATCGCCAGTATTTTAAACGAAATTAATCAACTGACCATTGAATCGGCGAAGTCGGGACAACAACACCAACAACAGGTCTTACAATTGGGGGTTGTAGTTGCCGCGATTGCAATCGTTGGGGGGTTGCTATCGGCATCAGCGATCGCCACGAGTCTGGTCAGTCCGACGCGCTATCTCACCCGAAAAATCAAAGACGTTGGCGAGAAGAATTTTAATATCGAAATCCATGTGCCTTCACAAGATGAAATCGGCGAAATTGCCCGCTCTTTTCAGAAAATGATCGCGGAATTAAAACAAAAGGAAAAAATCAAAGAAATTTTCGGGAAATATGTCGATCCAAGGGCGATCGCTCATCTTTTGGAGGATGATCGAGGCACTCAAACAGTCGGAGAAAAGCAAACTATGACCGTCTTTTTTTCCGATATTGAAGGCTGGGAAATTTTAGAAAATCGTTTGGTTTCTCGCGAATCGATCGCCATTATCAATCAATATTTAACCCTCATGTCTGCACCGATTTCCCGCCATCGCGGCGCGATCGATAAGTTTCTCGGCACGACGATTATGGCATTTTGGGGAGAGCCTTTTACAACTGCACGAGACCGCGATCGCTTGGCGTGTTATGCAGCTTTAGAACAAATTGCGAGTTTAGATGTTCTGCGCCAAAATTTAGCCCAAACCATCGATCGCGAGAATTTAGAACAAATCGATTTAAGAATAGGCTTGGCAACTGGGGAATTGGTTGTGGGAAATATGGGATCGGAATCTTCTAAATCCTACACGGTCATTGGCGATGCCGTGAATTTGGCTTCGCGATTGAAGGGATTAAACGCCTATTGGCAGCGAAATTGGCATCAAGCCGAACAATTATTCGGAGAATGCTTGCAACTGTATCCTGACGATTGCCCCTCGCAAATATTCCGCGATCGCGTTCTTCAATTCCAACAAACTCCCCCTCCTGAAGATTGGGACGGTACGTGGCAGCTTGCGAAAAAGTAAGGCATAGGGGTAGAGAGGGGGAGTTTTTTGAAAGTTTGGTTAAGAAAACGCCGATTTTCGTAAAGAGTTGTTAGACATCCGCCAAATTGAGTATTTTTACTAGCTGCTTTAAAGATAGGTTTGCTATGGTTGAGGAGTGAAAAATACTTCAAAAATTATCGAGCCGCGATCGCCCCTATTATTGGAAAAAAAATTATGGTTCAGCTTCAAGAAATCTCTCAAGCCCCCAAACTTTCTTTAGCAAATCCAGCTTCCTCAGAACCCTCCAATCAGTCCACCACTCAACGCCCTTGGGGTAGTTTTACCGTCCTTGAAGAAGGCATCGGTTACAAAATTAAACGCATTGAAGTCAAGCCCGGACATCGCCTCAGCTTGCAAATGCACTATCATCGCAGCGAACACTGGATCGTTGTTTCCGGCACCGCCAAAGTAACCTGCGGAGAGAATATTTCTATCCTATCGAGCAATCAATCCACTTACGTCCCCCAATGTACCGCCCACCGTTTGGAAAATCCCGGCTCGATTAATTTGGTTATCATCGAGATTCAAAATGGGGAATATTTGGGAGAAGATGATATTATTCGCTTCCAAGACGATTACAAGCGTAAATAGAGGAGTAATGGGAATCGGGTAATACCTTTGACTATTACTGCTTCTGAGATTCCCTACTTCCGAGACAATGATTGTTTTAACTCAAGCCGCAGCGCGTGAAATCCGTCGCTTGCAAGAAACCTGCGACCAGCCGGACGGTCAACTCCGCTTAAGTGCTAAAGCGGGAGGCTGTGCCGGATTTTTTTATGGTTTGGAATTTGCCGAGACGGTCGAGACCCGCGATCGCCGCTATGAAAGCGAAGGTATCGCGATCGTGGTGGACGTAGAGAGCGATCGCGTCCTAAACGGTCTCCAACTCGATTACTCTCAAGATTTGATGGGTGGAGGATTTCGCTTCCACAACCCCAATGCCGTTAAAACTTGCAGTTGCGGGAATTCCTTTGCGATCGATGCCGGGACGTAGCATGCTGCGCTTGGGGGATGCTGAGGTTTCTCTTGGTGCGCGTTCCCTTGCGTCTTTCGCCGACGCGGGGTCGCACCGCCCCTCAGCATATCCAACCAAGTAAGACAACATCCCTACATCTACATCCCTACATTGCAAAAAAAACACTTGACACAAATCGTTGATTCTGGCTACCATAGTAGACTGTCACGCAATCTGAAAATCAACGAAAAATAAAGTCTTACGCATAACTCATGCCCACCATTCAGCAACTCATTCGCACCGAACGTTCGGTCGCCAAGAAGAAAACAAAGTCGCCAGCATTGAAAGAATGCCCCCAACGTCGCGGGGTTTGCACGAGAGTATATACAACAACGCCAAAAAAACCCAACTCGGCGCTCCGGAAGGTGGCTCGGGTTCGTTTAACCTCTGGATTTGAAGTGACAGCTTATATTCCGGGTATCGGTCACAATCTACAAGAACACTCCGTCGTTTTGATTCGCGGCGGACGGGTTAAAGATTTACCCGGAGTTCGATACCATATCATTCGCGGCACCTTGGATACGACAGGGGTAAAAGATCGCCGTCAGGGTCGCTCTAAGTATGGAACGAAACGTCCCAAAGAATAGCATTGAGAAATAACATTGAGAAATAATATTGAGAACGCATCTCCTAGATTATTTCTGAATTATACAGAGTTAGCGCATATTAAATTGCGATCGCCTCTCTTGCAAGCGAGCCAATAAAAACTCACCTAAAAATCTTGTAAATTCATTTTGTAAGTCCCAAGGATAAATCGAACAATGTCTCGTCGCCGGGTTGTCAAAAAACGTCCTACTCCCCCCGATCCCGTTTATAATAGCCGCCTGATCAGCATGACCATTCAACGGATCATGAGTCACGGTAAAAAATCCCTCGCCTCTCGCATCGTTTACAACGCCCTAACAATTGTGGGGGAACGCACGGGAAACGAACCCTTAGAAGTATTTGAAACGGCGATTCGCAACTTAACGCCTTTGGTGGAAGTAAAAGCCAGACGGGTGGGGGGTGCAACTTATCAAGTCCCCATGGAGGTACGACCCAATCGCGGTACGACCCTCGCTTTGCGCTGGTTGTCGAGATTCGCCCGGGCGCGATCGGGGAAAAGCATGGCAATCAAGCTGGCCAATGAAATCATGGACGCAGCCAACGAAACTGGCGGAGCAATTCGCAAGCGGGAAGAAACCCATCGTATGGCCGAAGCAAACAAAGCCTTTGCCCACTATCGCTATTAAATTCCCAACTCTAACAGGAAACTCAGCTGGGAAATTGGTAGAGTGCGATCGCAGGCAAGAAATGAGATTTCGATCTCGTTTTACTTTGTTCGGAAATTCGACTTCCTTCGGAAAGGGTTTCAAAAAGTTATAGAATTGTAAATAACGTAAAAAAAAGTAACAAAGCCACTTACACGGCAAAGACTAAGGAGGTCAACGTGGGACGAACTATCCCGCTAGAGAAAGTTCGCAATATTGGGATCGCGGCGCATATTGATGCCGGTAAGACCACCACTACCGAACGCATTCTGTTTTATTCCGGTATCGTTCACAAAATCGGCGAAGTTCACGACGGAAATGCAGTCACGGACTGGATGGCGCAAGAACGAGAACGAGGCATCACCATCACGGCGGCGGCGATTAGCACCAATTGGCGGGAACATCGCATCAACATCATTGATACCCCCGGTCACGTGGACTTCACCATCGAAGTCGAACGATCCATGCGCGTTCTCGATGGCGTAATTGCGGTCTTCTGCTCTGTGGGCGGCGTTCAACCCCAATCCGAGACCGTTTGGCGGCAAGCCGATCGCTACAAAGTGCCTCGCATTGCCTTTGTCAACAAGATGGATCGCACCGGAGCCAACTTCTTCAAAGTTTACGAACAGGTGCAAGAGCGTCTGAGAGCGCCTGCGGTACCCATTCAAATCCCCATCGGCAGCGAAGGAGAATTTCGCGGTATTGTAGATTTGGTGCGGATGCGAGCCAAAATCTACACCAATGACATCGGTACGGAAATTGAAGATGCGGAAATTCCAGAAGATATCAAAGAGCAGGCCGAAGAATTTCGCGCCAAACTGGTTGAAGCCGTTGCCGAAACTGATGAGGCTCTACTAGAAAAATATTTTGAAGAGGAAGACTTAAGCGAAGAAGAAATTCGCACGGCATTACGCAAAGGCACCACCGACGGCTCGATCATGCCCATGCTTTGCGGTTCTGCTTTCAAAAATAAAGGCGTGCAACTCCTCCTCGATGCCGTGGTCGATTACCTGCCCGCTCCTCCCGACGTACCCGCCATCAAAGGCGTGTTGCCCGATGGAACCGAAGCCGATCGCAAAGCCAGCGACGAAGAACCTTTCTCCGCCCTCGCTTTCAAAATCATGGCAGATCCCTACGGTCGCTTGACCTTCTTGCGGGTTTATTCGGGAGTCCTCAAAAAAGGCAGCTACGTCTATAACTCCACCAAAGAGAAAAAAGAGCGGGTTTCTCGCTTAATTATCCTCAAATCCAACGAGCGGATTGAAGTAGACGAACTGCAAGCCGGAGACTTAGGCGCGGCGATCGGTCTCAAGGAAGCCATTACGGGAGATACCCTCTGCGACGAAGATCGACCCATTGTTTTGGAATCTTTGTTCATTCCCGAACCCGTCATCTCCGTTGCCGTAGAACCGAAAACCAAGCAAGATATGGAGAAGCTCGGCAAAGCCCTGCAATCCCTATCTGACGAGGATCCGACCTTCCGAGTCAGCACCGATCCCGAAACCAATCAGACCGTGATCGCCGGGATGGGAGAGTTGCACTTAGAAATTCTGGTAGACCGGATGTTACGGGAGTTCAAAGTCGAGGCAAACGTCGGAAAACCTCAAGTTGCCTACCGCGAGACCATCAAAAAAGCCGCCAATAAAGTCGAAGGTAAATTCATTCGTCAAAGTGGCGGTAAAGGTCAATACGGTCATGTGGTTCTCAACTTAGAACCGGGAGAAGCCGGAACGGGTTTCGAGTTCGTCTCGAAGATCGTGGGCGGAAAAATCCCCAAAGAATACATTCCCGCTGTTGAGCAAGGCATGAAAGAATCTTGCGAAACCGGGATTGTGGCGGGATATCCCCTCATCGATGTCAAAGTTACCCTGACGGATGGTTCTTACCACGAAGTCGATTCTTCAGAGATGGCTTTCAAAATTGCCGGTTCAATGGGGATGAAGAATGCCGTTCAAAAGGCAAGTCCCATCATCCTCGAGCCGATCATGAAAGTCGAAGTCGAAGTCCCCGAAGACTTCCTCGGGGATATCATGGGCGATCTCAATTCCCGTCGAGGTCAAATCGAAGGGATGAACTCTGAAGGCGGCGTATCTACCGTCACTGCTAAAGTTCCTTTAGCAGAAATGTTCGGTTACGCCACGGATATCCGTTCTAAAACCCAAGGACGCGGTATCTTTTCAATGGAATTCGGCAATTATGAGGAAGTGCCTCGTAATGTGGCTGAAGCCATCATTGCTAAAAACCAAGGGAACGCAAATTAGAGATAAGGAAAAAACGAAGCAATGGCACGCGCAAAGTTTGAACGCAACAAGGATCACGCCAATATCGGCACCATCGGCCACGTAGACCACGGCAAAACCACCTTAACCGCAGCGATCACCATGTCTCTCGCGGCCCAAGGGAAAGCTAAAGCTCGCAACTATGCCGATATTGATGCCGCCCCAGAAGAAAAAGCACGGGGTATTACCATCAATACCGCTCACGTCGAGTATGAAACCGAAGGTCGGCACTATGCTCACGTGGATTGCCCCGGTCACGCTGACTATGTGAAAAACATGATCACCGGAGCCGCACAAATGGACGGCGCGATCTTGGTGGTTTCCGCCGCAGATGGTCCCATGCCCCAAACCCGGGAACACATTCTTCTCGCCCGACAAGTCGGCGTTCCTCACCTCGTGGTTTTCTTAAATAAAGAAGACCAAGTAGACGATGAAGAATTGTTGGAACTGGTTGAATTAGAAGTTCGCGAACTGTTAAGCGAGTATGACTTCCCCGGAGATGACATTCCCATTGCCACTGGATCTGCTCTGAAGGCTGTTGAGGCGTTAACAGAGAAGCCCGATCTTGGTAAAGGTGACAATGAGTGGGTGGATAAAATCCTCTCTCTTATGGATAATGTCGATGAAGCCATTCCCACCCCAGAACGAGAAATTGACAAGCCTTTCTTGATGGCAGTTGAAGACGTTTTCTCCATTACCGGTCGTGGAACTGTTGCCACGGGACGGATCGAACGGGGTAAAGTCAAAGTCGGCGAAACCATCGAAATTATTGGCATTCGCGACACTCGCAGTACCACCGTTACGGGTGTGGAAATGTTCCAAAAAACCTTGGATGAAGGTATGGCAGGGGATAACGTTGGCGTGCTTCTCCGGGGGATTAACAAGGAAGATATCGAACGGGGTATGGTCTTGGCAAAACCCGGTTCAATTACCCCTCACACCAAGTTTGAGGGAGAAGTTTATGTCCTGAAAAAAGAAGAAGGTGGTCGTCATACGCCCTTCTTTTCTGGCTATCGTCCTCAGTTCTACATCCGCACCACGGATGTAACCGGAACCATTGACTCTTATACTGCCGATGATGGTAGTAATGTAGAAATGGTGATGCCAGGCGATCGCATCAAAATGACCGTGACATTGATTTGTCCGATCGCGATCGAGCAAGGGATGCGCTTTGCAATTCGTGAAGGCGGTCGCACCATCGGTGCAGGTGTCGTTTCCAAGATTGTCGAATAGACTCCACTCTATTTAACAAGGAGCAGAAAGGCCTAATCTTTCTGCTCTTTTGCTCTGAATTTTCTCTTTATTTGTCTCAATTTTGAATCATGGCTACCATTCAACAGCAAAAAATTCGCATTCGTTTGAAAGCATTCGATCGCCGCTTGCTGGATACGTCCTGCGAAAAGATCGTCGATACGGCCAACCGCACTAATGCCACCGCGATCGGCCCCATTCCCCTCCCCACCAAGCGCAAGATTTATTGTTTGCTGCGATCGCCCCACGTGGATAAGGACTCCCGCGAGCATTTTGAGACCCGCACCCACCGACGGATTATCGATATCTATCAGCCTTCCTCAAAAACCATCGATGCACTGATGAAATTGGATTTGCCCGCCGGGGTTGATATTGAAGTTAAATTGTAAATGAATGAAGAAGCATCATTGCGATCGCTTTTGCAAAACAACCGCTATAGGCATGGGAATCCGAGAAACTGCTCTGACCCGGTCTTCGCGGTTATTTTAATATCTATAGCATGACGTAAATACATTAGGAAATGAAGAATTTAAACCACAAAGACACAGAGAGACACAGAGAGAAGAAATTTCCTCACCAAAAAGTGTAATGCTATACGAGTTTTCATGAGTTGTCTTGGTTTTCCTCTTGACGGGTTTCTTCTCGAGGTGGCAGTTGTCTTTCGCTACTTCCGAGTAAGGTATTTTCCGTTCTTTTAATCACATCTTTCGCCAGACGTTCGCTAAAACCAACCACAAAAGCCAGAGAACAGAATAATAATTCATCACTTTTATGTTGTTCTGGTGCAGCTTCGATCCGAATCGTTAAAATACCCGATTTTAAAACACCACAAAGTAGCAATCCAAAGATTGCCCCGATTAAAGGCTTGAGGGCACCGGTAAGCAATAAAACTAAAGGATTTGAATATTCTTTTTCTTCAAAGTCGTGCATTCTGATAAAGAGGCTGATAATACTGCCAAAAGCCCCAGAACAAGCGACCAAAAGTAAGAAGAAAAGTAGGGCATAGTCTTGTTGAGTTTCTTCAAGCTGGCTGAGTTTTCTCTTTTCAATTTCTTCTTGGAGCAGTTTTTTCTCATTAGGACTTAATCCTTCGAGATCGAGAGGAGTGTTGCTTAATGTTTTTTGGATTTCAGATTGAATTTGAGTCTTAACTTTCGGTCCGAAAATACTGCTCTCTTGGCTGGAAACATCGGGATCGTCTCGATATTGACCGATTAGTAATGCTCGTCTTGTTGCTTCAATCTGAACTTTTAACTGATTTTGACCGACTGAGAGATAATATAACGCGATCGCAAATAGAGCCAGAAAAATCGGTGTAGAAATCAGCAATCCCATCACCACTTTAAGGGGATCGGATTTGGAGTTACAAAAATCTACCCAGCGATTGAGACAGAAACTCCAAGGCTGTCTGCGATCGTAAAAATTGAGCGTTTTTTGGATATTGATTCTAATTTCTTTGGCCAAGTAAATGCTAGGATGACCATAGGTGAGGAGGTCTATTGCATTTTCGGTATGTTGCAGGAGAATTTCTAACTCATCTTTTCTGATTTGGTTTTGTTTGGCTCTTCGGCTTTGGCCATTACCGCTTTCTGCTTCGCGATCGATCTTAATCAAAAGTTTTCTAATTTTAGGTAGCAAAATATATAAGGTGGCAACTTCTTCTTGCAATTTCAGCCGATCTAAAAGCGGAGATAAAGTCGCTCGCTCTTCCGGTGTCGATTGCTTTAAAACTTGGGAATTTTCCTCATTAATTTTCTTTAAATTATTAATGATATTGTTGTAGCGATCGCTCGGGCTGCGTTGAAATTCTGTCATTATTTTTCAACATTGTTCCTAAAATAGAGCAAGTCGGTTTGAGGTGCAAACAAGAAAAACACCTCAAAGATACAATAAAACCATAACGCGAATTTGTATTAACGAACCGAATTGAGTGCCACTGGGTTTTTCTGTCCCGTCAAAGAAGAGAGTTCGAGTTCGGCCGACTCGAGGGGAAGTTCGATGGTGAATTCAGTTCCGCGATCGCGACTAGATTCAAATCCGAGATGTCCCCCATGATTTTCGACTACGATTTTATAACTGATAGACATCCCTAATCCCGTTCCTTTCCCTTCGGGCTTAGTGGTGAAAAATGGCTCAAAGATATGTTGTTGTGCTTCTAAGGGAATTCCCCAGCCGTTATCGGCAATTTGCACCCGCACGCGATCGCCCTCGAGCAATTCAGTGCGAATAATAATTTGACTTGCTTTTTCGGCAATTTCTTCGGGAGAGCGTCGAGCATCGCGATCGTGGAGAGCATCGATCGCATTGGCGAGAATATTCATAAACACCTGATTGATTTGTCCCCCATGACATTCCACTAACGGAATATCTTGATACGCTTTGGTCACTTCAATACCGGGGCGATCGCCGCTTGCTTTGAGGCGATTGTGCAAAATTAACAGGGTACTTTCGATCCCTTCTTGTAGATCGGTGGGTTTCATTTGCTTTTGGTCGGTACGGGCAAAATTGCGCATAGAGCGAACAATTTGGACGATGCGATCGATCCCCACCTGCATTGAACCTAAAATATTGGGCAGATCTTCCGTCACAAACTCGATATCGATATCTTCTGCATATTCGTCGATTTCTGTGGGGGTTTGGGGATAATGTTGCTGATAAAGTTTGAGCAATTGCGTTATTCCCTCGGTATATTCGTTGAGGTGGGTTACGTTTCCAGACACAAACTGCAAGGGATTATTCACCTCGTGAGCAATTCCCGCCACCATTTGCCCCAAACTCGACATTTTTTCACTATGAACAAGCATAGCTTGGGTATCTTGCAACTCTTCTAAGGCTTTTTGTAAGGCTTCGGCTTTTTCGCCCCGCTCTCGGACTAGATGTTCCATTTGTCGGGTGTAACGTTGAATCAGTTGCAGATAGAAGGCTAAAAAACCCGTGACCAGCAATCCCCCCGCAACAGTTCCCCAAGTTCGCCAATATCGATAGGGGGCGAGATACTCGGGCGTGGGTAAGAGGAGAAAAGACAACCGATCGGAACCAATCTGAAGCGATCGCCGACAGGAGCGAACCGTACTGCGAGTTTGTCTGAGTTGACGAAAGGCCATTCCTGTGGACGATCTCGAAGGGGGAACGAATTCAGAACACAACCATCCCCGACCCGTTAATTGGGGCGGATTATTTTCAAGATCGGTCACAAATTCGTGACGATTGAACTTATAGAGAACAAGGGGACGCTCGGACTGATTGAGTTGACCTTCCCAAATATAGATATTTAAGTCTTCCAAACTGAGTCCCGATCGAGCCGTCTCAATGAGCGATCGGATGGATTTTGACTCTCCTCGAGTCAATTCTTCCCTAATTCTCTCTTGAGAATAATTTTGAGTTGTAGGAGAGGCCTCTGAGTCGCCATTTAAGATATCTTGCAAGGTTTCTTCCAGTACATCTGCTCGATCTTGCAAGTCACTTTGCAATCTTTGCCGTTCCCATTGCCACACGATCCCGCCCATACAAGCAGATAAAAACAAGCCGAGAGAGAAAATGAGATTGGGGTGAATGTAGCGGTAGAGGGATAGAGGATTCTCTGTTTGAGTTGAGTTTCGCATGAATTGCAGCCAAGCTCGTCTTTATTGCTAATAATTTTCAATAATAACAACGCAGAATGAGTAATCACTTGCTTGTAACAAGAATTTAATTTCTTTGGGTCGAAACAAAAATCAGCGAGTCGATCGCAGATAGACGCTTCGCTTTACCCTATCGGAGCAAAACTCAGATAAACCCTTTAAACTACCACTCCCTTGACATCTTCAGAAATAATTGTTACATTTATTTACATAAGAGTTTACAAAACTATACAAGCAATTACGCGGAGGATCGTTATGTCCATCTTATTTGCATTTTTAATCATCGGTTGGGTTGCCGCAGCCGCTTTAGGAACTCAGGCATATTTCCGAGGCGAACAAAGCAAGCCCATTCACGAACGTAACTGGAATTCTCAAGGATTTGAAGTGACCGCCAAAACCGTAACGGGTCGCGAAACCGACTACAGCGATCGCATCCCTGCTTATGGGTTAGATGCGTATGGCAGCAACGCGATCGCGAACTCCTAACTCTTTTCCATCGTTAATTTCTCTCTATCTCGAATGATTGTAAGGGTACAGTTCTGTACCCTTTTTTATTGTGCAGGCTAACCCATAAAAACTAATCTATTGCAAGTAAAATTCACAATGTCTCCTTGGTGAATATCTCCGGGTAGCGAGTATTGTATATCAATAAGAATATTGCCTACTTTGACAATTTCTGCGTTCGTATCGACAACTTCAGCAGTAATATCATAATCAAAATAGCCTCTCATTTTTGAGAAACCAATTTTACTTTCATTGACTCTAACTGCTCCACACGCATCTAGAGTTTCTAAAGGTTCATAAACTAGACTTCCGACGTTGAGATCGCAAGGTTGGTCGTATACAAGACATTCATAGACTCCATCGGTTATGCAAAGTAAAGCCTCTTCTGCATCTTTTGATAACCATTCAATCGATTTAACTTTGACTTCTGCGATCGCACCTTTCACCATCGCCAAAATTCCTCCACAATTAGCAAATAACCTTCAATGTTTTTAGCGTTGGATCGCTACATCCTTCGATATTAATCGTTTGTCCTAGAGTGCGGATGCGTTGCAAGCGATTGAGAACCGCAGCAGAAATCGCTTCTCCCGGCATTAATAAAGGAATACCGGGAGGATAAGGGCAAATTAACTCGGCACTGATACGATCGCCCGCGAGATCGAAAGCAACAGTTTCCGTTGGGGCAAAATATGCCTCGCGAGGAGAGATGGAGGAAATGGAAGGGATGGGGAGGATGGGGGAGATGGGGGAGATGGGGAGATGGCGACGATCGCGTTCTAGGATTTGATAGGCTTCAACGAGGCGATCGCAATCTGCTGGGGTATTGCCAAAGGTGAGAACAAACGTTAAATATTGCAGTTCGGGAAGTTCTGCCGTTACTCCCAATTCATCGTATAAGATCTCATCGGCTGCAAAACCCGTTAATCCCAATTGGGTTGCATCGATCGCGATACGAGTGCGATCGATCGTTGCAGAAGTGGGTTCAAAAACCCAGAGATCGGCAATGTTGGCAAGGCGATCGCGGACTTCTTCTGCTAGGTTTAAGGCTTTCTCTAATAACGCTTCTCCTTGCATTGCCATCTGGTGTCGGGCAGCATCTAGGGAAGCTAGTAAAATATGATTGGGGCTGGTAGACTGAAGCAGACGCAAGGCATTTGTAATGCGATCGGGGGAAATGCGATCGCCTTGTAAATGCAACATCGAAGCCTGCGTCATTGCCCCGAGGGTTTTATGGGTAGACTGTACGGCAATATCTGCCCCCAAAGATAGGGCGGAGGCTGGTAAGTTGGGATGAAAGGCAAAATGCGCCCCATGTGCCTCATCCACTAACAAGGGGATATTGTATTGATGAACGAGAGAGGCGATCGCTCCTAAATCTCCGCAGATCCCGTGATAGGTGGGATAGACTACCATCACGGCTTTTACATCGGGATGGGTTTCTAAAGCCGTTTTGAGAGTCTTTGGAGTAATGCTGGTGGGAAGATTGCGATCGCATTCGGGATTCACAAAAATTGGCATGGCACCGGACAGAACCAGACCCGATATTGCTGATTTGTGAACATTGCGAGGCAAAATAATTTTGTCCCCTTGCCTGCAAGTTGCTAGAATTGCGGCTTCAACTCCTGATGTAGAACCATTGGCCAAAAACCATGTTTGCTTTGCCCCAAATGCTTCTGCTGCAAGTTCTTGGGCTGTTTTAACCGTCCCTTGAGGAGGAAAGAGACTGCCAAATTCTGGTAACTCCGGCAGATCGGCACGAAATATTTCTGCTCCCAACCAATCGCTTAATTGAGAGGGTATTCCCTGACCTCGTTTGTGACCGGGAACGTAAAAAACTGAAAGATGCTGGCGAGAAACCGCTTTGATGGCATCAATGAGGGGCGTTTGGGTTTGGTCGGAAGGCATTTTTTTATCTCGAACGTTTTGTCTAAATTCTCATTCAAAATTGCGATCGGCAATCTCTCCTCAAAAGTTTAATTCTTTTGTCAAAACCTCGATTGCAGGTTTTCCGAAATCTTAAGTTTTTCAGCAAGATGTATGAGTTATTGAATTAAGATTATAATTCTTGTAATTTAAGTTCATGATTAGGCAAGAAAGTGCCGCACCAGATTTTTCAAATTCTGAAAGGTCGAAAATAACGAGTTCTCGATTGATTTGCGTACACAGTTTTTCTAAAAAATCGAGCTTATCTTTTTCTTGTTGATGATATTTATCTTGTTTATTATCGAGTCTTTTTCTATTTGTTCCGACTAAGATATATTTGCCTAAAATTAGCGCATTTGTAGTTGCCATAATCGCAAGGGAAGAATCGAGATCGTAAATTCTAACATACTTCTCTAATTCTTTCTGAGTTGCGGGAGAGAGTTTTTCCGTACAAGCAAGCACGCTATCTTCAGAAAGAGGCAAAAACAAACAATCTAAATGATACAGATATGGGTCTTCCATACGAATAGGAATTACTTTCATATCAAAAGATTTTGCAAACCAATCAAGAGCAGTTTTAGAAGTGCGAAGACCGTGAGCACAACAATACACATTATCGCGAAGATACTTTAAATCTGCTTCTCCTTCAAAATATTCCGGGGCATTCATAACTTTAGGAAACTTCATCAGTTTAAAAAACTCGCGCCCAATTTCACTTTCATTGCGTCGAACTTCAGAATAGTAATTAGAAATAACAACAGTAAGTTCGGTTAAATGAGGAAGAACTATACCCAAATTAGCAACATAGGTTTGATCTTGCAAGCCTGGATAGCTGGGAAGCAAATAAACCAGAGCCTTACTTGCAATAAAACCATATAACTCCTGAAATTGAGAGAGAGCGAGATCGATATTGATTACTCTATCTTCCGGACTGAGTGAATCAATAACTTCTTGCATCACTGGGTTATTGACAACATCAGCAGATACAAAAAAAGGCGCGCTCATTAAAAAACAAGGATGCTGGATTTTAGCAATAACCTGTGTATTTTGATCTGAATTGACTGCTATTTGTAACATCGTTTAAATACTTTATCTCTTAATATCGATGGTTTTTGATGAGTTCATTCGTTAAGTTTTCACGCTTAGAAAAACTAATTTTTTCTTTTTCAAGGTACATTGTCAATCCTACTCTTGATAAGGTCTTGTGATTTTCACGATAATTACTCCAATATTTAATATATTTTTGAGCGAATTTTTAGGATCTTCTCTGTTCATTTTGTTTTTGTACTATATTTTTCCTAGTTCCAGATAATCATTTTTTCATCTCTTTGTCAATCAAAAAAAAAAATTGCTGTCACGATCGATATTTTTGAGAGTTTTCCATCTCCTTGGATGAGTGGAGATTGCTATTTTTTTAACAAAACTTTTCCTTAAGTACACAGTTGTTATATGATGGGCAATGCTAGAAGAAAATTACAACTTTGGATGTAAGTCGGCGCGAAATGCTTCAATCCTGTTATTTAATAAAATACCTAAATTAAGCTCATGATTATCGATCGCCTCTCTCCAGACGGGCTAACCCCGCTATGGACAAAACCCCAACTCGAATCGGCATTCGAGAATTGTCAAGTCCCCGACTGGGTTGCCCAAAGTTATGAAGCCTTTGTCGATACGATACACCGAAATAATTTTCCGTGTTTCTTCGGGACTTTAGCCGAACAAAAAGAAACGATCCGCTATGCGATCGCGCCTTCCTTAACTACCTCAGAAAGTTTGGGACACATTCTTGAAGCTGTTTATGCCTACTTAGAAGAAGAACGAGAGTTAATGGCAAATAAAACAGAACAAAACTCGTTCTTATTAAGTTTGGCGATCCTCTTTCCCGTGGAAGCCGAAGAGCACTCCCTTGAATATTACGCTAAACAAGCCTATCATTTTTTGAATGAACTGCATCAACGCGATCGCTTTCCCTGGCCAGAAGAAATTCCCACCGATCCCAACGATTCCGAATGGCGCTATTGTTTGGGTGGAAGGAGTTTATTTATCAATATCAGCACCCCTGCCAATCACGATCGGCGATCGCGGAATTTAGGCCCCGGTTTAATCGCAGTCATTAACCCCGATGATGTTTTTGAAAGAGTGTGGAAACGTTGGGGAGAAGAACCCCGACACAATATTTACAAGCGCATGGAAGAATACGATCGCATTCCACCATACCCTTTACTTTTCCACGAGGAATCCGAATGGGATAGGGATTTGCAGTATACGAAACTGACCGTACTGAGCGATCGCAATGATACTGAGTTCGTTTTTCCCTTTCGCTACCATTCTGTCAATTCAAACCCCGGTGAATGCCCCTTTCATTCAGCTACTAAAAAAGATATAAAATCCTCTTAAATATGAAAACTTAATTGGCTCATTCGAGAGAGTTTATGACCAATTTAGTGAGTCTAGGACAAATTTAACGACAAAGGGGAGGATTCGCGTTACATCGGCCATCTTTACATTCGTTTACCGAATGCAAGGGAAAGAATGTAAGAGAAAGGACGACTTCCCGACAAATTTTAAAGAAAAACAACAATTGCGATCGCGGCGTTCCCCCGAGGAGTATCGTGAAAAAATCGTCAATGTAGCCAAAAATACCAATGTCCGAAGCAACGATAGAATCAATCCTACAAGAAAATCGTACCTTTCCCCCACCTGCAGACTTTGCTGCCAATGCAACCATCGGCAGCATGGAAAAATATAAAGAACTTTATGAAAAAGCAGCAGCCAACCCCGAAGGTTTTTGGGGAGAACTGGCAGAGCAAGAACTAGACTGGTTTGAGAAGTGGGATAAAGTCCTCGACTGGCAGCCGCCTTTTGCCAAATGGTTTGTCGGGGGAAAATTAAACTTATCCTATAACTGTTTGGATCGGCATCTGACGACGTGGCGCAAAAACAAAGCAGCCCTGATTTGGGAAGGTGAACCCGGGGATAGTTGCACCCTCACCTATGCCCAACTGCATCGGGAAGTCTGCAAAATGGCCAATGTCTTCAAACAGTTGGGGGTGAAAAAAGGCGATCGCGTGGGAATTTATATGCCCATGATCCCAGAAGCTGCGATCGCCATGTTAGCCTGTACCCGCATCGGTGCGCCTCATAGCGTTATCTTTGGCGGTTTTAGCGCTGAAGCATTAAAAACGCGCCTCCTAGATGCAGAAGCAAAATTAGTTGTGACTGCCGATGGAGGTTTTCGCAAGGATAAGATCGTTCCCCTAAAACCTGCCGTCGATGAAGCGATCGCCGATAATGCCGTCCCCACCGTGAAAAATGTCCTCGTGGTTCAGCGTACCAAGGAAGCCATCCACATGGAAGCTGGGCGGGATCATTGGTGGCACGATCTAGCGAAGGACGCATCGGCAGACTGTCCGGCGGAACCGATGGATAGCGAAGATATGCTTTTTATCCTCTATACGAGTGGGACGACGGGCAAGCCGAAAGGAGTCGTACACACCACGGGAGGATACAATCTCTACACCCATATGACGACAAAATGGACATTCGATCTTAAAGATACAGATGTCTATTGGTGTACGGCGGATGTGGGCTGGATCACTGGACATAGTTATATCGTTTACGGTCCCCTCTCCAACGGTGCTACCAGTTTAATGTATGAAGGCGCACCCCGTCCTTCTAACCTGGGCTGTCTCTGGGATGTGGTGGAAAAATACGGCGTGACGATTTTTTACACGGCACCGACGGCGATCCGGGCATTTATCAAGATGGGTGAAGATTTGCCTAATGCACGGGATCTCTCTTCTCTACGCATTCTCGGCACTGTCGGAGAACCCATTAATCCCGAGGCGTGGATGTGGTATCACCGGGTCATTGGCGGCGAAAAATGCCCCATTGTCGATACTTGGTGGCAAACGGAAACAGGGGGCTTTATGCTAACTCCTCTCCCCGGTGCAACCCCTGCCAAACCCGGATCCGCGACCTATCCGTTTCCTGGTATCGTCGCAGATATTGTCGATCTCGATGGCAACCCGGTAGGCGAAAATGAGGGGGGCTATTTGGTCGTTAAACATCCTTGGCCGAGTATGATTCGCACGGTCTACGGAGATGAGGCGCGTTTCCGCCGCACTTATTGGGAACATATCAAACCCAAGGACGGACAGCACTTCTATTTTGCAGGGGATGGGGCGCGCAAAGATCCCGATGGCTATTTCTGGGTGATGGGTCGCGTGGATGACGTGATGAACGTTTCCGGACACCGTTTGGGGACGATGGAGGTCGAGTCTGCGTTAGTTTCTCATCCCTCGGTTGCCGAAGCGGCTGTAGTGGGACGACCCAATGACGTAAAAGGAGAAGAGGTGTTTGCTTTTGTCACTTTAGAGGGGGATTACGAAAGTAGCGATTCCCTCAGAGATGAGTTAATGCAGCACGTGGTCAAGGAAATCGGCGCGATCGCCCGGCCGGGAGAAATTCGCTTTACCGATGTTCTTCCCAAAACGCGATCGGGTAAAATCATGCGTCGTTTATTGCGAAACTTAGCGGCGGGTCAAGAAGTGGCGGGGGATACCTCCACTTTAGAAGATCGCAGCGTTCTCGATAAGTTACGCGGCTAGATTAATGATGCGATCGAATATCTTTCGATATTTAGCAAAAAGTGAGGCGGGCAAATGCGCCCGCTTTGTTGCTTGCTTGGGATTTTTCTAAGGGTTATAGTTTCAATAGAACAAATATACCGATCGCGTCCACCTATTAGAAATTCTCAAGGATTGCTATAACAATAAGTCGAAGGCGATCGCACAGCCGTGAATATCCCCGATCGCAATGGTTCGTCCTACTTTCATTCTTGACCTCTTGACTAAGTTCAAACTTGAAAATCATCAATCCAACCAAGGCGAGTATCTCCTCTTTGATTAGTTTGCCAAATCCTGCCGCTATTGACATCAAAACCCGTCAGCCAACCCCCTCCATAAGCATATGTATCGATGCAAACTCCATGACCGAAATGGAAGGGTTCGCCACTTCTTTGAGCAGTATGACCGCACACCATGATTTTACCCGATTGATGCTGAGGAGATCCCCAAATACCAACTCTATCCCAAAAGATTTTATATTCGGGTTGTTCCGCTAAAGGAATATTGGGATCGACATTAGCATGAACGAAAAAATGAGTTTCTGTTTCCCAAAAATTGCGGCAGGTCTTCTCGACAAACTGCCAATGTTCTATAGGAATCGTGTTTAATGTTACATTTTTTTCGCACTAACATAAGATTTTAAGGTTATTTCACCACCATATTTTCGCCACTGTCGTTCCTCTTCTTGGGATTGACGTGCTTCTAATAACATAATTTCATGATTGCCTTTTAAAGGAATTAATTGACCTTTTTTGTGTAAAGCAATTAAGCGATCGATAACCCCTTTAGAATCATTACCGCGATCGATATAATCCCCTAAAGTAATGACCGTATCTTCAGGTTGCAGTGCAATCGAGTCTAACAATAAATCGAAAGCAATCGCACAGCCGTGAATATCCCCGATCGCAATGGTTCTTCCTACTTTCATTCTTGACCTCTTGACTAAGTTCAAACTCGAAAATCATCAATCCAACCAAGACGAGTATCTCCTCTTTGAGTGGTTTGCCATATTCTGCCGCTATTAACATCAAAACCCGTCAGCCAACCCGCACCATATGCCCATGTATCGATGCAAATTCCATGACCGAAATTAATTGGTTTTCCACTTGGTTGTTTTGTATGACCGCATATCATAGTTTTACCAGATTGATGCGGCATAAATTCTCGAACTTTTAATTTTTCCCAAAAGAGTTTATGCTCAGCTTGAGAATTTAATGGAATATTTGAATCAACAGTTGCATGAACAAAAAAGTGATGTTCAGTTTCCCAGATAGAATGACAAGTTGTTTTAAGAAAATGCCAGTGTTCTCTCGGAATATTTCCTAATGTTATGATTTTGCCAGCAGGAGCGTAAGATTTTAATGTTTCTTCTCCACCAAATTGTCGCCAATACCATTCTTTGTGTTGAGATTGACGTGCTTCTAGCATCATTATTTCATGATTGCCTTTTAAGGGAATGAGTTGACCTTTTTTGTGTAAAGCAATTAAGCGATCGATAACCCCTTTAGAATCACTACCGCGATCGATATAATCCCCTAAAGTAATGACTGTATCTTCAGGTTGCAGCGCGATCGCATCTAACAATAAATCGAAGGCGATCGCACAGCCGTGAATATCACCAATTGCAATAGTTCGTCCAGATGCTGTCATTAATTTTCTCCTCAAAAGGCTTTAAATCTCGCTTTCTTTCCCGGCTGGGTTGGGAATAACTCGCAAAATAAAAGCGAGAATTCCTAAAAAACACAATCCCATCAATCCCGCCAAAGGATTGCGATCCACCCCCGTAATCCAAGGAGAAACGCGATCGCTATATTCGACCAAATTTCCCACATTAATGATATAGTATCCCCAAATCAAACCCGCGTGCAAGCCGATCGCGCTGCCCAAACGATTGTTAAATTTGCCCTTGCTGCTTGCCAAAATCGCTCCTAATAATAGCAACCCCGGAAATTGAGGAAAAGTACGGATCATTTCCGAAAGGGGTTTAATGAAATGTGCGATCGCAAAAATAATTGCATTCACCCAAAGCGAAACTGAGGGAGAATAATCCCGTTCTAATTCATCTAAGAACCAGCCGCGAAATAATAACTCCTCAGCAAAACCCACAGCAACGGACATTAACAGCCCTTCTAAAATGATTCTAACCGGGTTTGTGAGGGGTTGAAAAGTCGCCCATCTCAAAACCACCATGAGTATAAATAGCCCCAGGGTTATCCACAAACCGATCGCTAAACCTTTGAGTAACTCTATGCCATTTTTCCGGCTGTTGGTTAAGCCATAATGCTGGAAAACATTGGGAAGTTGCCAAATTTCTCGACCCCACCAATGTAATAAGAAGAGGAACTCGATGTAGAGAATAGCGAGGGTTGCGATCGAGCGCAGATTAGGATCATCCCCCAATAAAAAATGTAAAGGAAGATAAAACGGCAACCAAACCATCGCGAGGATAATAACAAAAATACCCAGCCGTTGGTATGCCGGGCGATCGCGAACAAAAAGAACAATTGATTTCAATCCCGTTATCCTCGCGAGACTGGAGCAAACAAAACCAGACGGACAGTATTTTTATTCATCCGGTTCAATCGTACTGCTTAATCCGTGATTTTTCAACGTTTCGCAATAGAATTCTGCCGGTTCCAATGCACAGGTAATGACTAAAGCAACGCCATTATTATGAGCCTCCATCATAATGCTCACTGCTTGGGGCTGTGTGAGACCTCCCACCGTCTGCATCAACGTTTGGACGACATATTCCATTGAATTGAAGTCGTCGTTATGCAGTAAAACGCGATAGCGCGGAGCAATCTTGCGAACGGTGGATGTTTTTTGGCCAATTGCAGGTTTCTCCAGTACGTCTGTAGACACGAGCGCTATACCTCCTAATGGGAATCCTTACGTTAAGAAAATGTTGAGAACGATCGCAATACTTTGCATTATTTTACTCAATATTTTTACAAAAGATTCGCCAGATCGCAAATCGTTTGTAAAATATTCGTTGGTAGTCCTCAACAACAGTACCCGAGATGGTTTTTCGCCTAAGCATCCCTAAAGCAGCCCTTGTCACGCCAGCAGAGTTAAACGCCCTCTTCCAAGACTTGGCGATCGCTGCGGGAGTTATCTTCGTTCTCTATATTTTCTTCTTCTTCATTCTGCGTTTGTGGTTTCGTCGCCTGCGCAACGATTTGCCGTTGGTGTCCTTGAATGTATCGCGACTGCCTTCGGTTATCGTTGCGATCGCCATTAGCCTGAAAATTGCCCTCTCCCAACTGGAGTTCCTGAAAGCCTATGCTTGGGTGCAAAATATTTTAAGCGCCGCGATTTCCCTTGCCGTCACCTTTTGGGTTGCGCGACTCTTTACCGAAGTGATTGCCTACGCCCTGAAAAAGTTTGCCGAACAAAGCGAGGCCATGTGGGATGACGTTCTCGTGCCCATCCTCGAAACCATGCTCCCCGTTATTATCTACTTGGTGGGCGGTTTAATCACGATACAGAGTTTGGGAGTCGATCTCACGGGATTGTGGGTCGCAATTGGCGGGATTTCCTTTATCTTGGGTTTTGCCCTGCAAGATATTCTTGCCAACTTTACCAGTGGTTTGGTGTTGCTCATTGATACGCCTTTCCGCTTTGGAGATGTTGTGGCTTTACCGAACGGTTCTCGCGCCATTATTAAGAAGGTCGGCTTGCGGGTTACGCAAATGTACATTATCGATACCCACTGCGATATTTACATTCCCAACGGTCAGTTACAGGGGCAGCAAATTACCAATGTCACCCGTCCTACCTTTAACTATTACTACGCTCTCCAGATCCCCATTAAAGCAGACGTAGATCCCGCCAGAACGATCGCTCTGATCGAATCCGTCGTTCTTTCTCACCCCGATACCCTAGGGGACATCGATCGCAAGCTCGAATTTATCGACAAATTCTACGGTTGTTCGGGAATGACCATGAACGTCGAGCGAAAACGAGAAGTCGGGAAAAAACGATTGCTTGCAGAAAAAGCCGTCAACATACAACTTGATAAAGTCGAAAAATCTTTCGAACTTCTCGCCAAAAAAATCGACTTACTCGAACAAGGCGGACTGGATGTAGACGAAATTCGCTCCATTCAGGGGGATTTTCTGGAAATTTGCGATAATGTTGGCTTAGAAGTTCAAGCCGAACGAGTAGGACGACGGACTCGACAAGCTCGACTTGAAGAGATGCAGGGAGAGACGGGAGATAAAAAACTAATCGACCTCGTCCGCACTTGGTACGACGCTTGGTTGCAAGATCCGGATTTGATGCGGGACGATAAAGAGGTTTTACCCCGAGAGTGGGAGCAAAAACTGACTTTACTGAAAAGCCGACTCAATAAGCTCTTCAGCAAACTCAACGATCCCACGGGAGAAGAAACCCGACTCGATGATGCCGTGGAAACCCTGCGATCTTGGCTGCGAGAGGACTTTAAGAGTTCTCGCAATGAATGGCAAGATCCCAAAGTTTGGGTTGATTCCGTCAATCTGGGGGGCAGAAACCTAGAGGTGAGGTTCTTCGTTGACGATATCAAGTTAGAGCATTGCTTGCGGGGAAATCGCATTCAAAGCGAAGTCAATCGTGACTTGAATTGGCAGTTACGACAGGCTTATCTCTACACTTAAGAAACCATAGCCGAGAAACTTGACATTTCATACCCAATTCAGTTACGACAAACAATATTCACCCAATCCTGAAATCTAGTAGAGACAAGGCATGCCTTGTCTCTACATCAGTTATCGGTTTTTAGAGGATGAGCGGTCGCGATGGGGGAGAATAGAATTGAATTTTCATAGGCATATCTGGGGTTAGATTATGTGGGATGCGATCGCGAGATTTGTAGAATCTCGACTCTTTAAAATCTCGATTGTCGCGATTATTATTTTAGCGGGTATTCTGATTGGCTTGCAGACTAATTTTGCACTTGTCGAACGATATCATCATCTATTTACTGTTTTAGAGGGAATGATTATTGGTGTCTTTCTGGTTGAGTTTATTCTCAAAGTGCTGGCTGAGAAAAATCGACCTTGGCGCTATTTTTACGATGCTTGGAATATTTTTGATTTTTTGATTCTGATTGGCTGTATCGTGCTCACAAACGGTCAATACATCATGATTTTGAGGATGGTGCGACTGCTTCGAGTCATGAAATTAGTCCGTTCTTTTCCACAACTGCAAATTCTGGTAGAAGCCTTATTGAGAAGTTTACCCGCGACGGGATACGTTGTTTTATTACTCTGTCTTCTATTCTATATTTACGGCGTTGCCGGAACATTCATGTTTGGAGCAAACGATCCTTTTCACTTCAAAACTTTAGGATTATCGATGCTCTCCATGTTTCGCGCCGTCACCCTCGAAGGCTGGCCGGATCTGATGTATACCCAAATGTATGGATGCGATCGCTATGGATACGACGGACGAGAAGCCCTGTGTGTTGCCCCCGAAGCCTCGCCTTTACTAAGTGCTGCTTTCTTTAGCAGTTTTATTTTAATTGGTGCATTCATCGTCATCAATCTTTTGATCGGAGTGATGACCAATAGTATTGAAGAAACCCACCGATCGCACGAACGAGTCGAACGACAGATGTTTTTAGATCGACGCAGAGACACCCGACAAATGGAAAGACAATTACACGCTCAACAAGAACAATTAAATTCGATTCAAGCGAGCCTCGAACAAATACAGCAACAAAACGAACTGCAAGAACAACTCAAACAAATTCACGAAAGTCTCGAAGAAATGAAACAATCGATCGAACGAACTTGAGACAAAGACACGATAGCGGATGTAAAATAGTACAAATTCACAATTGCATCATGACAGAAAGTGAAAAGATCGATTATGTTGAATTTCCAGCGAAGGATATGCCCGAGACGAAAGCATTCTTTGCCCGAGTCTTTGGATGGTCTTTTGAAGACTTCGGCCGGGAATATACGGCTTTTTCCGCTCCTGGACTCAATGGGGGTTTCTTTCAGTCTGATTTAGCCTCATCAACGGCGAATGGCGGGGCATTGATTGTTTTCTACAGTCGCGATCTCGAAGCCACTCAAGCTAAAATCGAAGCAGCAGGAGGGGTGATCGTCAAGCCGATTTTTTCCTTCCCGGGGGGGCGGCGTTTTCACTTTTGCGAACCGAGCGGGAATGAATTTGCCGTCTGGTCGGATGTAGGTGTTTCGCTGAATTGACGGGATGGGTGGAAATGACCAAAATTCAAAAAAAAGGAGAGCGAGAATGAATAAGTGGAGCTTAGCAGGTGCAATCGCCTCAATTTGCTGCCTCTCGCCCGCAGCGATCGCCATCGAAAGACCGTTTTTCCCCATTCTCGCCCAAAGTCGAGAGGAGCGCACGGGAGAAGCCGATCGGTTATTAGAGCAAGGCATTCAGCACTTTAGATCCCGCCAATTCCGTGAAGCCGCTCGCTCTTGGGAGGGGGCATTAGAAATTTATCGCGCCATTGGCGATCGCGATGGCGAGGGCAAAGTCCTCAATAATTTGGGGGTGATTTACAAGGGTTTGCGAGAATATGGTCGGGCGATCGATTTGTATCAACAATCTTTGGTTATCTTTCGGGAACTGGGCGATCGCGCCGGAGAAGGTCGGACTCTAGGCAATTTAGGCAATCTCTACAAATTGACGGGAGATCATGCAAGGGCGATCGATGTTCAAGAACAATCTTTGGTCATTTTTCGCGAAATTGGCGATCGCGATGGTGAAGGAAAGACCCTCAATAATTTGGGCAATCTTTATCAATCCTTGGGACAATACTCCCAAGCCTTGGCTGCTTTGGAGGGTTCGTTAACTATTTTTCAAGCGATTGGCGATCGCCCCGGGGAAAGTGCTTCTTTAAAAAATGCCGGGGTGGTTTACTCTCTTTTAGGAGAAACCGATCGCGCTATTAATTACTACGAACGCGCTCTAACTATCGCTCGAGAAATTGGCAACCGTGCTGAGGAGGGAGCAATTTTCAATAATTTGGGTGCGGTTTATCAGAGTTTGGAAGAATACGAACGCGCTCTCGGTTACTACGAAAGCGCTCTGGCGATCGCGCGGGCGATCGACAATCGCGAAGGGGAAGGAAAAACCCTCAATAATTTGGGGATTGTTTCTAAATTGTTGGGTCAATTTAGACAAGCGAGGGATTATTATAGTCAATCTTTAGCCATCTCGCAGGAAATGGGGAATCGATGGGGGGAAGGATCTTCCCTCGGTAATTTGGGCATTCTGTTCGATTCTCAAGGAAACCATGAGGGGGCGATCGCTGCCTACGAACGCGCTTTAGTCGTTTTGCGGGAAATCGGCGATCGGGTTTGGGAAGGGTTTCTTTACTTTAATCTGGCTTTAGCCAAACAACAGCAGGGCAAATTGAGAGAAGCGTTGAAAGACATTGAAACCGCAATCGCGATCGCTGAGTCCATTCGTTCGAACATTGAAAACCCCGATCTCCGTCAGTCCTTTTTTGCCACGATCTCCGAACACTACCGACTCTACATCGACATTCTCATGCAACTGCATGGCGAAAACCCGGATCGCGGCTACGATAAGCAAGCCTTTCACGCCAGCGAGAAGAATCGCGCCCGCACTTTCACAGAACTCCTCACCGAAGCCAATCTCGATATCCGTCAAAATGTCGCCCCCGCCCTCCTCGCCGAAGAAGAACGCTTAATACAGGAATTCAGTGCCGCAGAACAGCGCCGCTTGGAATTGGTGCGGGGCAGTTATGAGAACGCAACCTTGGAGAGCCTCGCGGAAGAGAAAGAACAACTCTTGCGATCGCTATCGGATCTCGAAACCCGCATTCGTCGAAACCATCCCGCCTATGCAGATTTAAAGTATCCCCAACCTTTGACCCTAGAAGAGATTCAGGAGCGGGTTCTCGATGAAGATACCCTCCTGCTCGAATATGCCCTTGGCCCGGAACGCAGCCATCTCTTTGTTGTGGGGAAAGATGAGTTTGCCACTTACGAACTCCCGTCCCGTCAAGAGATTGAAACAGCGGCCGAGAAATATGCGATCGCCCTGCAAGCGGAGGATCGCAATCCCCTCACCGAAGGGAAAGACCTCGCGCAAATGCTTCTGAGTCCCATCGCCGATAAGTTAAAAGGTCAGAGATTGGCGATCGTGGCGGATGGAAAGTTGCATCGCCTTCCTTTTGGGGCGTTGCCTTGGGCGGGGGGAGCGTCGGGAGCATCGGGAGCATCGGGAGCGTCGGGAGAGGGCACAAGCATTACACCCCTACTGGCAAACCATGAAATTGTTAACCTCTCTTCGGCTTCCAGTCTTGCGATTCAACGCCAACAAATGCAAAATCGTCCCCCTGCTGAAAAGAAAATTGCTGTTTTTGCCGATCCTGTCTTCTCCAGACGCGATGCCCGTCTTTCTGGAGGGATCGAAACCACTTCGGTTAATCCGCTCCTCGACTTGTTTCGCGATGGTTGCAATAGTTTCGATCGCCTGCCCTACACCCGCACCGAAGCCGAAAACATCCTCGCTCTCGTCCCCGATAATCAAGGATTCCTCGCGATGGGTTTTGCTGCCGATCGCGCCGCCGCTACCAGCGAAAATCTCGCCCGATACCAAATATTGCACCTATCCACTCATGGTTGCATTCAAGACAATCCCCAACTCTCCGGACTGGCGCTCTCCCTTTACGATGAAGCGGGACGAGAACAAGATGGCTTTTTGCGCTTGCAGGATATCTACAATCTCCAACTCAATGCCGATCTCGTCGTCTTGAGCGCCTGTCAAACGGGGATCGGTGAAGAGATCGACGGCGAAGGTGTTATCGGGTTGACTCGGGGATTCATGTATGCAGGGGCGCGGCGAGTGACGGTGAGTTTGTGGAATGTGAGCGATATTGCGACGGCAACGTTGATGAGCGAATTTTACAAGAATCTGCTCGATCGGGAAATGAGTCCATCGCGATCGCTAAGAGCCGCACAATTGCAAATGTGGCGATCGGGGGAATTGCCTTACAAATGGGCGGCGTTTACCACCCAAGGAGATTGGCAATAAAAAGCGATCGCGCTTCTCGATGAAAAGAGTTTCTTTACTCAGATAATTTAACCGAGTTATTTAACGCTGAAACCTCCTATTTCTGCCCATTTTGGAGTCTAAGTCCGATAGTAGGGAAAACGACCGTTTTCTTTACTTTCTAGTTGCAGTTAATTCTGGCTCAAGGCGATCGTTATTGCTGGTTTGGCGAGATCTTATTGCTGGCTCTAACAGCTAAGGCCGAAAGATTGAAAGCGATCGCACATCTCGCGATCGGGGGGGGAGGTTCTGTGTCGGTGGCGACACCGCCATAACCAACATTGACCTCGGGTAAAAAGCAAACAAGGACGAGATACAAGACAAGTGAGTAATAGCGTCGTCGTATTGTTGCGAATGGCAAAATAGGCGATCGCTAAAATCGGCTTATGGCGATCGTGAGGACTGGCTAGTACAAAAAAATATTCATAATAAGCTAGTCAGTCTGGCGGGCGATCGCCAGAAAAATCCCCAAAATACAATGGCAAATCAAAAAACGCCAAAAACTCCTTTTGAGCTTATGGTTAAAGCTCTGCAAAAACTCGCCAAGCTGAACAATTCCACGGCTGCGATCGCAATCGTTGCACTGGTTGTCATTTTCGGCATGATGTCGATGTCTCTCAACTTCTGGATCGCAAAGGGAAGTCAATCGCCACCCGTTACCGAACAGGTTGAGAAACTGTAACTCAATAAAATTTCTGCGCGAAGCAATCCTAGGATTGCTTCGCGCAATTGAGATTTAGGTTGAGAAGTGCGAGCTTATTGAAAGCTAGGTGTAACGACCGTCACCGATCCTTCCTACGAACGCCACGCCCGAATCACGACGGTGGCAGAGCGGGAGATGCCATAGCAGATGATGGCAATGGCGAAGGCCAAGGCAGCGTTTTGATTAGTAAAGGCAATACCTTTCACAAAGTAATCAGCTTATAAATTTAACCAATACAGAAAATCAATCTCAACATATATAACTTGTTCCCAATCTACACCCAAATGGGTGTAGAATGAGGGAGCATTCTAGAATACAGTGTGATCTTTATCACATCATAATCTACTCAAAAAAAGACCGACTCAATAGAGCCAGTCTTTAAGCCAACGAGACGAAACCTAGCGATCGCGATTAATCCAATCAATAATCAACGAAGCGCCAACTTCAACGATTAACTGGATGAGAGCCGCGACCAGCAAACCAAAAAATTCCGACATAATATCACCTCCTTTGAGTCGGATAAATAACAAACTCAACCTCATCAAAACTTGCTCTTTCGATGAGGTATCTTTGCTGTTTTTACTTTTTTTAGTATAGCTGTCAGGGAAAGCGAATAACACAGAATGTACGCACTTTGCGTATAAAAGATAATGCGATCGCAATCACGCCCAATGCTGTTAAACTAAGCCGGGCGATCGCTCGGATATTGGGGGTCGCTTGTTAATTCTCGGTCAACCCAGATCGGGAAAAACGACGACTCTATTAGATTTGGCGGGAGAACTCCTCGCACGGGCGCAGAACCCCGATGATTCCATTCCCGTGCTGTTGGGGCTGTCTTCTTGCTTAACGGAAGACAATATCGCTCTTGTTGTCTCTGCGTTGCAGGAAATATTGTAATCCGAAGAACTTCCAGATTTCCTCCCCATGCAAAGAGCGATAGAAGAGTATAGATGGAATTGCAAAGTAAAAATCTTGGCGTTTCAAATTTTGATACTTCTCTTCATCCCTCGTAATGCGGGTGTTATAAACGGGTATACCTGCTACTTGTTGAGATCGCGCAAGTAGATTCAGGGATTATCAATTGGAGAAATCGCATGAACTTCTTAAAACATTTGCTCTTGATTCCGATGACCGCCGGGGCCGCTTTGGTTGCAGGAGATTTTGTTTCCTCGCAATTTACACCGAACTTGGATTCTCCGGCTGTTGCTCAAAATGCCCAACCCAAAATTGTCGTACTCGAGTTTGAGGCAGCAAATGCGTCTCGTTGGTATTCTTCTTATCGCGGCGTGGGAGCCGCCCGAGGGATTAGCGAGCGTTTGATTAACACGTTGGTTAATAATGGAACTTATGCTCTGGTCGATAGCAGCCAAATTGGCGAAAGCGATCGCTGGTGGTATTCCGTAGATCTCTCCGAGGCATTGGCTGCAGCCCATGCAAAAGGAATTGATGCGGTTGTTGACGGGACGGTGACTCAATTTGAGGTTGAGGAAAAGAGAATTTGCGTGGGGGCGCTCGTGGCCCGGGTTTGCAACGAAGAATTCGTAGCAACAGTGGAAATTAACGCGCGCATTATCGATCCCGAAAACGGTAGCATTTTGGCAACGGCAGAAGTCGAAGAAGAGGTCAAAGCCAGCAATGCAAGCGGTAGCGTGAGCGGTATTAGCGGTTCCAGTCAAGGGGCTGAAGACGATCTCCTCGCTGAGGCTGTAGAAGCTGCCGTTCAAGAACTTGCCGAAGAGATCGTGAGGGCACAAAGGAAATTGTAAGTGTTAGGACTTACACAGTATTCGTAGCCTCTAGATCCTCCCTTCCCCTGCTTGGGATTCACGCAATCGAGAGCTAGAATCCTTTTCAGGGAATGAATGCTTTCAGCGACTTTTGTATAAAGCATAGCTCATGAAGGGGGGCTAGAAGGGATCTTTTCAACCTGCCAACCTAACTGCGTGGGCTGTTCGTAAATCTTTTTTAACGTATTGATATCTCGCGGGGAAATCGGCGGCGGATTTCCCGTTTGTGCCTCGTAGAGGGCATCAGTTTCTAGGGGACTGTGACCCCAAATTCCGAGGGCGTGACCCAATTCGTGCCTTGCCGTCCCTAAAGTATGTCTCTCGCTTTGATGAGACCCCAAAAAAATCTGGAAGCGATGGGCGAGAGTCGGGGGATCGGTCTTTTGCAGATAAATTTCGTATTTGGCCTCGGCAGTTCTGGCGCGGGGGATAATGAGTCGGCGATTTTCTCGGTCGATCCTAGCACGCATAGGGGGACGCGATCGCACCCAAATAATATCGGCATTTTCTTTATCTCTCACTTCTTCGAGCGGGAGATAAACATTCCATTCCGCGATCGCTTGTCGCACCGATCGCTCCCATTTGCGGGCGGAATTTTCATCCCCCTCCCCCTCGGATTCGAGATAGATTTTCACGGGAAAATCCGACCAGACCAAATATCCCAATGGCGTGGGGTCAATCAGATCGAAATAGTCATCATTCGAATCTTGCCATTGTACTAACTGCGGGGGCAGGGGATGCGATCGCGGAGAGGTAAAGGACGCAGGAGAATCCGCAGAATGGGCGGAAAAGGATAAGTTTCCCAGAAGGAAAAATAAAACTAAGTTTAAAACAATGCCCAAACTAAAAAAGCGTCCCCAATTCCTCATTTCGTGTTACGTGCGGGTTAGTTTATTGCACTACCATAACCGTGCAGGGCGCATGATGCAAGACATAGTTACTGACACTGCCGAGAAGCATTTCCGACAGTCCCGATCGCCCGCGACGGCCGATGACGATGGTATCGGCATTCCAACTCGTGGCGAGGGCGCAAATCGCTTGACCCGCATCCCCTTGCTTGTAATCGAATTCCGTAGCAAGCCCCAGATCCGTCAATTTTTGGCCCCAAGATTGCAACCATGCTAAAACATCATCTTGCTCCTGTCGTGCCAACTTTTGCGATTGTTCGAGCATTTCCACCGAATAGCTACCGCCGTAGATGCCCATGCTACCCGCCGCCAAGACATTGGAACTGTTGGGGAAGGGGTCGTGAAGGCAGTGAAATAGCATTAGATGACCGTTAAATTGTTTGGTTAGAGAAACAGCTTTTTCTAATACTGCCGGGGGAGTCGAGTCGCGATCGATCGCAACTAAAATTTTCTGAAATTCTTTATTTTCACCTTCATTGTTAAGAGAATCGCCAACTTCAAAATTATCAACGGTTAGATCGGCGATCGCATTTTCTTGGGTTTCTTTTTTGAGTTCTCGAACGTTCATAATGTCCTCCAACAATTCAAAATGAGCCAATCCGTAATCGGGATCGACTTTTTCGAAACGAAACTTTGCTACTTTTAGGTTGGCATAGTTCTCGCTGAATCAATTGAATTTGAGAGAAAAATTAACAGAACCCGCAAACTCTGTTTCTGTGAATGGGGGGTTAAACTGTATTCAATCTCCTTGGGGATAGCGATTCCAGAGATCGGTTTTCTGGCGCAAGCTGCTAAATTCTCCATTACCTAAAATTAAGTGATCCAATAAAGGTAGGTTTAAAAGCCGCGCTGCTTGTAATAGTTGTTCGGTTAGGCTAATATCTTCTCCTGAAGGCTCTACGGCTCCAGAGGGATGATTGTGAGCGACGATAAAACGGGTGGATCCGTGGCGAATGACCTCGCGAAAAATGTCTGGGGGATTGGCGATCGTTTCGGTTGCAGTACCAATGCTAATCAGTTGTGTTCCCAATAAGCAATTTTTCGTATCCATTAAAAGAACGGCAAAACGTTCTTGCAACTGCCACATCAGATCGTGACTGAGGGCATCTACCGCCACTTGGGGGGAGTCTATCAGTGCTTTGGGAGCGGGTCGCAGTTGAAAAGCGCGTTTTCCCAGTTCGATCGCCGCTAAAATTGAGGTCGCTTTGGCGGGTCCCACGCCTTCAATATCCATCAATTCCTGTGGGGATACTTCTCGCATGATATCAAGGGGATCTCGTTGATGCCGTCCCAAGGTTTGTAAGATGTGATGGCCGAGACCCACTGCCGATAGTTTGCCCGGCCCTTGACCCGTGCCGAGGAGAATGGCGATGAGTTCGGCGGTTGAGAGGTTTTTGGCCCCGATCGCCAGCAATCTTTCCCTCGGGCGTTCGCTTTCGGGCAGGTCGGCAATTCTCAGGTTATAGGTCATTTTCAGGAAAGGCGAGCAATGAACGGGACTCCAAGGAATGAACGCTTACAGGGAGATGAGGGTTATTTTACCGTTAAGACCGCTCGTTTTTGAATAATAAGGGCGATCGCTACCTTTAATTTATCTTTTGACCTCTTGGATGAATTGGCGAATTTCTTGACCGTAATTTGGGTTATCGTAAAATAAATTCCCGTTATTATGACCCGCCCTCGGAACGAGAAAAAAGGATTTCGGTTGGGGAGATCGCTCGTATAATGTTCGGCTCATTTGTGGAGGAACGTAATCATCTTCAGCACCGTGAATATAGAGAACGGGCATTTGTAAATCGGTCACTTTGGCAATGGAATCAAAGCGATCTCTCAGGAGAATATTAACGGGAAAAATGCGAAAATGAGTCAAGCGCTTGCTCATATCTACGAGAGAAGTAAAAGAATTTTGTACGATTAAACCCGCCGCATCCGGTTGTTTGGTTGCCAGTTCGATCGCGATCGCCCCACCGAGGGAATGCCCGTAAATAAAAATGCGATCGGGGGGAATATTATGCCGTTCTCGCAAATAATTCCAAGCGGCCTCTGCATCCCCATAAACCCGTCTTTCGCTGGGAAACTTTCCCTCGCTGCGTCCGTATCCCCGATAGTCAAATAAAAGCACGGAAAACCCTAGTTTTTGGAAATAATGCGCTTGGCGGATATTCGTGCTGATATTGCCGCCTTTTCCATGCAAATAAAGCAATGTTCCCCAAGGAGAATCATTAGAAGGTAAAAACCAACCGTGCAAGTGCTCTATCTCTCCTCGATTTTCAACCGGAATCCACACTTCTTCATAAGCGGTAAGATTTAAATCTTTGGGAGTTAATTCCATTGCAGACATGGGATTAAAAATAAAGCGCCGTTGATAGAAGAATAATAGCAGTGCGATCGCGCTATACCCCAAGAGAATCGATGCTATCAAAACTTGTAAGATTCTCCACCAAAACCCCCGAACTTTTCGTGCCATTTCTATTTCCCCAATGAATTTTCGAGCAGTCTACAAAGAGAGGCGATCGGATTCCCGAAAAATGAACTAATGCTTTAAACTCTCTGCACCCTCTGCACCTCCTAAATTAAACTCTCTGTGCCCTCTGCGTCTGGTGTGGTTCAATATTCTTTTTCAAGCATTTAAGCGCATTAAAGCCGCTTTTGCAGCCAAACGCCCCGACTGTGCTGCACCATTCATATAACCTTGATATTCATCGCTGCTATGCTCTCCCGCAAAAATCAAGTTGCCATAGGCACATTCTTGTTTGGTTTGTCCTTCTAAATAAACGGAATCTTGGATAAATCCGGTATATTGTCCGGGTTTGAAACAAGCATAACTGCCACGGGCGTAAGGGGAGGACGGCCAGTGCAAACGAGTTGCTTTCCCATTCCATGTTTCTTGGAGATTGGAAATGAGAGGCACGAGGGGTTTGATATATATTTTGGCATTTTCTACCTCGCTATAGCGATCGGACGATAAGCCCGCCTTGCCACCCGTATAAAAGGTCAATGCCCCTGTTTTTACGGGTTGTAATTGCGTCGCATCCCAACAAAATTGCCAAGACAAATCGCTCGTTCCTCGTCCGTTCAATCGGACTTCTCGCCACGGTTTACCCGTAAATCCCGTCGTAACTTTCACATTATTTCCATAACCAACTTGGCGAATAAAGCGTTCGAGTTTGTCTGGTAGGGTTAAATCAAGGCGCACTTGACGGAGGACGCTAAAAGGAACGGTAACGATCGCAATATCTACCTCGATATCCGTGCCGTTAAACGTGAGAGTAAAGCCGTTGCCGCGATCTCGCAAGGCTTCTAAGGTCATTCCCGTTTCGATTTGATCTTGCACTTCTCGGGCGATCGCATCGGTGATAGATTGGGTACCATTTTGAACGAGAAATCGTTCGTCGGAATTTCCTTCGCCACCAAAAGACCAAATCAAGCTCAGGGCGGTAATTTCCTCTGGTTCGAGTCCCATTTCCGAGGTTAGGAACACATCAATCAATTTTCGCGGCCAGCCGCTAATACCGAGGCGATCGCAATATTCGGCGACAGAAAGGGCATCCAGTTCTACGCTAGCACTTTCCCACGCTTCCGAGAGGCGATCGGCATCCACGGCGATCCGTTCGGCAATGAGGAGAAAGGCATCTGTGAGTTTGCTTTCAGAGATTGTGCCCCCGTCGAAATAGTAAAGATCGTTCAATTCTCTTTCTTCAGAGGCATAGCGATCCAGTAGAGGGATATTAAATTCTCTGGCCAGCGATCGCATATCTCGATGGTCGCTATTGATAAATTCGGCACCGCGATCGACCCAAATATCTTTCCCCACAACATCTTTAATCGTATACATTCGACCGCCAATGCGATTAGAGGCTTCGTAAATCGTAGCGCGATAGCCGGCTTTTTTTAGCTGGTAAGCGGCATTTAGTCCCGCCAGTCCGGCACCGACGATCGCGATTTTTGCCTCTATTCCGTGAGGGAGAGGGGAAGACGAGGAATGCTTGCAGCCAACAGCCAACATCGTTCCTCCTCCAAAAGCCCCCATCATTTTCAGCAATTTGCGCCGTTTCAGTTTAGCAATTTTGAGTTGCTGCTGATGTCGCTCTAACTCTGGCAGTTCATCCACGGGAATTCCCTCGCGGTTGGCACGAGTTGCCAAATGCAGGGCGCGGGAAAGAAGGCGAGAAAGAGGCTTGCGTGCCATAATTTTAATCCGTAAGACCGCTCATTCTAAGATAGTCGGAGATATCGGCGATCGCCCATTCTTTCGGAGGAGTGCGATCGCGCTACAGTTGAAGAGGAAGAATGCGAGTAGGGGTCAAAAATGCAGCAAACGTTTACAGTCGAGGATATTATCGCCTTTATCCATTGGCAAGCGAGTCTAACAAGGGATAGCGACATCATGGGAGGAGAAGCTGTTTTTCCCAATTCTCGCCTATCAGTGCGCCATGTTGGGGGAATGTTAGAACGAGGCGAGCGATCGGCGGTTATTCTTGAGGATTATCCTTATTTGTCTGAAAGAGATTTAATGTTTGCCCATCTCTATGTCAAAGTTTACTCTCAACTGAATGAAGTTTTTAATTGATGAGGATATGTCTCCTGCTGTTGCGCATTATTTAGCTCAAACGCTTTTCATTGATGCGATCGCCGTCCGGGATCGAGGCTTGTTGGGAGCAAGCGATCGCCGTGTTTTTGAATATGCTCTGAGCGAAGATCGAATTCTAGTCACTGCAAATATCACCGATTTTGAGCGAGTTGCTGGTGCTTGTGATGTTCATGCGGGTATTGTTTTTATTCAGGAGGGCGATCTGCTTCGCGATGAACAAATCACTGTTTTGCAGAATGCGATCGCAGCAATACAAGAGGAATTAGATACAGGTAACGATATGGTGAATCGAGTGCTGTATATTTCTCTCGATGGAACAACAAGATTTGAAAATTTGCCTTAAATTTAGTTTTTTTATACTAATATGTGAGATATAGAACATTTATGCTAAATAGGGGCGCGGGTGTCCTAGTTTATGGTGTAGCTCTTGCGATATTTACTCACTAATATACAGATAGTCTAACAATGCTATCAAAAGGTTTTGTTTAGATGCTGGTTAGTTTACCAAGGATCATCACGCCACCACAATCTTAGCAATTCTCAATCTCTTACTTTTGAAGAAAATCCATGAAAGACAAAAAATCCTATTCAACCATTGTTTTGAGTATTACGTGTCTTTGTACTATTATCAGTCTCTGCGCTATGAGTTGGGGATATGGAACAATTCAACTTCGTTTTGAGGCAAACGATCCGATTCGCCAAATTCAAGGTGAGTTAATAATCAAAAAATAGGTTGTTACTATTTTCAGATCGCGCTGTCACCAGCGCAATTAAATTGCGTTATGTTTGAACTTACAGCTTGTATGCTATAAAAAAAGGAGAGACTTTTGAATACAATAGGAAAT
>JBCCVR010000006.1:0-81893 GCA_039194995.1 Cyanobacteria bacterium P01_E01_bin.42 | reverse complement strand
TTCCGTGGGTTGTACTTTTCCGGTAATGACATCTAAAAATGTTGTTTTTCCCGCTCCATTCGGGCCGATAATCACCCGCAATTCTCCCGCATCCATACTAAAGTTAAGATTGTTTAGTGCCTTAAACCCATCAAAACTTACAGTTAAGCGAGCGATTTCTAAAATTTTACCTGTCATTATATTTACCTCTGACTATCTTGCAATGACTCTAATTCTTCTCGTTCTTGTTGAACGATCGCATCTGTTTCTAAACTGGGATAGGTCGTCATTGGCTCTTGCATTCCGAGGCGCGATCGCAGTTTTGGAAAAAGCCAATCTCTTCCCCAGCCAACAACTCCATTCGGCAATACTGTAACTACCAATAAAAACAATGTACCTTGGAAAAATAACCACACTTCGGGGAATTGTTCGCTCAATAAAGTGCGGGCAAATCTAACCAGCAATGTGCCGACAATTGCGCCGACTAATGTTCCTCGTCCCCCAACTGCCACCCAAATTACCATTTCGATAGAGTCTGCAACGCTCATGGAACTCGGTGTAATAATTCCCGTTTGAACGGTATACAATGCGCCTGCAATGCCTGCAATGCCTCCAGAAATGGAAAAGACGAGAACTTTAAACCAGGTTGGATTGTAACCGGAAAAACGCAACCGATTTTCATCATCGCGAATGGCGATCAAAATGCGGCCAAATCTGCCGCTTGTCAGCCAACGACAGAGTAAATAAATGAGAATAACGGCTAAAACCGTGAGTTCATAAAAGGCTAACTGCGCCCCCGATGAACTGACGACCGTGCCAAAGAGAGTCTCTGTATCTGTTTTGAGTCCATTCGTCCCATTAATGAGCTTTTGCTGACCGTTGAAGAAGTTAAAAAAGACCAGTAGGGCAGCTTGGGTTAAAATGGAGAAATAAACTCCTTTAATGCGATTGCGAAAAACCAGATAACCCAACAATCCCGCTACAACCGTCGGCACGATCGCGATCGCAATTAAAGTAATGGGAAAAGAATAAAATGGATACCAGAAAAAGGGTAATTTGTCAACCCCGTAAAGGGTGAAAAAGTCTGGGATTTGTCCTTCGGGTAATTGCAATTTCAGGTGCATGGCAAAGCCATAACCACCGAGGGCAAAAAAGATGCCGTGTCCGAGGCTGAGTAACCCCGTATAACCCCAAATTAAATCGATTCCTAGGGCGACGATCGCTAAGGAAAGAAAGCGCCCTAGGAGTTTGAGGCGAAATTCGGGCAAAATTGCCGGAACTAGCAAGCAAAAAACGAGACCGATCGCCGCGATCGCAATCCCTTCAACAAGAAATTTGCGCCGCTTTTTGCGTTTGATTGAATTAGCTTTATCAAGATTCATCCGTTAACTTTTCCAATTGTTAGCAATTCCATGATTTTTAATATTCATCCTGCCTTTAAAGTTCTGCGGTTCTGCCTTTTTGCGGGAAAATTCCGGCGGGTTTAAATTGGAGGAAGGCGATGATGAGAGCAAATACCATGACTTTTGCCATGCTACTGGTGGCAAAGAAGGTGAAGAAATCGGTAACGGGTTGCATGGCGGGATTTTTTACGAACATGAGGGCGATCGTTCCCGAACCTACGAAATAAGTGACCGTGCCGATCGCTAATGCTGCGAGGATACTGCCAAATAAATTACCGACCCCACCGACAACGACCACCATAAAAGTATCAACGATGTAATTTTGTCCGGTATTCGGACCTACAGAACCGAGTAAAGTAATCGCAACGCCAGCAATGCCAGCAAGACCGGATCCGAGGGCAAAGGTTAAAGCATCAACTTGATTGGTAGGAATTCCCAAACAAGAACTCATTTCGCGATTTTGGGTCACGGCGCGAATTTTTAAACCCCAATTCGAGCGATTTAAAAAGAGATAAATTCCTAAGACGCAAACGATGGTTAAAATAATGATAAAAATTCTGGCGTAGGGTAGTTGAAAATTACCGACGGGGAATCCCCCTCGCAACCAAGCTGGGGCAGTAACATCTACATTCCTAGCGCTAAACCACGGTTTTGCTAAAGCCTCTTGGTTATTTAATAAAAAACCGACTGCTGTTGCAATACCTCCCGTTAGTAAAGCTAAGATTGTTAGCGCGCCATTGCGGATTTTTTGCCAGTCGAGACGACGACTTAAGAGTACCCAAGCGCCAAAAAATAATAAGCAAAAGACAACTAAAGCGATCGCTAAAACCGAGTTGACGCTACGGACGAACTGGCGCAACATCAAACTCACGCCCCAAGTTGCTAAAAGCGTTTCGAGGGGTCGTCCGTAGAGAAAGCGAATTACTCCTCTTTCTAATGCCAATCCTGCCAATGCTGCAACGATAAAAGCGACAGGTAAAGCCACAAAAATATATGCGCCAAACCACGGATCGCCGAGCATTTTAAAGATATTCTGAACGACAAAGGTAGTATAAGCTCCTAGCATCATTAATTCCCCATGAGCCAAGTTAATTACGCCCATGAGTCCGAAGACAACAGCCAGACCTAACGCTGCAATTAATAATACCGAACCAATACTAACCCCATTAAATAAACCAAGAAATAGTTGTAACACCTTTTAATTATTAATGAACAATTATCAATTGTTTGAAATAACCAGAAGTCACCAATCCCAATAACTGGTGACTGGTGACTGGTGACTGGTGACTGAACAATCAGGCTTCTATTTTGTATTTGCCGCCTTTTTCTGCATCACTCCAATCGCATCCAAAACCCTTAGTTTCGGGAACAAATTGATTCCAAGGGAGAGGATCGACGGGGGCATCGGTTTCCCAAACAATCTCGAATAAACCATCGTCGCGGACTTCGCCGATCCGGACTGTTTTAGAGATGTGGTGATTGGCATTCATGGTGACTTTGCCTTCTGGCGCATCGAATTCTTGTCCGATCGCCGCCGCGCGAACTTTTTCTAAATCGTCCGCAGTTCCAGCTTTTTCGACTGCCTGTTTCCACAAATAAACCATGATATAGGCAGCTTCCATCGGGTCATTGGTAACGCGATCTTCGCCGTATTCTTCTTTAAAAGCGGCGACCCATTTTTCGTTTTCTGGAGTCTCCACGGTTTGGAAATAGTTCCAAGCGGCGTAATGACCTTTGAGGAATTCCGGCCCGATTTGTCGCACTTCTTCTTCGGCAACGCTGACAGACATCACGGGATATTTATCGGGGCCGAGTCCCGCACCTTGCATTTGTTTAAAGAAGGCAACGTTACTATCTCCATTTAAGGTATTGAAGATCACGCCACCGTCAGGTAAAGCGGCCTGAATTTTGGTGATAATGGGCGTAACTTCGGTATTGCCGAGATCGAGATAATCTTCGCCGACAACTTCCCCACCTTTCGCTTTCAATTGCTCTTTAATAATCGTGTTGGCTGTGCGGGGAAAAACGTAATCCGAACCGACTAAGAAGAATTGCGTGCCTTTATTATCGAGCAGCCAATCTACGGCCGGTTCGATCTGTTGGTTGGGGGCTGCTCCCGTATAGAAGATGTTTTTAGAACATTCTTGTCCTTCGTATTGGACGGGATACCAAAGCATATGATCTTTGGATTCAAAGACATCTAAAACGGCTTTTCGGCTGGCAGAAGTCCAACAACCAAAAACCGTCACGACTTCATCGCGATCGATTAGTTTGGTTGCTTTTTCGGCGAAAGTCGGCCAGTCGGAGTTCCCATCTTCGACGATCGCTTCAATTTGTTTGCCCAGAACGCCACCGGATTCGTTAATCTCTTTAATTGCCAGTCGTTCGGCATCGACTACGGTGGTTTCGCTAATGGCCATTGTCCCACTCATAGAGTGGAGAATTCCCACTTTAATCGTATCGCCACTGCTCGATGTTTCTGTAGAGTCTTCGGCAGCATCTTCGGAAGAATTTTCGGGTTCGGTGTTAGTGCAGGCTTTGAGCAAAAGACTAGTTCCCAAGGCCGCAGAACCGTACATTAAAAACTTTCTTCGTCCTAATCTCTCAATCATTGTTTTGTTTTCTACCTCTCTTAATCAATTATGGCGATCGCTCTAAAAAATAGAGCGTCGAGGTGTGTATGGTACTCCTCGGGTTCGCTTTATTTTGTAGCAAGACATACAAAAGACTCGTTTACTTTCATAATTTATTAACTTTTGCTTGTTCATAATCTTAAAAAAATCTTAAATCACTTAATAGAATATGAGATTGCTCGCTTCTATTTTGGCTGGTAATCCTACTTCCAGTTATCCCAATCCAAATTAAAAATCGAACTATCGGGAAAAGCGTTGGGATTGCCATTTTCCACCAAACGCAACTTTAATTCCTGCAATTGGGGATTGGGTCGCGGCATGGTTTCAACTAATTGATAGGGCATCAGATCGTTTTCTAGGGCATAAGCGATCGCGGTTCCCGCCGCCGCCCCAACAGACCATTCAAAGGAGTGAACGCGATAGGCCGCCGCCACAATATGACTGGTAGCGATGCTCTTTCCGGCGACTAATAAGTTATCGATTTCTTGAGGAATGAGGGCGCGTAGGGGAATCTGGGCGGGATAGGTCAAACCCGCCCCCTGTCTCGTTCCTTCCCGTTCTGTATTGCCAGGGAGTTCGGGAGGATACAGGGTCATGCAAGGATGAAAATCGATGTTGTATTGGGCAATGCCTACGGAGTCGGGATAGAGGGTGGAACGGGTGCGACGGGTGACGCTTTCGGCGGGCAAATCCTCGAAAATGACATCGATAACTCCCAGTCCGGATAATCGCCGCCACATATCCTCGTACATTTTGGGAGGTAAGGTATTTTGATAGTATTCATCTCGGTAGTTTTTGGCAGAAATATCCAATTCCGTGACGCTAAACCCGTCGGGATAGCCAAAAGAAGGGCGGCCGATAATGCGACGGCCTTCGCGAATATAAGGATATTTGGAGAGTCCGTGGGCGGTTCCCATGGGAGAGTCTAATCCCATGACGTAGCGATGGGTGCGATCGCTTTCCTTAACCCCATCTCCTAACTGGGAATCTGTCGTTCCCTGCACCAACCAATAGAAAAAGCCGATCGCGTGTTCTTCACCTCTTCTCAGGGTGTCGGTGCGCAGTCCTCCCATCCATCCGCCCGGTTTTAACTGTCCCATCGCTTCCAGTTGGGAACGGGTATAAATCAGGTTATCTCGTTCGGTACCGGGTCGATAGTCGTTACCCCAAGTCCAATTCTGCATGGAGATATCGCCAGGGGTTACTTCCGTCCAGCGAATGCCGCCAAAACTGTCCGGGTCTCCCGTGGTGGGACTCCAGATGCGGCGATAGGTAAAGAGGAGATCGACATTGGCAAAGCGAGAGAGTTCGTAGCTGTAATAGGGTTCGTATTGGGGGTAAAATTCCGGCACGTCATAGGTCTGGGTTTCTGCCATTTTCTCCATCGCAAAGGTATAGGTAAACCCTTGGGTGCAGTAGGGATCGCCTGCGGTGATGCTGCCCGAGGAGGAGGGTTCGACTGCGGAGAGGGGATCGATGCCGAGGCGGTAGGGTACGTCTGCGAGGGCGATAATTTCCCCGGTTTCCGTGGCATCGACGACGTACCAATTGACTAAGCTGGGATCGTTTTTGCCTTTGGGGACGAGGCGAATGATGGTTTTTTGGAAGCGGGGCGAGTCGATATATGTATAAGCGTCTTCGATGGTTTGAGAAAGGGTTGCGCTGTTGAGGGGCGGGGCGTTGGGGGCAGGTTGGTGTTGGATGGCGATCGCGCTTTGGATGATGTTGCCTTCGGGACTGATTTCTAGGTCTTTAATGACGGTGTTGGGAAACCAGTGTAAGGTACCTTCTCCTTGTTCGGCGGCATCTTGGAGTTGTTGGAAGAGGATTTCGTGGGCATCTCTGGGGGGAAAGCAAGAGGCACTGACCCAACATTCTCCGGGGTTGAGGCGACCGTATTTGTCTTCGATGCGGATGCGAAATTCGTTATAGCCTCGGGGATAAAACAAGAGCGATCGCTGTCGGCTTTTTTCGTCGAGGGCGGAGGTGCCTTGGGCGGAAATTTGTCCCCCCACCCAGTCGGTTATCTCGGTCATGCAAACGGTACGCCCGGCGAGGAGGGCTTCGTAAGCGGTTGCCGATCCTGCCAGTCCGCCGCCGATCGCGAGGATTTCACATTCTACGGTGCGATCGGGCGATCGCGGTGGTGTGGCGAAGGCCGGGACAATTGCTGTTTTGAGAAGAAATGCAATGAGTAATGTGTAACGAGCAAAGCGTATCAAACCCACCCCCAGCCCCTCCCAAGAGGGAAGCAATAACCACCTACCAATTATTAACCATCAACGACCATTCTTTACTTGGCAAATTCTGCGCTTTCCAGAGAAAAGTTGGGGATATGGCTTGATCGATCGGAAGGTTAGAGTTGTTATAAATCCTCTCTGAAGCCCGAAGTTTATGGGGGGGCGGTCTCCCCCCCAGTCCCCCCCCATTGTGGGCGCAGCGCCGCCCCCAAACCCCCCGCGCAACATCGCGGTTGATAATTGGTTTATGGGTGTCTGAAGATCAACTTTCTTGAAAATTTATTCTCTCATGCCAATAAAATCGCCCTACCTCGACTCTTGGGGGATTTAGAAGGTTAACGCAATGGAGCAAAGAATAACCAATACTTCGGCTCTGCGGCTGCTGAGCTTGTCGAAGTACAGTGCAAGCAACCAATAACCAATAACTAATAACCAAATAGAAAAGACGCTTGGGAGTCTTTCCTTGTTTCGACCCCAAGCGTCTTCTCTCACTTTTCCTCACACCTGAACACCAGAATACAGCAAAATTTTCAGATGTCAACACTCTGGTTGCGATATTATAGATTTTCTTAATATTTCCTAAGTGTCTGCTTAGTTTTTCCGGGTGAATTGCAAAACGCGATCGTGAATGGTGCCGTTTGTGGCGACGATGCCGCGATTTGCCGTGAGTTTTGCCCCTAGGGAGAAATCGAGGGGTTTGCCGTCGAGATCCGTCACGCGCCCGCCTGCTTCTTCCAAGACGATCGCCCCGGCCGCGTGATCCCAGATATTTTCCCGCTTATTGGGGCGATCCGGGCGAGGGATGCGGGTGTAAATATCCGCTTCCCCTCGGGCGACGGCGGCGTATTTGGCTTGGGAGTCCATGCGCAAGACCGATCGCGTGATGCCCATGGCTTCAATGAGGGCGCTTTGTTTGACGCGATCGCTGTGACCCGGCTCTACACTGGCAATCAGTCCCAGTTTGGGCGGCGCTTCCGTGGCGTTGACTTTGGCGAAGGTTGTCGTATTATCGGTCAAACTCAGCATTTGCGTGCCTTCTCCTCGGATGGCGAGAAAGAGGACTCCCTTCGGACTGTCGGGATCGGCGGGATCGAGGGGTAAGGCGGGACAGCCGAGGATTCCGAGTTGCAGTTGACCTTCTTCGACTAAGGCAAGGGCGATCGCGTATTGGTCGCCGCGAATAAAGCCTTTCGTGCCGTCGATGGGGTCGAGGGTCCAGTACCGAGAGGCGATTTCCCCATTGCCGCGATCGATCCAGTGGAGAATCTCATCGGGGCTGGCTTCGGGGAGGATATCCCGCACCAAGGCGACGACGCGGCTCAATTCTTCCTTGCGATCGCCCTGTTGCAGCATGGTGGAATCTTCTTCCCCAATGACGGGATCGGCGGGAAAATGAGCGGCAAGGCTCTGACAAACGATCGCTTGCGCCCCGAAGTCGGCGACGGTGACGGGACTGGCATCTTGTTTGGTGAGGGGTTGAGAGCGTTGCTGGCGAACCGTTTCGCAAAGTTTGGCCGCCGCTCTCACGGCTGCGATCGCGGTTTGTCGTTCTTGTTTCATGGAGAGAATGGGGAATGGGGATGAGATTATATTCTCATTGCAAGGAGGTTCGGGGCAGAATTGAGCAAATTTGGCGAACCGAAGCGGGGGCGATTTTCCCGGGGGTGCTGCCAAAATCTCGTAAGGCTTGTTCTGTAAGGGATATGGCGATTCAAGGGAAGAAAAAGGTTGTCAAATAAGGCCGGATTTGGCACAATATTTTCAGCGCCGCCAAATCTGCTGCCAGAATCATTATCTGATGCGGGTTGTAGCTGGCGGAGTTTCAGCACTCCTTTGCGAGTGAAACGTATGGAAACGGGATTCTTAAAGACTGTCCTTCTATGAATCGCGGGCGTTTCAGCACTCCTTTACGAGTGAAACGTATGGAAACACGCCATTTTCCTTTAAACTTTTCAAACTCTTCATGTTTCAGCACTCCTTTGCGAGTGAAACGTATGGAAACAGCGCCTCGATATGCTTGCAATCCTTTTCTGGGTGAGTTTCAGCACTCCTTTGCGAGTGAAACGTATGGAAACTTTCTTGAATCCACGCCTCTTCTCGTCCTTCTTTGGTTTCAGCACTCCTTCGCGAGTGAAACGTATGGAAACTTATGAGGTAAATCAAAGAATGACCCAATCCGGTTGTGTTTCAGCACTCCTTTGCGAGTGAAACGTATGGAAACAAAGAGATATAAATGTCGCAGCCTTTATAGGTTTCGTTTCAGCACTCCTTTGCGAGTCAAACGAGTGAAATGCTGTACGATCGCAAATAACGAGTTACCGTAAGGGAGATTTATGAAGCGACGGTATTTACTGGCAAGCGGAGGAGTCGCGATCGCCTCTGCTTGGTTGGGTCAAGCCTGTCAAGCCCAAGAACCCGCCCCAGACTTGCCAGAAGCGTCAAAACCTGCCATCGCCCTTGCCTCCTCCTTCTCCGTCGCAATGGCAGAACTAGCGCTCGCATTTCTGCAAGTTCTCGAACCGGAATGGCGCGATCGGGTCGTTTTTCCCTTTGAGAGCGAAGAGCGCTTTAACTGGCACTATACCCCGCGATCGCGCCAAGGCATTTCCCTGAAAAACATGAATCGGGAACAGCAACAAGCCGCCGAAAACCTCCTACAATTTGCCCTCAGCGAGACCGGATATCGGAAAGTCCAAGATATTTTCAAACTCGAAACCGTCCTGCGACAGCAAGGCGGCTCCCCCGCCATTCGCGATCCCGAACTGTACTTTTGGACGGTGTTTGGCGAACCGGGAACGATTCCTTGGGGCTGGCGCGTGGAAGGGCATCACCTCTCTCTCAACATCGCCATTGTGTCCGAGAATGCGATCGCAGCAACCCCCGCATTTTGGGGCGCAAATCCCGCAGAAGTGGCGATCGCACCTCATCGTGGTTTGCGCGCCCTCGCCCGAGAGCAAGATTTGGCGTTCGAACTGCTGCAAAGTCTCTCTCCCCAACAGCAAGCGCAAATTCTCATCCGCGATCGGGCTTTTGGCGATATCGTCGCCGGGCCGGGGCGCGCGGCAAGTTTAGTGGATCCCGTCGGGCTGCCCTTGGGGGAAATCGAGACAGCCGGACGCGATCGGGCCCTGCGATTGCTCGATACTTATGTTGAGAATCTCCAACCGGACTTAGCAGCGCAACAGTTACAACACATCCGCGATGCCGGAGTCGAAAACATTCGCTTTGCTTGGGCGGGATCTTTGGATAAAGAGCGAGGACATTACTATCGCCTGCACGGCCCGACAGCGCTCATTGAATTTGATAATAGTCGCAATAATGCCAATCACATTCATTCAGTTTGGCACGATCTAACCCGTGAATTTGCCGTTGATGCCTTGGGATCTCACTACGAGCATTTCTCGCACGATCGAGTTTAGGTTCGATCCCCCCTGCCCCCCTTAATAAGGGGGGTTTCCGGAGGGTGGGGGGATCGTTAACCTCTAAAAAAACACGAAAATTTGTTTTGATGCGTAACTTCTGAAAGGGGAGAGGATTTCAAAGTCCCCCTTATTAAGGGGGATTTAGGGGGATCGAAATTTTTGCAATACTGAGATGCCCCCTTCTGAAAGAGCATTTTTGCAATACTGAGATACACCCCAATAATTTCTATTTTCTATCATATACCTGCGCTTTTTATTCATCGAACAACTCTCGAACAAGCCTGCCAACTTCTTGTAAATTTTCTTCACTCATATTGTTATCATGACCTGCATCGGGAATTAAAAATAATTGTTTCGGTTCGGGTGCAGCAGCGAATAAACTTTGACTCATTCGGGCTGGAATTTGCGGATCGCGTACCCCATGAATAAAAAGAACGGGCATTTTAAGATTGGCAACTTTTTGGAGAGACTCAAAACGATGTCTCAACATCAAATCGACAGGAAAAAGATAAGTCGCCCCAAAACGTTGGCTCATCTCATACATACTGGTAAAAGCATTATGGGTGACTAAAGCGGCAGCTTGGGGTTGCTTTACCGCTAAATCGATCGCAATAGCACTCCCCAAAGAATGCCCGTAAATAATAATGCGTTCCGGGGGAACTTTTTCGACTCGGGTTAAATAATCCCATGTCGCATCGGCATCGCGGTATAATTGGGATTCATGGGGAAAACTGCCCCCACTCAACCCAAAACCGCGATAGTCAATTAAAACAATAGAATACCCCAAACGTTTAAAGGCAAAGGCTTGGCTGAGGTTATTGCTAATATTGCCCGCATTGTGATGAAAATACAGTAAAATTGGCGCATCTTCGCGATCGCTTTCAATCCACCAGCCATGAATCTTTTCTGTTTCTTTCTCCTCACCAGCAACAGGAATCCACAAATCGAGATACTCCAGTTGATACAAACTTTCCGGCGTATGTTCTAAAACCGATGCGGGATGAAACATAAATCGCTCTTGCCAAATCCAGAGGACAGTGCCAATAATGACATAGGCGATCGCAAGAGAACCGCCGTATATTTTCAGAACTCTCTTGACTCCCATCCTCAAAACCTTATTAATCGGGTTGCGTTTTCCGGAATGACTCAAAATGCCGCACTTACCCTTACCAATCTTACCTTCAGTTATCCCGATCGCCCGCCGATATGGGAAAATATAAACTTGCAAATTCAACCCGGGGAACGAGTCGGCGCGATCGGACCCAATGGCGCGGGAAAAACAACCCTCTTTTTATCGATTTGCGGCATTTTATCCCCCCAAAACGGACAAATCGAACTCTTTGGTAAACCCATTCAATCTAAAGAATTTCGCCCGGAAATTGGCTTTGTTTTCCAAAATCCGGACGATCAGCTTTTTTGTGCGTCTGTCTGGGATGATGTGGCTTTTGGGGTAGAAAATATGGGTTTTTCCTCTCAAGAAATTGAAACGCGCGTTAAAGAAGCATTACAAGTCACGGGAACTTCCCAACTCCGCGATCGCACCCCCTACGAACTATCGGGAGGGGAAAAATGTATGGTTGCGATCGCCTCTATTCTCGCCATGCGTCCCCAACTCATCCTCTACGACGAACCCAGTGCCAATCTCGATTTAAGGGCGCGCCGTCGCCTGATAGACTTTCTCAAGCAATCTCGAGAAACCGTACTCATCTCCTCCCACGATCTCGAACTCCTTCTCGAAGTCTGCGATCGCCTTTTCCTCCTCAATCAAGGTAAAATTCTCGCCGATGGAAAACCCAAAGATATTTTAAGCGATCGCGCCCTCATGGAAAAAAACAGCTTAGAAGTCCCCTACTCTTTAGCAAACCAAGTGACCAACCAATAACTAACACTTCGACTTCGCTCAGTGCAGGCAACTAATAACCAACAACTAAAACAGCAATTTAAATCTGTTGATTATAAGGAAGTTTAGCCAGCAACATTGCCATCCCACAGGTATTCGTCACCCCTGCAAAAACCAAACCCGCTCCAACACAACCACTCAGAATCAAAAACCAAGGTGAAATAAATGCACCTAAAATCGTTCCCGTAAAGACTAACGATCCGGCAACAATCTGCACCTGACGCATGATACTGATGGGAGCATTTTTATTGATTTTTACAGGATAGTTCTCCGCTTTCCAAGCATTCAGCCCTCCCTGAAGTTCGTAAATATCGTGCCATCCTGCTGCTAAAAGTTGCTTGGCTGCTTGTTGAGAACGGTTTTGACTCTGACAGTATAAAACGAGGGTTTTATTCGTGTCTTGAGGAATTTGAGTTACATCAAAGTTAGATAAAGAGACTCGTTTTGCACCAGAAATATGCTCTCCCGCAAACTCAGAAGGCTCTCGCACGTCAATGAGCGTGATTTTATCTGCATCTAACCATTCCTTCAAGACAGAAGAAGCGATCGCAGTGCTTGTGTGTGTTGTTGCAGTCATGATTTTAATTTCCTCGAACAGTACAAAACGATCGAAATACAGGTGATTTCAATAGGTTTCCGAGTCAAAGAGTTGACGAAATAGCAGTTTTCTCCATGTCATCTATTCAAATCATCTCTTTATAAAACTATATTACTAAACAAGAATATTGTCAAATAAAAAGTCTGCGATCGTCCAACCTTTGCTATGCTACAACTATTGAATAATGATTCATTCTCGTGACTCGTTTTCTTCACGACCAATTTGCCAAACAATACCTCAGCGAACTTCTTTCTCCTCTCGGTCAGGTAGAGACCAGTAAAGATATTTACCCAAAAGGTCGCCAAATCGATGTTTTGTTTACCCCGGCTGCTGCTCAAAGCGATCGCCGAGACGATCTGGGTTTGCTCGGACGATTTGCGATCGCCCCTGCGCTCCTCGAACCATTCCGAAATCCCGTGACTCAGAGTGACGTGCGAACCTGCATGATGAAACTGTTCGTTCTGTTCGCAGAATTAGAGCGAGAGGAAAATCGTACCAAAATTCCCATTAACGAAGGCGAAATTCCTCAATTATGGATTCTTACACCCACTGCTTCTGCCAATTTTTTGCGAGGTTTTGCTGCTGTCGAATCTTCCAAAGAAAACGAACAAGGCATTTATTATCTGAGTGCGAGTTGGCACGCTGCGATCGTCGTCATTCATCAATTGCCTAAAACCGCAGAAACCTTGTGGCTGAGATTATTGGGACGCGGCAACGTTCAAAAGCAAGCCATTCGCGAACTCGAAAGCCTACCGAGGGATAATCGCCTCAAACAAAGTGTTATAAGATTGGTAAAAGAGCTAATCGCACTGCTTGTAAAACGCAAAAACAAAGAACAAGACCTAGATCGCGACGATGAGGAGTTAATTATGACCCTAACGCAAATGTACGAAGAAGCAATGGCAGAAGTCCGCCAACAGGCAAAAGAAGAGGGGCGCGAAGAAGGTCGCGAAGAGGGTCGCGAGGAAGGACGAGGAGAAGGGGAAAAGATGGCAACCCGGCGACTCGTTGAAAATATTCTTCGGGTTCGCTTTGGGGCGATCGATGAAGAACTGGCAGGGATTATCGAATCCGTTATGCAACTTTCTTCCGAAGAGTTTACGCCCCTACTATTACAATTATCTCGCGAAGCCTTAATTGCTCGCTTTGCAGACAACTTGGAAGAGTAATGAGCTACAGTTCGTGCTTGGCAATTTGTTGTTGGCGATCGCTCATCACTAAAAACAGCAATACGAAAAGCGATCGCAAGATTCAAGCCACTTGTAATAATGTTTCGAGTTGTTTAATGCCGCGATCGACATAGCGCGTCACTGTCATGGGACTAATGCCAATGTGTTTGGCGGCTTCCTTGCGGGTTAAGTTGTCCAGAAAGACCAGTTCGAGAGCGTTTTGGGTTTTTTCTTCCAACTGTGCGATCGCATGGTGCAATTGCCAGCATTCTTCTTGTTGGTCTCGGCGGGTGGCAACCCGAGCATCGGGGAGCGTATCGGCAAGGGTAATGGTTGTATCGGTCTGTCGCGTTACCGTTGCATCCAAACTCAGGAGGGAGCGATTTTTCACGGCCATTTTGCACTCCCGCCATTCTCGGAAAGAAACGCCAAGAGCGCAAGCTACCTCGCTATCTTGGGGAGTGCGCCCTAATTCAGTTCTAAGTTGCTTGCACACTTTCTGCGATCGCCCATGGAGTTCCTGCCAGCGACGGGGAATTTTAATTGTCGTACCCTTATCCCGCAAATAGTGTAAGATTTCCCCGCGAATGTAGGGCAGAGCAAAAGAGCTGAATGCCCGCCCCTGCTTGGGATCGAAGCGCTCGATCGCCCGGATCAATCCCAAATATCCCGTTTGTTCTAAATCTTCGTAGGGTTCGTGACACTGACGGCAGAGTTGATGGGCGACTTTGCGGACGAGACCGCTATTTAACTCGATTAATTCATTGCGCAGATCGAGGGAGCGATCGCGGGAGTAGGCGACCAAAAGTTCTATATCGCGGGTTCGCAAGGCAGAATGTGTCATTTCAATGAACAATGAACAATTATCAATGAACAATGGCTTCGGGATCGAGCTAGAGAGCGACCATTATTCAAGTACAGGGAGTCAGTGCAAGCACTGATTGCTTCAAACCTCGACGGCATTGCCCTCTCTTACCCTAAGGATAATGAGCGTTTCGGGACAAAGCATCGGGGCTATCGAGTTCATTGTGCTAATTCCATTCGTTCCTTACCATCGTTGTTATACGGAAATCTGGACGGGCGATCGCGATCGCCCCTGTAAAAATACCGATCTCATCCAAAGGATAGAAAGAGTCGGGAATAATCGAGATTGGCAGAGTCAATATCGAGGGATCGCCAATAGGGGTAAAATTGAGCGGGAATGACATCTAAATCACTATGACGACGCTTTATGTTAATCCGGTAACGGGCAGCGATCGCGGTAATGGAAGCCGCAACTCGCCTTTTAAAACCCTCACCCACGCCCTCGATCGCGCTTTGCCCAACACGACAATTTATCTCTCTCCCGCCACTTACAGCACCACCACGGGAGAAAAATTCCCCCTCGTTATTCCCGAAGGCGTTACCGCGATCGGACAGGAAGCAGATAAAGGAGAAAATATTATTTTGTTGGGAGGGGGAGAATATAATAGCCGCACCTTTCGCCGGCAAAATATCGCCGTTTTATTAGAAGAGCGATCGCAGTTGCGGGGAGTCACCGTCAGCAATTCCGGCACGAAGGGGATCGGCGTATGGATCGAATCGACTTCTCCTCTTCTTGCCAGTTGTACCCTTACCAATTGCGCCCTAGCGGGGGTCGTGGTTACGGGCAACGGCAAGCCCATCCTGCAAGATAATCGCATCATTCGCAATACCTCCACGGGAATTTTTCTACGCCGCAATGCCAAGGGAGAAGTCCGGCGCAATGACTGCGATCAAACGGGTTATGGCATCACTGTCAGCGATGATAGTGCCCCTTTAATCGCCGATAACCGCTTCGGAAACAATCGAGCAGGGGTTTACTTATCTCACAATGCCAAACCCGTTTTACGCCGTAATGCCATTGAAAAAAATACGATCGCGGGAGTCGTCATTAAGGATGAATCTCAACCAGACTTAGGAAGTTCTCAAGATCCGGCACGCAACCGCATTCGCAATAACGCCCGAGTCGATCTGCAAAATGAGAGCAAATACGAACTGATTTCGGCAGGAAACGAACTTAACGAACGGCGGGTTGTGGGTAACGTTGTCTTTGCCGAGTTGGAAACAGAAGGAAAAATTTCGGGCCCGACTCAATTTCGAGATGTGGAAGGGCATTGGGCAACGAATTTTATCGATGGGTTGGTGCAACGGGAAATTTTGCGGGGGTTTCCCGATGGCAGTTTTCAACCGGAAGGCAAACTCGCCCGGGTCGCCTATGCTGCTGCACTTGCCAAGGCTTTTAATTTGCCCCGACAGTTGGGAACGCGGCGCAGTTTTCGCGATGTTCCGGCTAATTACTGGGGGGCGGCAGCCATCCGCAAGGCAACGGAAATGGGCTTTATTTCTGGGTTTGGGGATGGGACTTTTCGCCCGAACTCCTATCTCACCCGGGTGCAGGCACTGGTTTCTTTAGTGAGTGGTTTGGGATTGACGGGGGGCAATTTAGACGTGTTGGGACTGTACCGCGATCGCGCCCAGATTCCCAGTTATGCCCTGACGGCAGTGGCGATCGCCACGGAAAAGCGCTTGGTCGTCAATTTTCCCGATGTGGCGCGCTTAAATCCCATGCGAGCAGTTTCGCGGGGGGAATTGGCAGCCTTTCTCTATCAAGCCTTGGTCGCGACGGGACGGGCGACTCCGGTAACTTCCCCTTACCTCGTCAACCCGGATCCATATTTGCCCTCTTTTACCGATACGCAAAATCATTGGGCGCAAGATTTCATTCGCCGCCTTGCCAGTTCCGATTTAATTAGCGGTTTTGGAGATGGCAGTTTTAAACCCGATGCCCCCATCAACCGCGCTCAATATGCCGCCCTGTTGGTAAAATCTCTCAATCCGCCTGCCATTCGTCCGGCGGGGCAGTTTCTCGATGTGGGAGCAAATTTTTGGGGATTAGATGCGATTAACCGCGCCTATCAGGGCGGATTTATCTCCGGTTTTCCCGATCGCACGTTTCACCCCGACCAACAGTTACAACGCTTGCACATCTGGGTTTCTTTAGCAGGAGGCTTAAATTTATCGGGGGGAGATGAGAGTATTTTGAATCGCTACAGCGATCGCGACGATATCCCTGCTTATGCCCGCAGCGCGATCGCCGCCGCCACCCGCGCCCGTTTGGTAACGAACTATCCCGATCGCGATCGGCTTCTCCCCAAACAAAACGCCACCCGCGCAGAAGCCGCCGCCGCCATTCATCAAGTTCTGGTTCATCAAGAAAAGTTGAGCGTCCTCTCTTCTCCCTATATCGTCGTTTAAACCAACAAAAATCCGCCAGAACCCCCCTTCGTAAGAGGGGAAGGATAACCAATAACCAATAACTAACACTTCGACTTCGCTCAGTGCAGGCAACCAATAACCAATTTCTGATAAAATCTTATAGAAACTTTACAAAAGCCTTTAAAATTTTAAATGGAAATACTGGTGGTCGGTGCCACGGGCACCCTCGGAAGACAAATTGCTCGTCGCGCCCTTGATGCAGGTCATCAGGTTCGCTGTTTAGTGAGGAAGCCGAGAAAAGCAGCCTTTTTGAAAGAGTGGGGAGCGGAACTCATCCAAGGGGATATTTGCGAACCGGAAACTTTAGAGAGCGCGCTGAAAGACATTGAAATTGTTATCGATGCCGCAACGGCGAAAGCAACAGATTCTCTGAGCGTTAAACAAGTAGATTGGGACGGAAAAGTAGCCTTAATTCAAGCAGCCAAAAAAGCGGAAATCAAACGCTATATCTTCTTTTCCATCCTCGATTCCGAAAAATTCCCGCGCGTTCCCTTAATGGCAATCAAGCACTGTACGGAGTTATTCTTAGCAGAATCGGGACTTAACTATACAATTTTTAAACCCTGTGGTTTTATGCAGGGCTTAATCGGTCAATTTGCCATTCCTATTTTAGATAACCAAGTTGTTTGGGTCACGGGAAAAGGATCGCCGATCGCTTATTTAGATACCCTCGATATTGCTAAATTTACCATTCGCGCCCTCGAAGTTTCCGAAACTGAAAACCGTACCTTTCCCCTCGTCGGGACTCGTGCCTGGGGAACTTATGAAATTATTAGTATCTGCGAGGGACTGTCGGAAAAAACTGCCAAAACCGCTAGGCTGGAATTGCCCGTTTTGCGATTCATTCGTCGTATTTTGCGCTTCTTCCAATGGGGTTGGAATGTTGCCGATCGCCTGACTTTTGCCGAAGTCCTTGCCGGCGATAGTCCCCTCGATGCTTCAATGGAAGAAACTTACACCACCCTCGGACTCGATCCCCAAGAAACCACCACCCTCGAAGAATATCTCCAAGAATATTTTTCACGAATTATGAAAAAATTAAAAGAAATCGGCTACGAGAAAGAAAAAGAAAAAGAACGCAAAAAGAAACAGCGTTCTCCTTTTAAAAATAAATCTTAAAATTTTTCGGAACCGTTTTTCGTTGTCCCTTTGTTAAAAAACGGATTTTTTATCGTGCCAAAAGTCGGCATTCTCTATAACGATATCAAGCCCACTGCTTGTCGCATGGCGGGTGAAGTCCGGGATCTCCTGCACGATCTCGGTTGCGAAGTTCGCCTTACCTCCAGTTATGGCGGTATTCTCGGCTTTTCCAAACCCGACAGCCCTCCCCGTCGCACCCCCATTGAACATTTAATCCCACCAGAATTCGACGAGACGATCGATTTTGGCATTGTTTTCGGGGGCGATGGTACTGTTTTAGCAGCCTTTCGCCAAGTTGCACCATTAGGCATTCCTCTATTGGGCGTGAATACGGGACATATGGGATTTCTTACGGAAACCTATGTCAATCAACTTTCCCAAGCCGTCGAAAAAGCGATCGCGGGAGAGTATGAAATTGAAGAGCGGACGATGCTGACGGTGAGAACGTTTCGAGATGAAGCGCTGTTATGGGAAGCTCTCTGTCTCAATGAAATGGTGGTTCACCGAGAACCTCTAACCAGTATGTGTCATTTTGAGGTTCAAATCGGCCGTCACGCTCCCATTGATATTGCTGCTGATGGCGTGATTGTTTCTACCCCGACGGGATCGACGGCCTATTCTCTCAGTGCAGGGGGTCCTGTGGTTGCGCCAGGCCTTCCCGCCTTACAACTGATTCCCATCTGTCCCCATTCTCTCGCCTCTCGCGCCCTCGTTTTTTCCAATCGAGAAATTGTGACGATCTTCCCTGCCAATCCCGCCCCAATGGTTATGGTGGTAGATGGGAATGGAGGTTGTGCGATTTTGCCGCAAGATCGAATCCAAATTGAAAAATCCCCTTACTCCGCCAAGTTCATGCGCTTGCAACCCCCAGAATTTTTCCGCATTCTCCGAGAAAAACTGGGTTGGGGACTCCCTCATATTGCCAAGCCAACGTCTGTGGAACTCCCCTGATTCAGTCACCAGTCACCAGCGATGCGACCCCGCGTCGGCGAAAGACGCAAGGGAACGCGCACCAAGACAGACGCAAGGGAATGCTGACCAAGACAGACGCAAGCGGTCGAGGGATGCTGAGGAAACCTCAGCATATCCAATCGACCAAGAGAGGGAATGCGCATCAAGACAGTCACCAGTAGGGAACAAATAACAAACAACCAACAACCAACAACAAACAACCAATAAATGTTAGAGCATTCCCCTTGCATCCTCTTGGTGAAACCCGAAGAAGATTTGATGCGGCAGATCTATCGCGATCTGACAGAAGCGGGTTATGAAATCGCGATCGCTACGGACATTGAGGGATCGGTACAACAAGCGAACGAACTTCAGCCGGCAATCGTTCTCATCGATCGCGCTTCCACGGGAGAAGCGGGTTTTCAATTTTGCCGCCAACTGCGAGCAATGGGCAATCGCACTCCCGTCCTCATGTTAATGTCAACAAATACCGTGAGCGATCGCGTGGCTTGTTTGGAAGCGGGGGCAGATGATTACATTCTTAAACCCTATCGTGCGGAAACTTTGCTACAATCGATCGGTCTTTATCTGGAAACCCCTAAAAATAGCTCGGAAAAGTTGCGCTTTGGGGATTTAGTCTTGGATTTAACGACCCGCCGTGCCATTCGCAAAGGTCGGGAATTCGATCTGACGATGAAAGAATACGAACTTCTCAAATATTTAATGTCCCATCCTCGGGAAGTGGTGACGCGGGAACAAATTCTCGAAAATGTTTGGGGGTACGATTTCATGGGAGCATCGAACGTAATTGAAGTCTATATCCGCTATCTGCGCCTGAAAATTGAAGATGAAGGGGAAAAGCGTCTCATCCAAACCGTGCGCGGTGTGGGCTACGTTCTCAGAGAACCCTAAACAAAGATGAAGGATGAATCAGTTTAAATGGTGTTGGGTTATTTTATTAAGCCTATTGATTCTCGGCTGTTATCCTGCGGTGACATCCAAGGAAAGCAGTCTCGTGGCGGGAGAAAATTTGGGTCAAATGCTGCCAATTCGTGCAACGGCAACCATGGGAGGCGAAGTCATTCAGCTAGAAGTGACGGAAACCCCCGAACAACAAGCACTCGGTCTGATGTTTCGCGATCGCCTGCCCGACAATCGCGGTATGCTGTTTTCTTTCGATCCCCCCCGTCCCGTCGGGTTTTGGATGAAAAATGTCCGTATCTCCCTTGATATGATATTTTTACGAAATGGTGAAGTGCGCCATATTGCCGCCAACGTTCCGCCTTGCAATAAACCCGATCCCGAATGCCCGGCTTACGGACCTCCCGAAGTCATCGATCGCGTGATCGAACTGCGCGGGGGACGTGCCAAAGAATTGGGACTCGAAGTGGGCGATCTCATTACAATCGAATTTCTAGATTAAGAAATGTTTTTTGTATGGGCAATTTATCCTCGCCATTATGGCAATTTCTGTTATGATACTCTTCTCTTGTTGGGTAATATAACGCGATTCGACCAAAAGCAAGCGTAAGATTATTCTTTTCCCGATTGCGACCAAAAATTGAGCCTGCCAAGATATTTTCGTGCGAGCATTTCTGTTGGGCGCGGGTTCTATCTGGAGAAGGCGATGAAAACGGCCTCTTAAAATCTATCAATCGATCGAGATTGGTTTCGCGAATAAAATCTTACTTTAGTTTTTCGAAGAAGTCGGAACTGGCATAAAAAATAAGATATTGCTGTACTCGCTCTGCGATCGCTAGCGCGGTTTTATTGATTCTAGAACTATTATTTGAGAATTATTTCTCGAATAATACAGTTTTAATCGTAACAGATTAATTTCCGGCTACCTTCAATCTCATTTTAATAAACCTTAGAGGAGAAAATCTTTTTTAATCAGGAGAGAAACAATGCAGCCTATCACCTATACTCGGTTTATTCATTTTTTACGAGAAGAATTAGCACTGTCCCAAGAATCGATCGCGATCGCCCAACGCTATTGCGAACCCGATTCGGGATCTCTTCCTATGATTCTCTGGCAATACGGTTTGGTGAGTCTCGAACAATTAGAGCGAATTTTTGATTGGTTGGAAGAATCTCCGGATTCAGCCACTAGTCACCAGTCACCAGCGATGCGACCCCGGCGAATTTGATTCGCTAAGAGAACCGCATCAAGACAGTCACCAGTTAAGAAGAAGAGATAGAAGTGAGTCAATTTACTGGTCTTCTGCCCATAAATCTTTCATTTCTTCTTCTGGCTGTTTTTCGTTTTTATCCTCATCTTTTTTGTTTTGTTTATCTGACTTATCTGCTCTCTCCAGTTCATCTCGATGGGGCGAGGAAAGCGAAGAATCTAGAACCTCTTCTTCCGTTGTGAGTTCTAAAAATACATCTTCTAAAGTGGGTTGAGTTCGGCGCATTTCATACAGACCCAAGCCATTTTTGACGATCGCCGAGGCCAAGTCGCGACCGAGTTCGGTGTCGCGATTCGTCGAAATTCGCAACAGAGAACGATTAAGGCGTTCGGGAAAGGGTTTGATTTCCACGGATTCGACCCCGGAAATGGCTTGCAGAATGGGTTTGACTCCCAGTACATTTCCGTCTACCTCCATCTCGTATCCAGATTCTCCCGTTAACTCTGCCATGAGATTATCGGGGGTATTAGTGACGACAACGCGACCGCGATTGATGATGGTGACGCGATCGCAAGTCATGCTAGCTTCGGGAAGAATGTGAGTGCAAAGGACGATGGTATGTTCCCCGGCTAGACTTTTAATGAGATTGCGGACTTCAATGATTTGCAGGGGATCTAAACCGACGGTGGGTTCGTCGAGGATGATCGTGGGCGGATTGTGAACGATCGCCTGAGCAATTCCCACCCGTTGGCGATATCCTTTGGAGAGTTTGCGGATGAGAATCTTGCGTTTTTCTTCAATATTGCAGCGTTGAATGGCAAGATTGACTCGATTGACGCGATCGCCTGCCGAAATGCCCTTAATTCTCGCAACGAAGTGTAAAAAACCCTCTACCGTCATATCGGGGTACAGAGGCGGCGTTTCTGGCAAGTAACCGATGCGCTTGCGGACTTCCATCGACTGTTCGTGAACGTCGTATCCGGAAATTCTAGCGGTTCCCGAAGTAGCGGGGAGATACCCCGATAAGATCCGCATAGTGGTAGTTTTCCCCGCGCCATTGGGTCCGAGAAAACCGAGGATTTCCCCATCTGCCACGGAAAAATCAACATCTTGGATGGCAGGGGTGGTGTTGTAGACTTTGCTCAGATGCTCGACTTCAATCATTCAGCAATGGGTGATGGGTTACGATTTACGAATTTACCATACATTTCAATGGCGATCGGGGAAATGTTTTTTACGTTTTTCTAGAAGGCAATCGTTCGATGCAATAAGTCACAAGACGGCCTATCCCCTCCATTCGCTTTTCTCTTTTTTTGTCGATTGTCTGCAAAAATAATGCGTTCTCTCCCGTTCGAAATCGTCCGAGAATTCTGTCGCGAGAAATAGGCGATCGCAACAATCATGGTAGACTGAAAAAGGTGGCCAGTGAGGGAGAAGCCCAATAAAAAGCAATTAATCTACCCCATCGCCACTTCACTTCACCACAGCAGGGGAGAACACAATGATAGATAGAATTCAGCAAATGTATCAAAATAATCCGACAAGGGCGATCGCGATCGGCGTGGGTGCTTTAGTAGTAGCCCCGACCGTTCTTCCCTTGCTCAAACCCGTTGCCAAAGCAACGGTCAAAACGGGATTGAGTCTGTATGAGAAGGCAAAAGGAGCAATGGCGGAAACGGGTGAATCTTTTGGCGATCTCGTTGCAGAAGCCAAAGCCGAACTTGCCGCAGAGGCTCGAAAAAAAGCGACCATTGACGCAAATCTCCTCGCCTCGCAAAAAGCAGAAGGTTAAAGTCAAATCCGATCGCAATTCCCCGTAGGGGCGCAATGCTTGCGCCCTCTTATGTGGGTTAATGAAACAGATTCGAGATGATATCCAATACGAAGGAATATCGATCGCCCCGTTCTATTTTTGGAACGGGGTTAAGTGCTTCTAATGAACCGATTCAGCGATTGCCGTTTCTGCCTCTGCTTCTGCTTCGGGAGAAGCGGGGGTTTCTTCTTCTGGCTCTAACACGGCTTTTCCTTCGTAATACAAAGACAAGCCACTTTTAATGGCTGCCTTAGCAAGGGGGCGACCTAATTTGGCCAGTAAGGGAACGGCGAGAGGAACGATCGCGATCGCTCCGAGTCCGGCTGCGGTCAAGGCATCTGTGGGCTTTTGGTCTTCCATCATTTCTTTCAGGTGAAAGGTCACGACGGATTTATTCCAGTGAATGAGAGACACGCTCTTTCTCCAAGTAAACTAGGGGTTAGGGGTAGATTAAAGAGTGGAATTGCGATTTTCCAGTTGGTGTTGTAGTAGGGGACGCAAGCTATTCAAACCTGCGGCAAGAGCCGATCCATTATGAACAACGGTGGCTAACAATGGGTTAAGGCCGACTGTTGAGGCTAAACCCAAGGCGATTAAATTCGGTCCGACGACGAGGGCTGTATTTTGCTCGATTAAACGTTTGGTTTCTCGGGCGATGGCGATCGCGTCGATGAGACTTTCTAGATCGTTATTCATCAGCACGACATCTGCTGTCTCTCTGGCTACATCTGAGCCTTTTTCGAAGGAGACGGAGACATCGGCATAGGCAAGGGCAACGGAATCATTCAAGCCATCTCCCACAAAGGCAACGGTACGACCAGAATGGTGCAGATCGCGCACGATTTTGGCTTTTTGCTCGGGAAAGGCTTCGGCATAGACTCGTGTTGGCTCTATCTCTAACAATTTTGCCACGCGATCGGCTCGTTGTTGGCTATCTCCGGTGAGTAGATGCACTTCTAAATGATAATCCTCCTGCAAGCGACGAATCAGGAGAGGACTTTCAGGACGGAGGGGATCGTCATAGTAAATCGCACCTTGGAGTTTGCCATTCCGGGTGACAAAAATTGCCGCCGATCGCTCCGGGTCGTCGCCATCCTCCCAATCCGTGCGATCGATTCCTTCTTCCTCGAGTAATTTAGCACTGCCAACGAGGACGCGATCGCCGTCGATTTCAGCCCTAATTCCCGCCCCGACCCGATAATCCAAGTTCTCGCGCGGGGGGATCTCAATTCCTTGCTCTTCGGCATGACGAACGATCGCCTCGGCGACGGGATGGGTGAGGCGTTGTTCGGCGGCGGCGGCCAAGCGCAGGACGCGATCGGCACTCTCTCCCGCTACGGTTTCAATTTTGACCACCTTGACATCCCCACAAGTCAGGGTTCCGGTTTTGTCAAAAACAATCGTATCGATTTCGGCGAGTTGTTCTAGCGTGCGCCCGCTTCTAACGAGAACGCCGTGACGGGTGACGTGATTTAATGCACCTAAAAATGCCGTCGGGATTGAGATGCGAATTCCCGTCACAAAATCGAGAGTCAAAATAGAAGCAGCTCGGGCGGGTTCGCGGGTAGCAGCGAGGACGATCCCCGCTAAAACCAAAGCCGGAAGAATCAGCTTATCGGCAATTTGCCCGGCATAGTTTGCCATGCGCGTATCGTGAACGGGGGCTTTTTGTAAGAGTTCGATGCTGGCGGCGGCGCGGGTCTCCCGGCCAATGCGTTCCGCGCGAATGCGGAGTTTCCCCGATCGCACCAAAGTGGAGGCATAAACATACGTTCCGTCTTCGGCAACAATGGGCATGGATTCTCCCGTGAGTTGCTGTTGGTCGATGGTCGCCGTTCCTTCTAGAACCCTGCCATCGACGGGAATTTGCTCCCCCGGATAGACGATGACGGTTTCGCCACTTTCCACGCGATCGCTCGGCACTTGTTGAATTTCCCCGTTGCGATCGACCCAAGCAAAACGCCCGATCGCGTCCATCAGATCGGCGGTTTGCAATTCTGTCGCCCGGGCGGTGCGTTCGCGAATGGCATCCCCGAGTTCGTGTAAGGTCACGACAAGGGCAGGAGTCACAAATTGTTTTTGCAAACCACTAAAAGTAAGAGCCAAAAAATCCAAACAATCGATATTGAGGCGATGTTCCTCAATGATGCTGTTGAAAGCTCTGCGGGCGATAGGTAACGCAATAAAGGCTAAGATTCCGGCGGCGAAAGGGCGTAAGATGGGAAACTTGCGACCGCCTAATGCGAGTAACGTGGCGATCGCGGGGAGTGTTAAATTCGACTCGCTTGCTTCTTCCGTGTCCTCAACCGTAACGATATCTTTGGGGTGTAGAAAGTGTGCCTTTTCGAGAAGATCGGCAACGCGAGTCGCGATCGCGGCATGATGGCGACCGTAATGATAATGAATGACAACAGAAGCCGCCGTGCGATTGATGCGACTGCGCAGAATCAGGGTGTCCGTCTCGAGTAAATATTCTAAATTGGCGCTATAGTGGCGATCGTAAATCAGTTGTGGCACTCTCAAACGCATTCTTCCCGGTAGAGAATGCACGATCTGGGACGGGGGGAGGGAATTTTCTTGAATGGTTTCGAGAGCGTTCATGCGGAATGAATGGGTAAATTAACCGGGGTGAATAGGCAAATTAACAGGTACATCTCATAATTGCAAATCGATCCTTCTGCGAATTCTATAAACTTATCAATCGCGATGTTGCACAGGGGGTTTGGGGGCGGTGCTGCGCCCACAATGGGGGGGGCTGGGGGGGGAGACCGCCCCCCCATAAACTTCGGGTTCTCAGAGAATATTCAATACTGCACTAACTCTCATTCTCACCTGTTAACCTCAAAATACTTTTCCCAGATACAGCATTTTCATTTTTAAATCGGCGGAATAGCTAACGGGCGATCGCTTTTAATCTCTGCCAAACCGAAGGCTTAGGTAAAGGCGATGGTTCATTTTTGATGAGTTCTTCTTGGCCAGAATGTTGCGCGAGTTCTTCAAGAGAATAACGGGCAAAAATAGCCAAACAGCCCCGCAATACACCTCCCTTTAATCCTTTTAAAATTCCCGTTTTGACAACACCGACCGCAGGATATTCCCCGGTCATAACATGGTTTGAGAGAGTTGGTAGAGATTTGGGTTTTTCAGTTGGGGAAGGTTGTTTCTCAGTCGGAGATGGTTGTCTCTCAGTCGAGATCGAAGGCGCGTGCAACTCTGGCGATCGCACCAACTCGGCAATAATTTCTTCCCCACCCGAGCGATAGGAATTAAACCAAATAATAATACTTCCCGTAGCCAGTTTGCTTTCTACCGCATAAACTCCATCCAACCGTGCCAAATCTGCCGTTAAATGCTTGAAAAAAACATCCGTCGGCGCGATCGCTTTGAGTCGCATCCGTCCGGCGGTCAAATGAATGACTTTTACGCAATGTCCGGCAAAATAAAAGGTAGCGTTATCCTTCATGGTCATTCTCTCGCTGTTGGATAATGGCAACAAAATAAGAACTCATCGCCAAATCCGATTTTCCTTGACTCTCGTAGGCGATCGCGACCGAAGCGGCGGCATGATTGATTCGTACCACACTCACGGATTCTTCCGCAATTAAACGCTGTTCCAAACGCAAGGCAAATGCGCGATCGTCCCGCACCCGAGGCACGCGCAAGCGAATGCGTCCGGGTACGAAATGAATGAGAGAACATTCTTCCGCATTCTCTACACCATTTGATGTTGTCACCGTCGGCGCAGGGGGAACCGTTTCTCCTTCTCCCAATTTCCTCAGTTGGGCAAAGACCTGACGAGTCAGACTTGCCACTAATAAATTGACTAGCAACGCCTTTGCACCGCGTAACTGAAAGCGACTGGTTGCCACGACCCCAATGACAACAGGAACGATCGTTTCAATTTCTTTATGTTCCTTGAAAAATGCACCGAGTTGTGCTTCTGTCGTTTCCTTGGGAATGGCATTCATTTCCTGCTTGACTTCATGGGTCGATGCCGTGTCGTTCATGGCGTTCCCTCCGCTTCAATCCATTCATAATATTCCATTATATCGGGAGAACAACTGCAACAATCATTGCATTTTTCACCGATATTCTTCCGCACTCGCCCTTTACGAACGAGGCGATCGAGCATTCCTCGCAATGCCCCGCCACTCGTAGAAAATTTCGTCTCTAATTGCGAGAGAGATGCTCTTTTTTGGGTTGATAGATATTGTTGGATGTCAGTTAAAATCATGACATTAAAGATTTGTAAAATAGTAGGATGCGTTCGTAATGCACCCTACCCGCGATAAGGAAATTACACGATCGCCCGTTCGGGTTGGGGTCGCTTAACCGGACGCAATACTTTCATCGCCAAGAAAGTGCCGATCGCGATCGCCGCCATTGCCCCCAACCAAAGGGAGGAGAATACCGGATGTTCGCCAAAGCGGGCAACTTGGTAAAAGACCGTTGCCGCAACATAGGCTAGTCCCGTCGTCCAAGAAGCAGCAAAGATCGTCCAGCCCCAATTGGTTTCCCGGAAAACGGCTGCGGTTGCTGCCGTACAGGGGAAATACAGGAGAATGAACAGTAAGTAGGCAAAGGCTCCGGCTTGTCCGTCAAAACGGGCAACCATCGCACCAAAAGTTCCCACCGCTACTTCTTGTTCTTCGGCAGCAATGTCTATATCTTCCGTCGCCCCCACATTCAAGCCCAAAGGATCCATTAAAACTGCGGGCAGTTGGGATAAATTGGCGGGGATGCTGGCAAAGGCTTCCTGAATGCCGCCCCAGAAGCTAAATTCGAATTCTTCGACGACTCCGCCGTTATCTGCGATCGCCAGTTGTCCGTAGAGGGCATCAACGGTTCCTACCATCGCTTCCTTCGCGAAAACCCCAGTAAAGATTCCCACCGTCGCCGGCCAATTTTCTTGAGTGACTCCCATCGGTGCAAAGATCGGCGTAACGGCTTCGCTAGTGGCGCTGAGAACCGAGTTTTGACTATCTTGGTTGCCAAAAGATCCGTCGGTTCCGATGGAGTTTAACAGCCCCAAAATCGTCACCATGATAATAATCATTTTACCCGCCCGGAACAAAAAGGCTTTTAAGCGATCCCAAGTGCGGAATAAAACGCCTTTCAACCGAGGGACGTGATAGGGAGGGAGTTCCATCACAAAAGGCGAAACCTGCCCTTCAAGGATGGTATTTTTCAAAACCAATCCCGTCAATACCGCCGCCCCAATGCCGAGGAGATAGAGACCGAAAACGATATTTTGTCCGCCGATGGGGAAAAAGGCCGCCGCAAAGAGGGCATACACGGGAAGCCTTGCCCCGCAAGACATGAAGGGATTCATCATAATCGTCATCAGGCGATCGCGGGAACTCTCCAACGTCCGAGTTGCCATAATGGCCGGAACATTACAACCAAACCCGACTAACATAGGAACGAAAGATTTTCCCGGCAACCCGATCCAGCGCATGAGGCGATCCATAACAAACGCCGCCCGTGCCATATAGCCCGAATCTTCCAAAAATGAAAGGAAGAGGAACATAAACCCAATCACGGGAATGAAGGTGGCGACAGTTTGCACCCCTCCCCCGGCACCATCAGCAATCAAAGCAATTAACCATCCCGGCACGCCGATGCTATCCAAGGCGATCCCCAAGCCATCCACAAAGATCGTGCCCGCAATGATATCGAAGAAATCAATAAACGCACTGCCGACATTGATGACAAAGAGGAACATCACATACATTACGCCCAAGAAGATCGGCACTCCCAACCAACGATTGAGGACGATATTATCGATGCGATCGGACATGGTGGTATCGATCGCCCCAGCTTTTTGGATGGCATCTTTCGTGACATTTTGAATATAACCGTAGCGACTGTCCGCTACGAGAATATCGAGGTCTTCTCCTAAAACTTGGTGAATGTTGCGGCGGTGTTTGGCCACCTTTTTCGCCAAATCTGCCCCTTGTAATTCCGGGGCAATGCGGTCTTCATATTGCAAGAGATTAATCGCCGTCCAACGGGGTTGTATTAGCGATTGGTTAGTGCTTTCAATATCGGTAATTAATTCTCTCAGGGCATCTTCAATGACCGCAGGATAGGGAATATAGGTCGAGGAAGGCTGGAGGTTATCGATGCGTGCATCGATCTGTGCGATTAACTCGCGTACCCCTTCTCCTTCGGCTGCATTCATCGAAATGATGGCATAACCCAGGCGATCGCTCAACAAATCGGGTTTCAACTGAATGCCCCGTTTTTCGGCAATATCGGTCATATTTAGGGCAATAATGACAGGCAGTTGCATTTCGATCAACTGCGTGGTCAAATAGAGATTGCGCTCTAAATTGGACGCATCGATGATATTAATAACGAGGGTCGCTTCCCCCGATCGCAAATAATCGCGCGCTACCAATTCATCCATGCCCGTCCCATCGTCATCCGCATCCAAAGAATAGACCCCGGGCAAGTCAACGATGGTGACGCGCCTGCCATTATGATTGTATTGCCCTTCCTTGCGATCGACCGTCACCCCCGGCCAGTTTCCCGTCCGTTGGTTGGCTCCGGTTAGGACATTAAATAAGGTCGTTTTCCCGCAGTTGGGATTGCCAATTAAAGCAATGGTTGGATTCTCCATCTCTTGTTCCTCCCAAAATCGTAAAACAGCATGTTCGAGTGCCAATGCTTACCCTTGTCCGTTGGTCACTTCCTCGACAATGAGAGCATCGGCTTCTTGTTTGCGCAGACTGAGATAAAAACCGCGCACGTTAATTTCTACGGGATCTCCCAAAGGGGCAACGCGAATGACCGTAAATTCGGTTCCGGGGGTCAATCCCATCGAAAGGAGTTTGCCGCGATAGCCGCGATAGGCTTTTTCGTAGCCCAATACCCGCCCCGTGCTTCCGGGAGTCATGTCCCGGAGGGAGAAGGTTTTTTCTGTGGTTTCTGTCGTTTGTGATGTCATCGTTTTTTCTCCCGGATCGATCGCAATGGGGCGATCGCTCACCATAATTTTTTCTGCCATTCCCGCCCCCAAACCCATGCGATCGTTGTCAACGGCAACAATAACGGAGCCACCGGGTTGATTGCTAATTACTTGCAATTGCTTGCCGGGGTTGAGTCCCATACCCAATAAGCGTCCAATCCCGCCTTTGCCGCGATATCCGACGATCCAAACTTGCGAACCATTAACGGCCTCTGACAGGGGAAAAGAGGGGGTAGAAACTGACGACTGTGCTTCGGAAAGCCCGGAATCTCTCGTTCCGCCAAAAAAGGTAAACCCCCAGTTTTTGTGCTGTTGGTTTTGCTGCCGTTGGCTTTGTTTGTGGTGGTGATGGCCGTTCACTGGACTCCCTTAAAACAACTTCTATGTTGTTACAACTTATTCTCAATTGTGGTATTTCTTACGAATATCTCGATAAAATAGGAACTGCGTGTTATTTTCAATTGATTTAATCTTTATTACAAATCGATCGCAATTCGCCCATTTTCCTCTCGAACTCTCGATATTAAACTTAATAAACAGATCGACAGAGCGATCGCGGTTTGTGGGTTAACTTAAGCGATCTCTCTTGGAAAAACTCCACCAGAGGAGGTGACTGTATTGGGCGCAATCAAACCAAGTGAAGGTAAAAATGAGATAGATGAGGGCGATCGCGGCAAGTTTGGGAAAAGGTGAGTGAAAGGTAAAGAAAAAATAACAGTTAAAGAGAACAAAATAAGCCAAAAATCCCACAATTCCTAAAGATTGGACGGTATCGAGGATGAGATTGTGAGCTTTGTGAGTCGGAATGGGACGAGTTTGAATTTTTCCTGTGGCGAATTCTCCCGTAAAACTTATTGCATCCATGCGAAGAACGCGGGCGGGAGCGGGATTCCAGCGATCGCTATAAGGATGGGCGATTCCGTGTCCGTTGTATCCCCAGCCCCACACCGGACGCATCTCAATCCCGCGAATCGCTTGTTCCCACATTCCCACTCGTCCCGAAGTCGCTTGGTTGAGGGGGGAAAGTTTGTCAATCTGTCGCCAAGTCGTCCAACTGCCAAGGGCGATCGCGCCAATCAACAAGAAAGGAAGCACCTTTTTGATTTTGTCTCCGAGAATATACGCAGTTGCCCCGAAGAAAGCTAAGATACCCATACGGGTTTGAGTGAGAAAAAGAGCGGCGATGAAGGGAGATAGCAGAGCGATCGCTTGTTGTTTGGAGAGGGAGTGCGATCGCCACAGGAGCAACGTTAAGGTGCTGACAACGGCGAGGACAAAGGACGCATGACCGCGATGGGAGTAGAGTCCGATGGGTTGCTGGTTGCGGAAAATGGTGCTGGCGAGAATATTGCTTTGCAGGAGTTGTCCGGAGGTAGCGGTGTAATCGATGCGCCAGTCGAGGATCTGGGGGAAGATACTGAGAGAGATGAAGAGACCGCCGAGGATGAGTCCTCGATATTGCGCGGGGAAGAGGTTGGGGTATCGTTGCAAAAGCAAGGTATTACTGAGGGTAAAACCCCCAAGGAGCAACCAATAGAGCCAACCATCCCGCATCTGTTCTTGACCGAGGAAAGAATGCCAAGGAAAGGGACTTTTTAAGGTAGAAATAAGGCCACAGGTGAGGAGGATTCCCCAGAGCAGGAGTTGAATTTTCCAAGTACGAGAAAGTCGGGGGAATTTGTTGGCGCTTAAGCGGCATTCAAGGAGGATAATCAGGTTTGAGAAGGTGATGAGGAAGAGAATCAAAATTTTGGGAATCGTCCAAATTTCTCCTCGCATTTGCCCCCAAGGATTAATCAGAATAATACTGAGGGCAAAGAGGATCGTATAGAGTGGTTTCATGAGTCTTGTTTGATGCCAAACCAGCCAAGAACGGTTAAAGTAAATAAACCGAAAATGAGTGTGGGTTCGGGGACGGAAGTAGAATCATCTTCCTCAAACGCACGCATTCTGAAACTACCGATCGAGTCATTAAATGCAAGTCGAATGGGAAAAGGTGTAATTTCTTCTCCAAAAAGAGGATTGATTCCGGTAATTTTAAAGCTGGAAATTCCTTCACCAAATAACGCAGCAAAATTGATTCTTTCTCCAGCAGCAAATTCGCCTAGAGAGATGTCTCCTACCGAAACTGTAAATAAACTGTCTTCATCAATATCAATCGGTAAATCTAGAATATCAGTGAATAAAGTATCGCCAATGGCTTGAAATTCAAAACCATAGGGTGTCTCTGGATCGTACCAAAGATCGCTCTCAACATCTTGAAAAATTTTCCAATCATTATCTGTATTGCTGGCAAGGATTGGATTATCTTGGTCGCATCCTCCGCCTCCGCTACCACCCAAACAACGTGCAGGTTCGCGCCAAGGTCGCCAGCCCGGTATTGGAGGGATGATCGGAGGGCGATCGGGAACATCAATGGGCTGAGGACGAGGACGACGACGTTTGCTAACTTTATTTTGCCAACCCCAGCGAATTCCATTGTAGATTTTGACTTTTCTTGTTTGATTTCCTACTGTAGGAATTTCTTCAACTAAATGGAGTTGTGCTTTAAAATACGTATTTCTTTTAGCATTTTGTCGTCCAGCCGCATATGATCGATCCACAAAAAAAGTCTCATTTGCAACGTTTGATGTGGGAGTATCATAGAATGGACTAAGTACACTTTTGCCATTGTCAAGGATAGGATAGCCGTGAATAAAGAAGAAGCGACCATCACCATAATTAGCTTGCACCATCTGAATCCAATGAAGATTACCTTGACCAATTTGAGGATCGCTAATACTTGGTTTATACTCTAGTTGTAATTGTCCTCCGACACCACGAAATGGAGAATTCATTGGCTGAAGATTTGATCGAGTTCCACTGCAATCATCTCTCCAACCACAAGGTTTATAAATTTCAATTTCAAAACTTCCCTGTAGATCGTTTTCAGCAGTTTCAAATTCCCAATTAACTGAAGGAGAACTAATTGGCTGAGACAGTGCAGACCATACAGATAGTAATCTCTGGAATGTAGGAGTACCACCTCGATCAATTGCAGAAATAGGAGTTACAAAAGTTTGTCCATAAAAATCATCGAGTAAAAAAGGTTGTGACTGACTTTCGTATAATTGAGTAGCTCCGGGCTGGGACGGGATAATGGAAAAACTTTTGCTTTCTTGACCTGTTATTAAGACAATGAAAATAGATAAGCTGGAAACACTGAAAAGTGAAAAATATTTGGATAGATTCATGTTAGCTCCTTACAAATATGTTGGTTGAGGTAAAAATCCGATTTTTGAGTAAAAATCACTAAAATATGAGAAAATAAAACTTCAAGGTGGAAATAAGTTGATATTAATAAATGGTGTTGATACTGCTCCAATCCAAAAATCGCTTAATGGTTGTACTGTTCGAGCTTGTAAATTATAAGCATGAGTATTTTGGATTTGATTTTGATAATTGAAGCAAACGCAATATTGTCCGGGTTTAATAGGCTCAGAAATCAAATGACATCCATTACGAGAAAATAAACTGAATCGAAACTGATTCCATCCAGAGAGAAAAATTACTAGATTGGGATAAAAATCAATACTTTTGTTTGGCATTAGAATAGGATAGTCCTCAGATTTTCCATTGAGCATTCTCAACGGCGACGTGATGACTTCCCAATCAATGACAGTTCCATCAGAAATGAAATTTGGTGGAGCAAAATTATACAAATCAAATCGATAAGATTTTAATGATTGATTAATAATACGAAAGCACAGAGGTAGAAAGATATAAGGTTTTGGATGAGAATTGAATCTAGGAAAACGAGATATCAAAAAATCCAATAAGTTAATCTGTTTCGTTATTTTAGATAATTTTACATCATTTCCTCCATCTATAAAGATTTCAAACTTTATATCTGGAGTTGGTAATATATGAGGTTCTCCTTTTGTGGGCTTAATTAAATTGATTTGAATAGAAGAGCTATTGATATCCTCATCACAATCTATTATATTCTCATTTTTCTCTTTGAGTTTTTCGGATTTTTGTGATCGCGTAGGAGCATACACTAATTTCATACTATACTCTCCCGATCCTAAATCTTCAAATACACAAAATTGTCTAGTATCTTGAGAAGAAAGAAAATATTCTGAGGTCGTTGGTAAAGCAAGAGAGAATATATTTTGATGAAATAGCGGTCTCAATCCGAATCTCATATTTTGACTGCTCTTGGGAGATATTTTGATGTAATCAAAAATATCACGATCAATTGTTTCAAGTTCTGATACTATCTCATTTTTAGTAAAAATAGAAGTTATTCTAAAAAATATTTCTTGTAGCGATACAATCCCTTTATTCTGATCTGGTTCTATTTCATTAGAATTAAAAATAGTTGAATGTTTTTCAATGTACTTGTTTTCAGCAGAATGAAATTCAGACAAAAAAGTATAGTGTGGATCTAGATAAATTGTTAAATCTGTCTGGTTCAAAACTTTTATATCAATATATAGAAATACAAAAGAAAATCCTAGTTCTTGTTCTAAAATTGGCAAATAAACTGTATTTGTATTTGCGATTTCTATTTTTATTGGTTTGTTGTCAATTGGATGTAATGTCATGGTCGAGAATCGAGGAATGACGACGGGCACGATCTTCGGGAATTGTAAACTCAAAATTTTCCGTAAGTTCGACTTCTAAGAGTATATTTTGAGGGACAAAACCTTCATTTAGTTGAGAATTAAACGGTTTCATAATGATTGAGATAGACTCCTTGCAAAAATATCTTAAATGAACTTTATTGTAGATGCTTGACTCTCTTCACGTCAGTTGTTTTTTGTCAACCCTGAAAAAAGATGAGCGAGAAGAGGTTGTACTCTGAGTACAACCTCTTCTCTGGCCGCGAATCAGCAGATCTGCTGAAACCTTTCTCGATGGGTTGAGAAAAAGCAAAATCTACCTGTTATTTATAGAGAGAGTGCTTTTCCAAGAAAGTAAAGGAGAAAATCGTGCTTCTGTGGCTCTGCAATCCGCATATCTGCTGAAAAGTTTTCCCATGAGTCAAGAAATGAGAAAAATCATTTCCGTTTCCCAAGATTCTGCCCAAACGCTACACTAGAGAATCGAAGCGCGATCGCTCAAAGTTCTCATGCCCTTAAAACCCAATCTCTCGGCGCTCTCTCCTCAAAATCTTCCCTTCGATCTCTCCCTCCTCCCCCAACCTGCCTATATTGTGGGGGGATGCGTGCGGGATGCGCTGTTGGGTCGCACTCATCCTTATTTTGATGTGGATCTCGTGTTGCCCTCGGATGCGGTGGAAACGGCGCGACAGATTGCCGGATACTATAATGCGGGGTTCGTGATTTTGGATGATGTCCGCCGGATCGCGCGGGTGGTTTTCGAATCGGGAACCGTGGATTTAGCCCAGCAGATGGGTAAAAATTTAAAAGCTGATTTAAAACGGCGGGATTTTCGCATCAACGCGATCGCCTATAACCCCCGCACGAGAAAGTTTATCGACCCCCTCAAAGGTAGAAAAGACCTCGAAAAACGGACGATCGCGGCCGTTTCTAAAGCCAACCTTGAAGACGATCCCCTGCGCCTCCTACGCGCCTACCGTCAAGCCGCCCAACTCGACTTTACCATTGACCCCAAAACCCGGACATTCCTCGCTAAACTCGCCCCCAACCTCGCCAAAATATCCGCCGAACGGGTGCGCCAAGAGTTAAGCTATTTACTGGCAGCCCCCAAAGGCGATCGCTGGTTGCGGGCGGCTTACGAAGATGGCGTGCTGCCGATTTGGCTTCAAAATGCCAAGAAAAAGAGCATCAAACAGATTGACGAAATCGATCGCGTGGCTTGGTTGCTGGGGACAATTTGGCAGGATTTCGCCGAATCCTTGCGTCGTCCCGTGGGAAATAGCACCTCCGGGTTGACTTTGGCAAAATTGGCGGCTTTGGTTTCCCCCAATTTGGAGAAGGCGCGATCGCAGTTGGAAGCCCTCACTTATTCCCGCAATGAAATCCGCTTCGTTCTCACCATCCTCCAACACCATCACCCCATTCTCTCTCTGGTCGATGCCCCCATGCGCCTAGAAGACCAGTATTTTTTCTTTCAGGAGGTGGGGGATGTTTTCCCGGCTTTAGCCGTATTTGGCGTGGCTAAAGCGGCTTGTCGGGATATCATCGAAGAAAACCAAGCCACCAACGCGATCGCGCCGTTGGTGAACGCCTATCTCGATCCCGACAATCAAGCGGCACACCCCACTCCGTTAATTTCGGGAAACGACTTGATTCGCTCTTTGGGGTTGCGTCCTTCCCCGGCGATCGGCCAACTCTTGACTCGGCTGCAACTCGCCCGCGTTACCGGCCAGATCGCTACCCCAGAAGAAGCCTTACAATTGGCAGCAACTTTAATCGCTTCTTCCCCGTCTTTTCAATGAACCCCTCGACTCCGCTCGGGGCAAGCAATTTATCAATTATCAATTATCAATGCTGAACGTTCAATCTAAATTTTTACCGGTTGTTGCATCTTCCTTGCGAGTTTTGGCGATCGCGGCGATTGCTGTCGTTTCCTCTTCTCCCGTTGCGCGATCGGCGGATTTTACAGCAGAAGGCGAGCGAATTTTTGTGAGAAGTTGTCTCGCTTCGTTCAATAGTTCTCAATTTACCCAAGAGCAAAAAGAAGGAATCTGTCAATGCGTTCTCGATGGCTTCAAACAGGATAGCGTCACCAATGAAGACCACGCCAACTTTATCGCCAATTCCAAAGACCCCTCTAAATGGTCGCCAAGCATTCGCCAAGTTATGAGCAGTTGCGCCCCGAGTTAGAGATGGGAGGCTTCGGGAGCGTCGGGAGCGAGGAAAGCGTCGGGAGCAGGGGAAGCGTCGGGAGCGGGGGGAGAGGTAAAGAACTGGTGACTGGTGACTATCCCCCTGGCGTGCATTTCTTTTTCTGGAGGAAGTCGATAAGATGTCAAAGCACCTTGACCTTAAACTCTGAATGTCGGAAACCTCTTTAACTTTCCCCGAATTACCCCTACAGCGTCCATTATTGGCGATCGGTCACGGTACCCGCAATGAAGCAGGCAGACAGACTTTTATAGATTTTGCAAAAGCATATGAGGCGATCGATCCCTCTCGTCCCGTCATTCCTTGTTTTTTGGAACTGACAACTCCCAGCATTCAAGATGGGGTCGATTATTGCATTGAACGGGGTTACTCGGAATTATCGGCGGTGCCGATTTTGCTGTTTGCGGCGCGTCACAATAAATTTGATGTAACCAACGAACTCGATCGCGCCCGATCGCGCCATCCTCAACTCAAATTCCACTACGGTCGGCATTTTGGCATCGCACCCGAAATTTTAAACTTGTGGAAAGACCGCTTGCTCGAGTGCGATCGCCCTGAAAAAAATCTGCGTCAAGTTGAGCGCTCGCAAACCGTCCTCTTATTCGTGGGACGGGGTTCTAGCGATCCTGATGCCAATGGCGACGTATTCAAAATGGCGAGAATGCTCTGGGAAGGAAGCGGCTATAAAACCGTGGAAACTTGTTTTATTGGCATTACCCACCCCCGTCTGGAAGAAGGGTTCGATCGCGCTCGCCTCTACAATCCCCAGCGCATTATCGTGTTACCTTATTTCCTGTTCACTGGGGTTTTAATGGAAAAAATCTTCTCTATTTCCGCCCAACAACAGGAACAATACCCAGATATTGAGACGATTTGTCTGCCGGAAATGGGCATTCAACCCTATCTCTTGCAACTCTTACGAGAAAGAGAACTGGAAACCCAACTCGGTCAGGTGCAAATGAATTGCGAAATGTGCAAGTTTCGTTTAGCAGCATTGGATGGATCGGAAAACGGACATCATCATCACGGTCACGACCATCATCACGATCATAACCACGACCATCCTCCCGTGGATCCCTATGCCAATGTAGAGCAATATCATGGGAGAATTTGGCAGGTGCCTTAATTCAGGTCATGAACGAACAAATTTTTCAAGTTGGAGCAAAAGTGCGTTTGGCGGGACAACCGCCTTATTTTAAAACAGCAGAACCGATGCCGATGTTGCGTCCTCCCGATCTCGTCAAGGTGGGAGAAGAAGGCACGATCTGCGATCGCCGTCCGGGAGGATATTGGGCGGTCAAGTTTACTCGAGGAACTTTTTTAGTCGATACTCAATACCTCGAGGCGATCGCTTCTCCTGATGAAGAGAAATAACGCTACCCCTCAAACTCGGGCGGCCAAATCTCCGCGATCGCGAGTTCCCAACCGGGAAACAATTCTGGAATGCTTAAATTATCCCCATCTTGCAGTAACAAGGGTTCGCGGTTCGGACGATAAACTGTAACTTGATGGCGATCGCTGAGGAAGAAAAGAAATGAACCAGAGGGAAGGGAGATAGACTTTAAGCCTTTTTTTGGCAACCTGCAATCCCTTTAATACTCAGGGCAAAAATTGCCGTTAAGAGGGTGAGAATGCCCGATACCCAAAAAGGTACTGTATAGCTAAAGCTGACCAACACTCCCGCGATCGCAGGACCGATCGCATTGGCAATGCTGAGATAGGAAGAATTGATGCCGAGGACTTCCCCCTGTTCGCGATCGCCACTTTGGACGGAGATAATCGAGTTAATTAAAGGCAAAGGAAAGACACTAAAGGCACTTAACAAAACCCCCAAAAGGCAAAAGAGAGTTAATGAAGGAGCAAGGGGCATCCCTAAAAGCGTGAGTCCTCGTCCTGTGAAAGCGACGGCAAGCACTACAGCAAGATTGAAGCGACGGGAGATCGATTCGATGGCAAAGACTTGAGTAACGATACCCACAATCCCCAACAGGGTAAAGAAGATGGCCAATTCTTTGGCATTGCGACCGAGAATGTTGATGAAAAAGGGTTGGAAAGCAAAGGTGAAAATTGTGAAAGTAGAACCACTGCAAAAAGAGAGCAGAAAGAGACGACCGAGGATCGGACGACGTATTGAAGTCAGAATTTTCCCAAAGCCGAAAATGTTCCAACTGAGACGGAGTTTTTGGCGTTGGAGGAGGGTTTCCGGTAGAAATATCCCCGTGATTATCGCGGCGATCGCCGCGATCGTGGCAGCGACAAAAAAGCTCATTCCCAAGGGAGTCACCCCCGGAAAGGGCGGTAGGGTTTGGGCAAAATAACTGATGGCAGGTCCTGTCATAAAACCCAAGCTAAAGGCAGCATCGACGAGTCCAAAGGCTCTAGGGCGTTCTTGGGTCGTGGTGGTATCGCTCACGATCGCCATGATGATGGAGTTATTGCCTCCAGTTAAACCGTCGAGGATGCGGGCGACAAATAACAAGCTGACAATAGGAGTAAAACTGGCGAGGAGGTTGGCGGCAACAGTACCCAAAAGGCTGATAACTAACAGGGGCTTGCGTCCCCAAAAGTCCGAGAAGCGTCCGAGAATGGGAGTGGCCAGAAATTGAGAGACGGCAAAACCCGTAATCAACAAGCTGGCTTGAAAGTCGCTCAGGCCGAATTGTTTGGCGTAGGGGTAGAGAATGGGAATGAGAATGGTAAAGCTAACAGCGTTGATGAAGGCGATCGCGGCGACAATCCAAAATCGCAGGGGCAGGTCGAACAATCCTTTCAGGTTTCGCATAAGGGCACGGGTTTGTGGGCTGAGATTGATAAGTTCGGCTAATTTTTGGGATTAAGTATCCTAATTGGCTCAATTTGTAAATAAATGTTGCAAAAACAAAATTAATCTGTTACATTTTTTAATATAGAAGAAACATTTGAGATATTTAACCCTTCAAAACTGTTAAATCACTGCGGTTGAGAACGGCATCGAACATCTCAAGCATCTCCTCCCAATGCAGCAAGCTCAGCGCACAAGCCGTTTATCTTCGGCTTGCTTTTTTTTTTTGAGATCGGGTTTTCCATCCGGGTTATCCCAAATTACTGAGGGATGTTAAGATTCATTGAACTTTACCTCACACACGCGCAAATCCAATGATCGATCTAAAACGTTTTAGTCAATTAGTCGGCACGATTCTAGTGGGTGCGGCGATCGCGGGCATTGCTCCCAATCGCGCCTTAGCATCCTCCTTGGAAAGTCTTGCCGCCCCCAAACAGCCCCAATTACTCGCGCAAAACACCAGTAACCGTCAATTAACAGAGCTTTTACGCCAAGGTCGAGAACTGTCGGAAGCGGGCAATTATGATGGCGCGATTCGCGTTTACGAACAAGCCGCTCAACTCGATCGCACCAATCCGCGTATTTTTTCCGGTCTCGGTTATTTGCAAGCCATTCGAGAAAATTATGGGGCGGCGGTGATGGCTTATCGCCGAGCGGTGGAACTCGAGAGTAATAATGCTGATTTTTACTATGGTTTGGGTTATGCTGCCGCCAAGACTCAGGACTATACTACCGCAGCAGCAGCCTATCAAAGAGCGATCGCCCTTGCTCCCGATAATAGAGATAATTATTTAGGTTTAGCCGTAGCTCAGTTGCGATTGGGGGATAGTAACGGAGCAATTCAAACGTATCGGCGCATTGTTGAAACTTTTGAGAATAGTGGCGAAGTGTATGGAACCATGGGCGTTGTCATGCTCGAGCAAGGACAACTCTCCCAAGCGATCGATCTACTGCAAAAGGCACAACAGCAATACCCCCGCGAAGTCAAAATCAAACTCCCTCTCGCCGTCGCCTTACTCAAACAGGGAGATTACGATAGCGGCGTGGCAATTTTAGAAGAAGTATTGCGCCTCGACCCCAATAATCCCCAAGTTCAGATCCAAATCGGCAAAATTCGGCAAGCACAGGGAGAGGAGGAAGCCGCCGAGGACGCATTTCGCCGTGCTGCATCTCTCGCCCCCGATTCTCCAGACGTTCACCTAGCTGTCGGAACATTTTGGCTGAGTCGAGAGATGTTTTTAATGGCAACTTCTTCTTATCGCCGGGTCGTCGAACTCGATCCCAATAATGCCCTTGCTCATTATAATCTCGCCCTTTCTCTGAGAGAAAGACGGCGCAGAGACGAGGCGATCGCATCTCTAGAAACCGCCCTCTCTCTTTACCAGCAACAAAATAATGCGGAAGGCATCGAAAAAGCCAACGAGTTATTAGAAGAATGGGACTGAATCAGTTATCAGTTATCAGTTGGGTAAACGTTGATAGCTGTTAAAGCGGTTTTTTCGCAGGAACGCCAATCCGACGCGGATATTGAGCGGGGGTTGGCTCTTTTTTTTCTAGATAAATGCAATGGCGAATACCCTGGGTTAAAGGCGTGGTTAACGATCGAATCTCGTTGATTTCTCCACCGAGTTCTCGGGCTGCAAGGGTTAAGCGATCGCTTTCTTCTCCACTCCATTGCCCCCGATATAAAATGGCAATCCCTCCTATTTTCAGGAAAGGAAGGGCATACTCGGCACAAACGGAAGCCAAACCTACGGCTCGGATTGAAACTAAATCATAAGATTCTCGCCGATCTGGATCTTGCCCAATTTCTTCGGCTCGTCCGTTTACAGTCTTGACATTGTTTAGGTTTAATGCTGTGATTATTTCTTCTAAAAGAAGCATTTTTTTCGCCACAGAATCGAGTAAAGTTACCAAATAATTGGGACGGGCGATCGCAATGGGAATCCCCGGAAAACCCCCTCCTGTACCAATATCGATCGCGGTTTTTGCTTCTCCTCCTTTCTCCAAACTGTCTAAGGGTTGAATCCCCGCGAGAGAATCCCAAATATGTTTTTCGAGAAATTCTTGGGGTTCGGTAATTCTTGTCAAATTACTGCGTTTGTTTTGAGTCATAATTTGTTCGTATAATTGTTGGAATTGCTTCAAATTCCGTTCTTCTGGCTGCCAATCAGGAGTGGATAAAACTTTTTGGGCGAGTGCAACATCCAGACATTTTTGATTCATAGCCAATGCGATCGCTAGATCTGAAAAAAGTTTACATGAATAGAACTTTTGTTTTATTCTAGTAGACTAACACGATGCTGACGCAATTTTTCATAGTACGGAAGACATTCTTGTAGTAACGGCTCTAATTCATCAGGAAACTGGATCTCCTTCCGCGTATACGAGAGAAATCCACTAGAATTCATGACTGCTGAATACCATTGTTCCGCATGAGGTAATAAAGAACCAGCAAAAAGCAATTTTGAATTCTCTAAAGTTGGTTGCCAAGATAACATATTATCTGAAAATGAAATATCTAATCTATTACATAGATTCTTTAAGGCTCTCGCAGGTTTTTTGACAACATCATCAGAATGAATAACTAATGGGATTACTCCAGTTTGAGCACAAACGTCTTGGAATATATCATGAAGTTCTCGCATTCCCACATCATGAACTGTTACATTTCCATATATTTTACGATAGGAAAGAATGATTTCTTTCGGATCTCGTATCAAGAAAAAGCTATGAATTTGTGTTAGCCAATCACGACCAAATTCAGGTAGAATTGTTTTGGAAATATGTTTTTGAAATGAATGGGAAAATCCTTCTGGTAAATTACCTGTAATGAGTTTGATGATTTTTTCATAGTTAGTTTCTTTGCAACTGAGTACGTCTTCTCGATCTGGATGATCGAAACCATGCGTGAGTAGATAGGGTGCATAGAAAGGTTCATCTAAAATCATGCACGTTTTTATCTGTTCAAAGGCTCTTGTAATAACAGTGGAACGACTTCTAGGTGCACTCCACATTGCAATATGTTTGTTCACGATCGATAACAATTAGTACGAACGAATGAGATTGCTGATTATTCTACCAAAATATCGCATTCTAGTGGCTGCAACGGTGTAAAATCACGATTTCCTAAAAAATTAGGTCGGGGATTTTCAATCCGTCTCAAGGTATTGTTGATGCTATTGTAAGAAAGAATAACTAACCCTCGATCGAAGGGAGACATATTGACCCCAGAACCATGTACGCTTGTAGGATGAAAACAAAGAACAGAGCCAGCTAAGCCTTTTGGAGCGTCGATACCGTATTTTTCAACTAATCGTTTAATTTCCAGAGAATCCGTGGTATCTTCAAGTTGAGGTGTGATATGAGCTTGCCACCCCAGTGAAGATTGCATCTTTCTGATTTTCAAAATGCCTTCTTTATGAGAAAAAGGAATCAGCATTAATGGACCATTGAATTCATTAACTTCATCTAAAAAAATCACGATATTGACTGCTCTATCTGTTGGCATACCATCTTTTTCTAACCAATACTGATAGTCTTGATGCCATTGCCATACATCTCCTTGAAATGCTCTCTTGGCGGTTATTTTAAATTGGTGAATGTATATTTCACTGTCTAAAATATCTTTAGCAAGTTGGACTAATCTTGGTAATCGAGATAAACGTTGAAATATTTTATTGGTAAACAGTTTTTCACCATGAACTGCACGAAGTGTGTGGGAATCGGATTCTAGAACTACTCCAAGACTTGAATTTGGATAAATTTTAGGTATTTCTGCCTTAATATGACCAATCTCCTCTTTTGTCAACCAACTTTCTAAGAGAACAAAGCCGCGACTTATATATTCTTGATGTTGTTCTTTAGTTAAGTATTTCATGATTTTTGAACACCTTCTTTATTTTTCTGATTTTGTTTCCGATCGAGTATTTATCATAAAACTCACATCAATGTCAATCTCTGGATATTTTTTTTGTAAAGTGATTGTATAGAGTTGTATTTCAAAATAATTCATGTAACACTATATTTAGTGTCACTTCCAAAACATTGAGTGTTCCTTCCAAAAAAATGATCGATTGGCTTAAATCAATTAAACAAAAACAGACAAAAACAACTTCTTTTCTTTCTTTGGGGATTGCGACTATCTCACTTTCATTGGCAGCAATTTTCATTAAGCTAAGTGAAAGAGAAATCAGTCCAAATGCTCTGGCATTCCATCGATTTTGGATTTCCACAATAATCTTTGCCCTGTGGAATCAATTTAATAGTTTAGGTCAGAAAAAACCTGACGAACAATCGCAAGAGTGTGAATCTCCAACATCCTACCCACTTTTACTCTTATTCGGTGTAGGTGTCTCCACATCAATTTCTTTATATTGCTGGGTTTGGTCTTTAACTTGGTCGGGTGCGGCAAATGCAACTCTGCTCCGGAATTTTACCCCAGTTTTTACGATTTTAGGAGGATGGCTATTATTCGGTCGGCAATTCGATCGCCAGTTTCTCATGGGTAGTGCGATCGCGATAGGAGGAGCGATCGGCATCGGACTCAATGATTGGCAAATCTCTGTCAACACGTTACAAGGTGACGCTTTAGCTTTGCTCTGTGCTGTATTTTATAGTGGAACGCTCCTCATCATCGAACAACTCCGAAATCAGTTCGAGACAACCACAATTATGCTCTGGCGTTGTGCTGTCGCAACTGTATTAAGTTTACCAATTATGTTAATTACTGCCGAGCGAATATTTCCCTACTCAATAGTGGGATGGTTTGCAGTCGTTGCTTTTGCTATTGTCTGTCAAGTTTTGGGTCAAGGTCTTCTTGCTTATTGTCTCAAGCAGTTATCTTCTGGATTCATCGGCATTACTCTTCTTCTCGAACCTTTGATTACAGCTTATTTTGCTTGGGTAATCTTTGCCGAAAATTTAAGTATTTTCAATGGAGTGGCATTTATTATCGTTTTGTTGGGTATATATCTAGCTAAATCTAGTTCTTCTATCGTTAAGGAATGAAATAAAAACATTTTTACGTTTTCATCAATACTCCTATAGAATATTATCCTCGATTTTTAGCATCTAAAAATTTCAGTTGTTGATAAAGCGAGGATATTTTCGGCAGGTCTATATTTTTCTCCCTTGCCATTTTTAAAGCATTCCCCAAAATCCCTTCAATCTCCAAAGGGTGTTTAAAATTATAATCTAATTTCATACTGGTTAAATAAGGCTTCATTTTTTCGGTATGGGAGAGCATTTTTTGAATGAAACTCTGAGGAATTTCGCGATCGCAACTTTTTGCCCCCATTACAACTTCTTGCATAATTTCTTCCACCAGTTGGCGGCTGTTGCGATCGCCCATCAGTTCTTGCGTCGTTGCATCCAAAATCACCGATAAACTGTTGTAGGGAATATTCCAAACCAGCTTTTCCCAACGACTTTTCAATAAATCTTCTTTGAGAGCAATTTCTATCTTTGCTTGGGTAAAATTTCGGGCGATCGCTTCCATCCGTTCTGTAATTCCACAAGATTGATAACCTAGAGCATATTCAGCTAAAGAAACGGCTTGATAATCAATATGGCGAATGCGACCCGGATCGGTTTTATTGGCACAAATAAAACACAATCCTGCCATAATTAAAGCCTGCGGGAATAGTTTTGCAACCTCTCTCTCAAAATCCAAGCCATTTTGCAAGAGGAGAATAATTGTATTTTCCCGAATGAGCGGGGACAATAATTCAGCTAAAACATGGTTTTGTGTAGATTTTAAAGCGACAACAATAACATCGCATTGAGGCATTTGTTGAGAATTCTTGTATGCACTGACATGAGGTAACGCGAAATCACCATAAACCGACTCGATCGTTAAGCCTTTCTCTTTAACGAAATCGTAATCTCGACGCAAGAGAAAATGAACGGGAAAACCCGCCCTTTGCAAACAAGCTCCGTAGTATCCCCCTACCGCACCCGTTCCAATAATGGCGTAACTTGGCATAACTTCAAAAATTCAGCGAATCGAGAGGCGATCGCTGCCTAAAGTATCATATCTTTACAGGCAATCAATAGGCTAATTGGGGCGGGAACCATTTCGCCGCGAAAATCGAGCAATTCAACCAAAATCAAATAAACAAGGGCAAGAAAGACAGAAATTGCCCCGGTAATGATAGCGAGAATTTTGCCGCGAGTCATATCAACGAACAATAAACAACGAATTATAATTATACTTCATCTTATCGATAATTTTGAAAAGTTAGGGCGATTGTAATCTGCAGATTCGATTTTTGCGCCCTATTCCCGATAGAGATGTTGAGTTAAGTAGGCGTGCTTTAGACATGAACTCCTAATCTCAGCGAGTGTTTTTGCTATAAATTGCAAGTTCTGAGTCATTAGAATACGATCGCATTTTGCCTATCGAACAAACGGATCGCGAGAAGTCCGATCTTGTTCGGCTTGTTGGCTAACTCGATTTAACTCAACCGTTAAATTGGCAATATCATTGGTATTTTTGACTGCAAGGCTTGCAGCTTCTCGAAAAATATCGCGCATCTGCTCCATTTCTGCATTCACTTGTGCTACATCTTGCTTGACTCGTTCGAGTTCTGTCGTCATCGCTGCCATGCCCCTACTTTTTTATTAGTTTACCAAATTCCGACACAGGGCACGATCGCGATCGCTTGTCGTGGCATTCGTTGCTAAATAATCTTTCATCCAATGACAACCTTTTTGTAATAAATCCTCTAAATCTAAATTCCATAAAATGGCGGTGCGATCGCGACTGGCAGAGGCCAAAATCTTTCCGTCCGGGCTAAAATGCAAACTTTCAACGCTGTTTTGATGACCCGTAAATGTTGTTAATAAGGTCCCTGCCAAACTCCATAATTTTATCGTTCCATCGTTACCTCCCGATGCCAAAAATGTTCCATCGGGGCTAAAAACAACCGTTTTTACCTTATGGGAATGTCCTCGCAAAACTTTGTCGGGCTGGGGTGAAAAACCGTTATAATTTTGCTTGCGCCAGAGCATAATCGTACCGTCATCTCCGGCCGAAGCCAAGCGATCGCCATCCGGACTCCACGCAATTTCCCAAATGTGACTGCTATGTCCCGTGAGAATTGTGGGTTGTTGTCCCCATGAAGAGCGATCGCGACTCGTCCCCTTAGCCCAAAGTTTCACGGTGTTATCATTACCTCCCGTTGCCAACATCGCACCATCGGGACTCCATCGCACCCATCGGATCGCACCTTCATGGCCGCGCCACCCCTGCAATCTTTCTCCCGTTCTACTCCAAATTCGAACCATCCCATCATCGCCCACAGACGCGATCGCTTTGCCATCGGGAGAAAAACTCGCCTCGGAGACTTTGCCGCGATGGCCTTGCCATGTCTGCAATACATTTCCCGCCATTTGCGCGATCCGAATGTTTCCATCTTCTCCTGCAAGGGCGATCTCGCTGCGATGGAGGGAAAAGCTCGTATGATTTGTTGGTGGATCGGTTGCCAAGGCTTTCAGCAAGCGGCCGTTACGCTGCCAGACTAGCAAATCCCCCTCTGAAGTTGCAACAATCGACTTTTGACCGTCCGGACTAAAGCGAACTTGATGGGTGGGGGCAGAATGCTCGAGAGCGATCGAGGAACGGCGAATGGGATGCCAAAGTTTAATCGTAGTATCCGCACTGGCGGAAGCCAAACTTTTTCCGTTGGGATGAAAACTCGTACTATAGATTGGGGCATTATGTCCGGCAAAAACTTCGAGTAACTCTCCTTGTAGATTCCAGAGTTTGACTGTGCGATCGGCGCTCGCTGTTGCGAGGGTGCGACCGTCCGGACTGAAAGCCAGCCGCCAAATTTTACCATTGTGTGCCTCCCAAGTTGCCGCGATCGCCCCATCGGAGTCCCAGAGTTTAACACTACCGTCGCTGCTACCCGAGGCTAATAGTTGACCGTCGGGACTAAATGCTAAACAATTAATGCTTTCGGTATGACCGGAGAACGTATCGAGATGCTTTCCTTTTAAATCCCAAATTTTAATCAGACGATCGCTGCCTGCGGAGGCCAGCATTTTTCCATCGGGATGAAAGGCAAGATCGTGCAACCATCCTTGATGTCCCCGGAACAGTTGCTTTAACTCTCCCTCTCGACTCCAGAAGGCGATCGTCCCGTCACTTCCCACCGATGCCAAACGCCGACCATCGGGATGGAAGGCAACTCCCGTAACTTTCTCGGCATGACCTTGTAAAGTGGCTTTAGGAATGCCGTCTCGCTGCCAAAGCCGCACGCTACCATCATAACTGGCAGAGGCGAGAAGATTTCCGTCCGGACTCCATGCTGCATCCCGCACGCGATCGCGATGACCTTTCAACACTTGCAATAATTGCCCATTTTTTCGCCACAAGCGCAGGGTATGATCGTCACTAGCAGAAGCCAGCAAATGACTGTCAGGACTGAAAGCAACATCAATGACCGTACCTTCGTGACCGTTGAAGCGATTATACTCTTTCACCCCATACACAGCTTGTTGTAGCGCGACAATTGCACGGATGCGATCGTGAGGATTGACTTCTCGGGAGGATTGCAAAGATCGGGCGGCGCGGATGCTTTCGGTCAGGCTTTCCAGTTCTTTTTTGGAAGCAAAAAGCTGTTCTGAGGCGGTACTCAGGGCGTTGAGTTTCACTCCGATATCGCCGATAGTGGCGCGATGCCATTGCCAGAGGGCGATCGCGGCCAGGGTTAGGGAAGCGGCAAGTCCGGAAACGAGAACGAACAATAAACGCTGTTTGATGGAGTGGCGATCGCGGCGATCGCGTTCTTGAAAAGCCAAACTGGCTTCAATTAACTGCCGTTCTTTCAAACCTAAATCTTGTCCTCGTTCTTCATACCAACGTTGTGCCTCTAATAAAGGCGTTCCGTACAATAATGAGCCTTCCTCTTCTCCTGCATTCACCCACGTGCTGGCATTGAGCCGCAAGCGGTCTTGAAAAGTCCGAAAACCGCGATCGTCCTCAAGCCACTGTTGCAGGCGTTCCCAAGCGCGAATGAGGGCTTCGTGAACCAGTTCGACGGTAATTGCTTGGGGAGATTTCCCGCGAGAGAGAACGAGTAAGCGAGCATCGACGAGCTTTTGCAAGAGCCTGTCGCAATCTTCCCCCAATTCTTGTAAGGTGGCAACTCGGCGAGTATCGGCGATCGCGTCTCCCGGGTGAACCAGTTGTAGAAAAATAGACTGCGCTTTTTCTCGTTCTTCGGGAGTGAGAGTTTGATAAGTCTGTTCTGCATGACTGGCTAATGCTCGTTCTACGCCACCGATTGTTTCGTAAGCGCGATGGGTTAAGGTATCGTTTTCTCGTTTTTCCCACAGCAAGGTGAGTGCAAATTCAAGTAGAGGCAAATTACCCGGCTCTTCTGCGACAGAATCGAGAATGCGATCGCTCAATCCTTCGGCTATTTTAACGTTTAATTGTTGGGCGGGTTTTTCAATCGCTTCTCGCAGTTCTTCCCGGTTCATAGGTTGCAACAGTTCGGGAGGATATTCGCACAACAAATCGGCAAAATGGCGATCGGATAGAGCGCGTTCTAGAAAGTCCGCCCGTAATGTTAAGATGAGGGTTAATTGTTTTTTTTTCCCAAACGCGTGCAAATTAGAATTCGAGCGATCGCGTAAAGGTGCGATTAGCAATTGTATAAAATTTTGTCGCATTTCCCGATCCGCACACAGGGTATAAATTTCTTCAAACTGATCGACGAATAAAACGAAACGTCTTTTCTTCGAGTTTTTTTGTAAAAGGCGATCGCTCAGATTTTCTAAGTCAATTTTTCTTTCCATTAAAGCTGTGGCAAGTTTATTGATTTCAATCAGCCTTTCCGTCTCTCCCAGATGCGGCTCTAAGCGATCGATAAATTGTTCTGCCAATCTTAGAAAAGGGCGATCGCTCGGACGAAAATCGATAATAACAGCTTCCTCTTTGATTTTCGGAATGATCCCAGCAAAAATAACAGAAGATTTGCCACTTCCGGACGCACCGATAGTCGCAATAAAAGGTTTAGTGTAAACAGCATACACTAATTTTTCAACCGTATTCTCTCGCCCAAAAAAGAACAGTGCATCTTCGGTCGAAAACGCCGATAAACCTTGATATGGACAAGGTAAACCATGATTTTGAGGTTCGGGTTTTAGAGTTTTGATCTTGGGGTTTGGAGCGCGAGTTTCCATCGTTCTCGTTAATTTTTGCCAGTCGATCGGCAGTTCTGTCGGGTTTTGACAGATCACGGGCAACCAAGACGCACAAGGACATCGATCTTCAAGAATTTGCAGGCGTTCTCGTGCTTCTCGAACAGCTAGATAAAAAGAATTTCCCCCTGTAAATGCAGTTAAAAAATATTTCAAAAACTCTTGAGCGACAAGATCGGGAACGGGTTCTCGCATGACAATCGTTTGGGGAATATGCAGGTTTTCTAACTGTCTTGCTAATCCCAAACCATCGCAGGAGTTAAAAATCGCGATTTTGACCCCTTGTTTGACTGCTTTTTTGAGGGCGTGATTAATTTCTCCAATATCGATCTTTTCCTGTCCGTTAATCTCTAAATAACCGTTTTCTCCATTTTCACAACTGGAACTATGCCCCGCAAAAAATAAAATATCCCAGCCTTGTGCATCCCACAAATTTTGATATAATACTTGACGAGATGGTTCGATCAGAAAGATTGTTTCAGTGTTGGGCAGTTCGGACAACAAACGGCGATCGCTTTCAATATCGATACCTTGGGAATGTCCCAAAATAGCCAAAATTCTGGCGCGTTCGCGGGGTTGAAAGTGAGTTTCCGCCCGTTCGTAAGCAGGGGCGCTGAGGGCTAATTCCGCTTGGGGGTAGCGATCGAAAAAGTCCCAGAGATGCCAAGGAAGGCGGCGAATTGTTGTATCTTCAACCTGAACGATCAGGCGAATTTCTTCTTGGGGAGAAAGTTTTTCGAGGAGCTTTTCTCGTGGAGAACGAAAAGACTCCGATCGCAACCATTGGTTGAACTGATGCACTAACTCTTCTGAGGTTTGTCGAAAGGCAATTTCTAGCTCTCGGGGGGAACCTTGAAAGACAGGATTTTCGGATTCCTCGATACGACCGACAAACCAAAGATTGCGATACAATGACCGCCAATTGCGATATTGTTGCGCCAAATCCGGCAGGGGAGGTAAACTACCCTTGATGCGGGTTTGAGTCGAAAGGATATTATCTTCCGAGCGTATTTCTAGGGTAACAGCTGTATTCTGCTGCAAGTCCCCATCGAGATCGAGGATGACCAGTACCATGTTGCGGTCTGTTTGGTGAGGTTTTGCCTTTCTACCAGTTGTAGCGCATCCTATCCGGAAATTTTCTCTCATTGAGGCGTTTTTGGCAAGGGCGATCGGATTATACTGGAGCAAAGCCAACAAATGGCTTAAATTTTTTGGCAAGATTACGGTGATTAATAGGAGTAACAATGAGATGTTTGTAGAATCTCTTCCAGAACAATCTTCTCTAGAACCTGACGAGGAAAAAATCATTGTAAATATTGTGGAATCTTTTGAGCGAGATATCAAAAAATTGTCTCCGCAAGATTTTCAAAAAGTCAATCAGAAATTAGACCTTTTTTTTACTCAACTTCAAGAAGGAAATATTCAATTTTTAACGGATAAGTTAAAAAAAGTACCCATTCAACTATCAATTTATAGTTCATCACTATATTTTCTTAAGATAAATGTGAGATTAGGAATTGTTTTGTTTTTTGAAGACGATCCTATATTTTCTCAGAAAATTGTGACTTTGCTTCGCGTTTTTTTGCGTCGTGATTTAAAAAAAATTCTCAAGGGCTTAACAGAATCTTACTACCAAAAATATTTAGCAGAAATGAGAGATGCCCAATAAGCCCATATATGATGAATATGGTGTAATTCGAGAAGCATGGAAAATTTTGCCAGAAGAATTTAGAGATGATTTTTTAGAAGCATTAGCAGAACTTGAGGATAATGAATGCTATAGAACAAGACAATTTCCTAAAACTCAACTTCATAGAGTATCCGGTTATGAAGAAGCTGTTTATCGAGCTTATATCGATAAAACTTCTGGATGGAGGTTACATTTAATGTATCAAGATGGAGCAATTCACTTGAAAGACATTATCTCACCAGAACGTCACGATCCTGTTATAAAAGTTATTCAAAGTAAAGAATATAGATATAGAAAACCGCAAGCTCAACAGAAGAAAACAAAAAAAGGAAAGAAAAAGAAGAAATGATTTTTTGATGACTGTAGAGACGTTCAATTGAATAAAATCGGCGATCGCGTCGAGTTGATTATCATTACTTTAGTAGCGATCGCATTTCCATCTCGGTTTCTTATTGAAATTACTGACGATTTTTGTGGGAGTAAACTGCCTAATTTTCTCCTAACGTTTTTTGTGAAGCGTGTCGAATATGAAGAATACGGACGATAGATTCATTATTATTTTCTACAATTGTAAAAAGAATACGGTAAGAACCGCGACCTTTTCCATAAAGAAGCTGGCGAACTTCCTTCGAGAAATAAGCATTTTCTCGTGCGAGAGAACAACGCTTTGGCATGATTGAAAGAGAAGCGATCGCTTGTAACAGTCCGTCATACCAAAGTTTAGCTTTTTGTATATCGGCAACTTGAGAAAACCACAAAAATGCACTATCTGCCTCTGCTTCTGCTACACTAGAAATCTCAATGCGGTAATTCATTCTGGATTTGAGAGATTGTGTTTACGATATTGTTCTTGTTTAAATTCATCAAAAGAACGAAATCGACCCTCTTCAAAATCATCTAAACCTCTTTGAATTCCTGCGATCGCATCTTCCATATCCCATGCTTCCCATTCTAAAACCTTCGTTAACAATTCGGAAGCAACAACAGAAATTTCTCTTCCCTGTCGGTTTGCTTCTTCCTTTAGTTTTGCCTCTGTTTCTGAACTTAGATTGAGAACAATGGCCATAGTTTTACCTCAGTTAATGCTCGGGTAACGATATGCTTTTATTTTTAGTATAAAGGCTTTAGAGCGATCGCATTTCCATCTCGATTTCCCAAGTAAGCGATCGCCCTCAATCCCCTAGTCATCCTAAGTTATCCAAAACGGCTTTTACTGCTTCTGCCCATCCTTCCGGTGCGGGAGAAGGGGCAACCTGCCATCCTCGTCCCGCTAAACTGGGATGAATGCCGTTTTTACCCGGAAGGACGATCGCCAAATCTACTGCCCCCAACATGAGGAGATCGTTGGGACTGTTCCCCAAACCAATACTGAAAATCTGGCGATCGCCGATGGTTTCTCGATAGCTGGCGACCAATTTTCTCACGGCTTTCCCTTTTCCGGCATTGGCTCCAATCAGATGAGAGAAGCGATCGCCTACTCTCACTTGCAAGCCCAATTCCTTGACAGAAGTGGCGATTTGCGCTCCGGGAATCGTTTTCGGCGTGACGAAGGGTTCGGTAAAATCCCGTTGTTTGGCTCGTCGGGCATCGTCTGCGGGTAGTCCCGTCAGTTGTTGAATCTCGGTGACGCTTAAATCCCCAAACCCTTGCAATGTGACCCCCAAACGAGACTCTAGCTGCCTCAATTCCGCTCTTGCTTCAGCATAAGTGAGTCCCAATTGTAAAATTGCATAACCGTCGCGAATCTCGCCCCCAGTTACCGGGAAGCGGCGATCGCCCGCAGGAATGAAAATACCGCTCCCATTTTCCACAATAAACGGGTCCTCTAGGGCGATCGCTGCCCGCAAATCTGCCACTTCCGCCCGAGTTTTGCTCGTCACGGGGATGAGGGGAATATTTTCGGATTTGAGACGATGGATGAGGGGGAGTGCCGCATCGTAGCGATAATCCTCCGATCCTAGTAAAGTTCCATCTAAATCGGTGAAGGCGATCGGGGCAATTTTCCCAGTCATGGCAATTATGTATCTTGACGCACAGCAATAAAGTTTACATTTGTTTAAATGTTAGGCAGAAACTCCGTGCGACGAGGAAACTCTTACTCTATCTTCAATTTTACGCTCGATCGCTCGGATTCTAAACCACGGGAGATCCCTTTCGATCTCATATTTCATCTCAAATAAAGGTGGTAGCTGCATGGATTACAAGCAAGATCTAATTACAACCATTCACGACTATGGTTGCGATTTAGAATATCTCAAAAGTCGAATGCTGGAACTCAGAGAAGAGTCTCCCACAGCTATCATTATCCCCGCATTGTACGAGGAATTGGAAAGACCCGCTCTCGCTCAAATTCGCGAACATCTCAAGTCCTGTTCGTTCATCAACACCATTGTTGTTTGCCTCTATGCGAACACCGCAGAACAATACGCTAAAGCCATCGAATTTTTTGCCCCGCTCCCGCAAAAAGTCCGCATTATCTGGGAAAATGGCCCTCGGGTGCGGCGTTTACTTGAAGAAGTCAAAGAAAAAGGCCTAGATCTGCTCAAATTAAAAGGCAAAGGCATTGCCGTTTGGTTGGGTTTGGGCGTTGCAACCTTAGAAGCCAATGCGATCGCCCTCCACGATGCCGATATTCTCACCTACAATTCCCTCTACCCAGTTAAACTCCTCTATCCCTTGATGGAAAAAGAGTTGGGGATTGCTTTCACAAAAGCCTATTACGCCCGCATTGGCGGCAATCCCCAACGCTTTCACGGACGGGTGGTGCGATTGTTCGTCACGCCCCTATTAAGTGCCTTAACGGACATTTTTGGAGAACGCAACTATCTGCGCTATTTGCATTCATTTCGCTACCCTCTTTCGGGAGAGTTTGCCCTCACGAGCGATTTGGCTCTCAATACCCGCATTCCGGGGAATTGGGGCTTAGAGATCGGCTTATTGGCAGAGGTTTATCGCAATGTTTCTTACAAGCGCATTGCACAGGTAGACTTGGGAATGTTCGATCACAAACATCAAGTGCTGGGGGAAAATTCCAACCAAGGCTTACAAAAAATGTGTCGGGATATCCTGCGATCGGTGTTGCGAACCCTGACAGAAACAGAACAAGTAGTGGTGAGCATGGATCACATCCAAGCCTTGCGAGTGAAGTTCCGACGGGAGGCACAAAACTTTACTCGCCAGTATTTCGTTGATGCTCGCTTTAATGGTTTCCACTACGATCGCCATCAAGAAGAAGTCGCGATCGATTGTTTTGAACGCGTCATTCTAGAAGCCGCCGAACAATATTCTAACAACCCCGCCGGCGACCAAATCCCCGACTGGACGCGGGCATTAGCCGTGATGCCGGATATGCGGGAATATCTCCTCGCAGCCTGCAAAGCCGATGCCGCCGAAGCCCGCGAGAAAAAATTGTTGACATTGCCGAATGTTTCTCCTGTCGCCGTAGCTTCCTAGCCATAACGACAAATCTCAATCGTGCGAGTAGAACGGGCATCTTGCCCGTTTTTTTTGGCGTATTGCCTTGCCCGTTTTGTCGTGTTCGGCAATGGCGATCGTTTGGTATAATTGGATGCTGCAATACACCGCCACAATCCAACCCAAAATTTCCCTTGTTCCAACTGCAAAATTTTAGGGGTGCATCCCAAAATAAAAATCTCTTCAGCATGGGATTTAACCTCCAGCAGTCCTTTTGTGCTATAATTTTTGAAGATTTTGCTATCCAGGGGTGAAACTCCCGCTCCTAACTCAATTTTGAGGAATTCCCATGACTGAACAATACGGTGAAGGCGACATTCAGGTTCTTGAAGGTTTAGAACCCGTTCGAAAGCGGCCGGGGATGTATATCGGTTCCACCGGTCCGAGAGGATTGCACCATTTGGTTTACGAGGTTGTAGACAACTCCATTGACGAGGCATTGGCAGGGTATTGTACCCATATTGAAATTGATATTAATGCCGACGGTTCTGTCACCGTCACCGATGACGGTCGGGGAATTCCCACGGGTATTCATCCTAAAACTGGAAAATCAGCCGTAGAAACGGTTTTAACCGTACTTCATGCGGGCGGTAAATTTGGCGATGGGGGATATAAAGTATCCGGAGGGTTGCATGGGGTTGGGGTTTCTGTTGTTAACGCCCTCTCGGAATGGGTAGAAATTAAGGTTTGGCGAGACAATAAACTTCATACCCAACGCTACGAACGAGGGATTCCCCAAACCGATTTAAAAGCAACATCCAGCCCAGATAAAGATCGTACGGGAACTTCCGTCTCTTTCCTTCCCGATACTCAGATTTTCACAGAAACGGTTGATTTTGACTATAACACCCTCACCGGACGGGTGCGAGAATTGGCTTATTTGAATGCAGGAGTCAAGATTACTTTTGGCGATCGCCGTCCCGAAGAACCCCGCCTCGAAACCTACTGTTATGAGGGGGGAATTAAAGAATATGTCGCCTATATGACCCGGGAAAAAGAACCCTTACACCAAGATATTATTTATGTACAAGGAGAGAAGAATGGGGTACAAGTTGAAGTTGCTTTGCAATGGTGTATTGATGCCTATAGCGATACGATTTTAGGGTTTGCCAATAATATTCGTACGGTAGATGGAGGGACTCACCTTGAAGGTTTAAAAACCGTTCTCACCCGGACGATGAATAATGTAGCCCGCAAGCGCAATAAAATCAAAGAAAATGAATCCAATTTAGGCGGGGAAAACGTGCGCGAAGGATTAACGGCTGTTATTTCGGTCAAAGTGCCAGAACCGGAATTTGAAGGGCAAACCAAAACAAAATTAGGCAATACGGAAGTGCGGGGAATTGTTGATTCTTCCGTGGGGGAAGTATTGAACGAATATTTAGAGTTCAATCCTCAAGTTGCCGATTCCATTATTGAGAAAGCAATTCAAGCCTTTAAAGCCGCAGAAGCCGCACGACGGGCGCGGGAATTAGTCCGCCGCAAATCGGTTTTAGAATCGTCACCTTTGCCGGGTAAATTGGCAGATTGCAGTTCTCGCGATCCCGAAGAATCAGAGATCTATATTGTTGAGGGGGATAGTGCAGGTGGTTGTTTTGTGGGTGAAACTCAAGTTGCTTTAGCCGATGGTCGTTCTCTCAGTTTTCAACAATTAGTTGAAGAAGAATCCGCCGGAAAGCAAAATTTCTGCTATACAATTCGTCGCGATGGAACAATTGGCATCGAACGAATTCTCAATGCACGAATTACCAAGAAGAATGCCGAATTGGTTAAGGTTACACTCGATAATGGGGAAGAAATAATTTGTACGCCCGATCATCGTTTTATGTTGCGCGATCGTACTTATAAACCTGCTGTAGAGTTAACACCTACTGATTCTCTCATGCCACTCTATCGTAAATTTTCTGATATTAACGAATCAGGAATCACAATCGATGGTTATGAAATGGTGTGGAATTCTAAGAGCGATTCTTGGTTATTTACGCATCTAGTTTCTGATTGGTATAACCGTTGGAATAATGTGTATCGTCGAGAAGATGGGGAACATTGCCATCATGTTGACTTTAATAAACTCAATAATAACCCAACCAACTTACAGCGCTTATCGGCAATTGAACATTTAAAAATGCATCAAGAGCATCTAGCAAAAACATTACACCGTCCAGATGTGATTGAGAAGTGTCGTCAAATTCATCAGACTCGGGAATTTCGCGATCGAATGAGTCAGCGAATGCAGCAGCCAAAAACACAACAGATTCTCTCACAACAAGCTAAACTACAGTGGGAAGATGAAAACTATAAAATATATATGACGAACAAGTGGCGAGAATTTTATAAGAGTAATGAAGATTATCGCCAACAAAATCACGAACAGCTATATCGCGCACAACAAGAATATTGGAGTGAAGAAAAAAATCGAATTGCACAAGCCGAACGAATCCGCAATTATTTTGCAGAGCATCCTGAAGCACGTCAAGCTAATTCGGTACGTGCTAAAGAACAGTGGAAAGATAGCGAACTGCGGGACTGGCGAGGTCAAAAAACTAAAGAACAATGGACTCCAGATTTTCGGCAAAAACGTCGTGCTGCGTTGAATCAAACTTATTACCGAAAAACGATTGCAGCGCTCAAACAAGTTGAGATCGAACACGGCAAATTGATACTAGAGGAATATCAAGCACATCGCAAGAAAACTCGTGATAAATCTTTACTTCGTTTTGACACATTTTGCGATCGCTATTTTGAAGGGAATGCTGAAAAAGCAAAAGAAGCTGTGTTGAATTATAATCATCGCATCGTATCCGTTGAACGGTTAAGCGAAAAACGTGATGTCTACGATATTGAAGTTCCCCACAGCCATAATTTTGCTCTAGCGAGCGGCATATTTGTTCACAATAGCGCGAAACAAGGGCGCGATCGCCGGACTCAAGCAATCCTTCCATTGCGGGGTAAAATCCTCAACATCGAAAAAACAGACGATGCAAAAATCTATAAAAATACAGAAATCCAATCCTTAATTACTGCATTGGGACTTGGAATCAAAGGAGAAGATTTTGATGTATCACAATTACGTTATCATTATGTGATAATTATGACTGACGCGGACGTAGATGGTGCTCACATACGCACCCTGCTTTTGACGTTCTTCTTCCGCTACCAACGGGATCTCATCGACCAAGGTTATGTTTATATTGCCTGTCCTCCCCTATATAAATTGGAACGGGGACGCAATCATCAATATCTGTACAGCGATCGCGAATTGAACAATGCGATCGCCCAATTCCCCGCCAATGCCAACTATACGATCCAGCGATTTAAGGGATTGGGAGAAATGATGCCCCAACAGCTTTGGGATACCACCATGAACCCGGAAACCCGAATGTTGAAGAAAGTAGAAATTGAAGATGCTGCCGAAGCCGATCGCATTTTCACCGTTTTAATGGGCGATCGGGTAGCACCTCGCCGTCAGTTCATCGAAACTTACGGGCCCAAATTAAATCTCACGGATTTGGATATTTAGTATCGTTACCGAGTAGAGGCGTTCAAAGAGAACGCCTCTATTTTTTGTACGCCTGCGATCGCCCTCGCAAGTTTTTAAAAGCCCGAAATAACTTCTACTATATAATAGTCGAATTAGCCAGAGGGAGAGCTTTCCCGATTGTGCGGTTGAACAGTTTATTTGAAAGGGTGAACCGAGTATCATCGATACTCGGAGACAAGCTATGAAAAACGAATCTGTTGGTAATGCTAGGCTGACCCGCAATATTGTCGGTTTCTATGCCCTCTTTAGCAGTCTTTGGGTATTCTGGTCGGATAATATCCTGTTAGCACTGGCCAAAACCCCCGAGGCGTTTGAAGCCTTGCAACTCGGTACGAGCATTTTGTACGTCCTGATTACCAGCATTTTGTTATCTAAAGTTCTGCAACTTTACACCAGAGACGCGGAACGAAAACGTGCCCCCCTCGAAGACCTTGTGTGGCGTTATCAGACCCTCTTTGAAAAAAACCCCCAACCCATGTGGGTGTACGATGACAAGACCCTCGCATTTTTGGCCGTCAACAATGCCGCGATCGCTGCCTATGGTTATTCTCGGGAAGAGTTTTTACAAATGACTCTCCAAGATATTCGCTCTCCTGAAGATATCCCCATTGCACCCTTCACGTTAAACGAAAGCCTACCCGGAATTTGGAAGCACTATCGCAAAGATGGTGCAATTATGGAGGTGGAAATCGAAGTTTTTCCTTTTCTCTTTGACGAAAAACCCGTTAAACTCGCCCTCCTGCAAGATGTCACCAAACGCCAGCAAACGTTAGAAGATATCAAACATAAAGAAGAACAATATCGCACTTTAGCCAGTAATTTTCCGAATGGTTCCGTCTTTCTCTACGATAAAGATTTGCGCTACACCCTCGCTGAAGGCATGGAAATTTCTCGTTTGGGATACAATCGGCAGCAAATCGAAGGCAAAACGTTGCGGGAAGTGATGCCAGATGAAACCTATGAATTGCTCGAACCTTTATACCGAGAGGCTTTAACGGGAATGCCCGTTACGGCAGAACTCCCCTTAGCAGATAATATTTATTTGACTTATATTTTGCCCGTTTTTAACGAAAAGGGAGAAGTTGCAAGCGGGATGAGCGTGACGCAGAATATCACGAAACGCAAGCAAATGGAGGAGCAATTACAAAAATATGCCTACTACGATACTCGTACCGAACTTCCCAATAAAACTTGGTTTATCGAACGTTTAACGACACAACTTTCTCAAACCCGAGCGGGGAATAAAGGCTTTTTTACAGTGTTGTTTTTGCAATTGGAGCGATTTAGCACGGTCAAATACAGCCTCGGTCACCGTTTGGCAGATCGGTTGATGCTGGCGACGAAAGAGCGTCTCGAGTCCTGTTTGAATTTGGTCGAACCCGTCGCGCGGGTGGGGGATAAGGCACTGGCGACGATTCTCGATAATATTCATACTTCCTTAGATGCGGCGGCGATCGCGGAATACGTTCAGCAACAACTTTCCCAACCGTTGGAGATAGACGGACAAGAGCTATTTTCTCCGGTTAGCATCGGCATTGCGATCGTAGATTCTCCGGAATTGGCCGAACAAGAGGCAGACACGTTATTGCAAGCCGCCGATACGGCCATGAATCACGCCAAACATGAAGGACAGGCTCATTATGCCATTTTCGAGCCGACCATGTACGATCGAGCCGTCGGACGCTTTCAGTTAGAAACGGATTTGCGATTAGCACTCAAGCGAGAAGAGTTTTCGGTGTTTTATCAGCCAATTATTTCGATGGAAACCGGATTAGTGACGGGATTTGAGGCAGTGGTGCGCTGGTTGCATCCCTCAGAAGGGTGGATTTCACCCCAGGAATTTATTCCCGTGGCAGAAGAAACGGGCTTAATCGGATTCATCGATTGGTGGGTTTTGGGAGAAGCCTGTAAGCAGGTAGGAAAGTGGCAAAAACAGTGGGACAAGCCGATTACGATGAGCGTTAATGCTTCGGGGTCTTTGCTGTCTCAGTTGGGGATTATGGATCGCTTGCGGCAGGTGACGAAGGGGAATCGCCTCGTACGAGGTAGCTTGCGCTTGGAGGTAACGGAACGCGTGATGATGGAACATCAGGAGGCAGCTTCTGGATTGCTCGATCGCATTAAGACTTTGCAAATTAAACTTTCGGTCGATGATTTTGGGACGGGGTATTCTTGTTTGCAACGCTTGCATCAATTGCCCATCGATACATTAAAGATCGATCGCTCTTTTGTCAGTCGAATGTTAAACGATAATGACAGTTTGGAGATCGTTCGCACCATTATTACGCTTGCCCATAGTTTGAAGATGGACACTATCGCTGAGGGGACGGAAACCAAAGAACAGTTAACGGTCTTACAAGGGATTGACTGCGAATACGGTCAGGGCTTTTATTTTTCTCCTCCGGTGTCGGGGGAGGAGGCGGAACAGTTACTGGAAAATCAATGGCATTGGTAAAAGATTGCTGAAAAACACAGGTTAGGGTAATTATTAAAACCTTCCTAAAACCCAAAGTTTTGGGGGGGCGGTCTCCCCCCCAGTCCCCCCAACAGTGCGCGTTCCCTTGCGTCTTTCGCCGACGCGGGGTCGCACTGCCATTGTGGGCGCAGCACCGCCCGCAAACCCCCCGTGCAACATCCAGGTTGCTAATTGGTTCATAGGTATTTAAAGTCTAGCTTGACAAATGCGATCGCATTTCGCCCGCTAGTTATACCCATTAAACGGATTTGACACAACATTACACTTGTTGGTTCGGATATTTCCCCTCTCTGCGCTTCTCTGCGTCTGGTGTGGTTCAAATTTGTCCTAATGTACTCGCGTAATGCTATATCGCAACGTTCTACTGGTCAATCAGAGAAGCGATCGCGCTTTCTAATTTCTCCATTGCTTCATTCACCTCTGCTTCCGAGACGATGAGGGGCGGCACGAAACGCAGGACTTTCGGACCCGCCGGGACTAACAGCAAGCCTTTCTCGGTCGTGACTTTAATAATATCAATGGACGTAATTTCGCGTTCTGCCGCAATTTCCAAGCCATTAATCAAGCCCCAACCCCGTACCTCGGTAAAGGTATCGGGATAGCGTTGCAATATTTCTGTGAGTTTCCCTCGCAACTGTTCTCCTCGAAGGGACGCATTCTGTAAGAGATCCTCATCGAGTAGCGTTTTCCCGACCGCCAAACCTGCCGCACAAGCAAAAGGATTGCCGCCAAAGGTACTCGCGTGATTTCCCGGTTCGAACACGTCGCAGGACTTCTTACACATCATCGCACCGATGGGAATACCGCCCGCCAAACCCTTCGCACTGGTGAAAATATCCGGTTCGATCCCCAGATTTTCATAGCCCCAGAGTTTTCCCGTGCGTCCCATGCCGACTTGGACTTCATCGAGAATCAACAGCAAGCCATTTTCATCGCAAACTCGGCGTACCTCTTGAAAATAGGCTGCATCTCCGGGACGCACGCCCCCCTCTCCCTGCAAAGGTTCCAGCAAAACCGCCCCCACGCGGCGATTTCCCTCGTCCATATCCCCGATCGCGTCTTCTAAAGCGATTACGTCGTTAAACGGCACGTAGGCAAACCCATCTACCAACGGCTCAAACCCTTTCTGATACTTCGCTTGACCTGTCGCCGTGATGGTTGCGAGGGTGCGTCCGTGAAAGCTGGCATTGGCGCTTAAAATAACAGGATATTGGATTTCTTGGACTTTGTGGGCGTACTTGCGTGCCAGTTTGATGGCGGCTTCATTGGCTTCTGCCCCGGAATTGCAGAAGAAAACGCGATCGGCACAAGAACGATTCACGATCCATTCCGCCAATTCTCCCTGTTCGGGAATGTAATATAGGTTGGAAACGTGGTGTAATTTTTGAATTTGTTGCGTTACTGCTTCCACGAGGGCGGGATGGGCGTGACCGAGGGTACAAGTCGCAATCCCGGCAACGAAATCGAGATATTCCTTCCCTTCAACATCCCAAACGCGACAGCCCTTACCTCGATCTAAGGCAATGGGAAAGCGCCCGTAGGTGGTCATGACGCTGGCATTAAAGCGGTCGGCATCAAATGCCATTGCGTCGGCTTGGGGGGTCGTAGCAGGCTCTTGAACGAGGGTGTTTGGACTCACGGGTTCACTCCTAATCGAGGTAGAATGGGTTGCGCGATCGCCGTTTTACTTTTGCGAATTTTCTCCCGCGTTGGCATAGGCATCTCGCGGAAGGGTGGGGATTTCTTATCCTACGCAGTAAAATTTCCCTAATTTCTATATTTAACATTAATTGCAGTTTTTACCACAGTATCGAGAGCGACGCGATCGCGCCCGTTGGGATATCTTTTCTTGGCGTTTTCCGGTCAGCAAACGGCGATCGAAGAAGCGAAGCAAGGGAAAACAATAGGATACAATACCGTCTTAGTCGTTTTTGGGAAAACAATCATGGGTCGCGCCAATAAAGTCGTTCTCGCCTATTCTGGCGGTGTCGATACCTCCGTGTGCATCCCCTATCTCAAGGAAGAATGGGGCGTAAAAGAAGTCATCACCCTTGCTGCGGACTTGGGACAGGGGGAAGAACTCGCCCCGATTAAACAAAAAGCTCTGGACTCGGGGGCATCTGTCTCTCTGGTGGAAAATGGGCAGGAAAGTTTTGTGAGAGATTATGCTTTCTCTGCCATCCAAGCGAATACCCTCTACGAAAATCGCTATCCCCTATCTACCGCCCTCGCCCGTCCCCTGATTGCGAAAATGCTCGTGGAAGCGGCTGAAAAATATGGTGCCGATGCTGTCGCTCACGGTTGTACGGGAAAAGGGAACGATCAGGTGCGCTTCGATGTTTCGATTATGGCACTCAATCCCTCGATTAAGGTTCTCGCGCCGGCTCGGGAATGGGGCATGAGTCGGGAGGAAACCATCGCTTATGGGGAAAAATTCGGCATTCCTTCTCCCGTGAAGAAATCTTCTCCCTACAGTATCGATCGCAATCTCCTCGGTCGCAGTATCGAAGCGGGTCCCCTCGAAGATCCCATGACGGAACCCCTAGAGGAAGTTTTTGCGATGACCAGCGCGATCGCGGAGACTCCCGACGAGCCGGAATATGTAGAAATTGGCTTTACGCGCGGCATTCCCACCCATGTCAACGGCACGCCCTACGCTCCTGTAGAACTCATTTCTCAACTGAATGCGATCGCCGGGAAACATGGGGTCGGACGCATTGATATGATTGAAAATCGCGTCGTGGGCATTAAATCCCGGGAAATTTACGAGGCTCCGGCGTTATTGTTACTCATTGATGCCCATCGAGATTTAGAAAGTCTCACCCTCACTGCTGATGTCACTCAATACAAGCGAGGCGTTGAGGATACTTATGGTCATTTAATTTATCGAGGACTCTGGTATTCTCCTCTCAAAGAAGCCCTTGATGCTTTTATTCAGAACACCCAAGAACGAGTCACGGGAATCGTTCGGGTTAAATTATTTAAAGGGAGTGCCAGAATTGTCGGTCGTCAATCCGAATATTCGATCTATTCTCCCGATTTGGCAACGTATACCTCAGACGACCAATTCGATCATAAAGCAGCAGAGGGATTTATCTATATTTGGGGTTTACCGACGCGGGTTTGGTCGGAACAAGTCCGCAAATAGAAGAGATTTCTCGGTTGTAAGAAAGAGGCGATCGCGTGATGGCAGAGAATGCGATCGCTTTCCTTGTGCGATTATGTCTCAATTATCGCGAAACTCTTGACCCTCCCGGAAATGAGGTGCTAGAATCCAGTCATAGTAAGGGTTTCATTTGGCGACTCTTTCTGACTTCCTAGAAGTCCAACGTATGGAAACCCTTCAGCTAGCGCTTGTTGGTTATTTGGATAGAACTGCTTTCCGACTTCCTAGAAGTCCAACGTATGGAAACGTTTCTAACTGAGCGGCAGTGGCTTGGATTCCGAAGTCTTTCTGACTTCCTAGAACACAGATTTACCAACTATCAAAAATTTAACCTACTGAGGAGCCGAAGGGTGCGCGGGGGGTCTGGGGGCGGCGCTTGCGCCCACAGTGGGGGGGGACTGGGGGGGAGACCGCCCCCCCAAAAACTTCGGGTTTTAGGAAGGTTTTAATGATTACACTAACTTTCGGTACTCTAGAAATCCAACATATAGGAACTGGTTTGAAGCGGTCTAGATAGCTTCACAATAACAAGACATCTTTCTGACTGTCTAAACGATCTCATCGAGAAGATCGAGAACGAGATCGAAGCGAAATTCCGCCACCCAATTATCGATCGCATCAGCGATCGCCCTTTCAGAAACAGGAAGCTCAGCAAGAAGACGCGCGATATCCTTATCATCTGCCGCTTCTACCGCTTCCCGCAACTGATGTAACCATTCAGAAGGAAGCGCAGCGAGAGTATCGGCAGTCAAAGTAACCGCATTCTCCGACACAGGCATCGCAGGAGGAGCATTGTCGCAAACAAAACGCACATCTAAATGCTTGACAATTTCGGCTAAAATTTCCTCCATTTTGAAAGGTTTGCGAATGAAACCATCACAACCCGTCGCCAAAATACGAGCCTGTTCCTCCGCAAACGCATTCGCCGTAACCGCAACGATCGCCGTTTTCGTACCGGGATCGATTTCCTTGATCTGGCGAATCGCAGCATCCCCCGCCAACTCCGGCATCCGAATGTCCATAAAAATCAAATCCGGCTGCCAATCCTGCCATTGCGCGATCGCTTCTTTCCCATTAGTCGCCTCTCGCACCTCAAAACCTGAATCCGAGAGCAAAACCGTTAAAACCTCCCGATTTTCCGCATTGTCGTCTACCACAAGCAGTTTATAGGGAGGACGATCCGAAGCGAGGATCGTGCCTCGGAAGCGGGGTTGTGCTTCTGGCTCGGGAGTCGGGAGATCGAGATAAGCATCAATTTCAAACTGGAATGTCGTGCCTTTTCCCGGAGTGCTTTCGACCTCCAAATTTCCCCCCATCAACTTGACAAAGCGATCGCAGATCGTCAAACCCAATCCCGTTCCTTCTTGACTTTGGCGGCCGCTTTGGGTTTGCATGAAGGCCTCAAATAAATAATCTAGCTCTTCGGAAGCAATGCCGACCCCCGTATCGATAATGGCAAAATGCAGTCGTTCAGGGGTCGAACCGGGCTGTACTCGCAACGTCACCGACCCCGAAGGCGTAAATTTAACGGCATTGCTCAGCAAATTCACTAAAACCTGTTGTAACTTTACCCCATCGGTATAGACAAAGTTAGGCAGATTCGGAGTAGTATCAATTTGAAACGAGAGCGCCTTGGCTTCGGCTTTGGCTTGTAGGATAACCTTAATATCCTCTAAGATTGTTTTCAGTTCAAATTTACCCGGATTGAGGGTCATGCGCCCAGCTTCAATCTTGGAAAGATCCAAAATTTGATTAATTAAATTCAGCAAATATTCGCCGCTTTTGGCAATAGTGGCAATATACTTGCGATCGCGAGGTAAGAGAGCGGAACTCTCGAGTAACAATTGAGGATAGCCCAAAATGGCATTGAGGGGGGTGCGAAGTTCGTGACTCATATTGGCTAAAAAAGCACTCTTGGCACGATTAGCGGCTTCGGCTTCGTCTTTAGCAGTACGCAATTCCCCGGTTTTTTGCGTCACGGCGGCTTCAAGTTCCCGATTGTAGTCTTTTAATAGCGTTTCCATCCGCTTGCGATCGCGGATATCTTGGAAGACATTGATTGCATAGATAATCTTGCCTTGGCGATCGCGAATCGGAGCCGCATAAACTTCCAAAGGAATGCGATCGCCCCCCACGTCAATTTCAATCTCGTCAGTCACCACCGTTTCCCCCTGTAATGCCCGCAGGATGGGCAATTGCTCCGGGGGGTAGAGGGTATTCGTTCCCCCGCGATACATGGGGCGCGCTCGATCGATGGGGCGATCGCCTTCGAGTTTGCGTCCCCATCGGTTCATCAATAACAATCCCCCTTGGGGTTCGAATAAGCCAATCCCCACGGGAATGCTTTCCATAATTGCTTGCATTTGCTGTTGATTGTCCCGGAGAGCGCCGAAGGAATCTTGCAGTTGCTGCTGCATGAGGCGGAACGCGTGGCTGAGTTCGTAAATGCCACCGATCCCCTCGGGGACGATCTCGGTTGCCAAATTGCCAGATGCGATCGCGTCAGAGGATTGTTTCAAGCGTAAAAGGGGTTGACTCACCCAAGCAATAGTCAGAACGCCTAAACTAATGGACGAGATCGCCGCCAAACCACATAACAAAAAAGTTCGCCTTGTATTGGCCGTAATGTCAGCCATAAATTCCGATTGCGGGACGATAATGGCGATCGTCCAGTTGGGGTGGGCGATTTCGGAGTTTGAGAATTCTAAAGAGGTCAGTTGCAGCCAATATTTTTCTCGGGCAAGACGGAATTGCAATCGCGTGGCAGTATTTTGCTTGGGGTTTAAAGTTTGCCAATACCTCGCGGCGGCGGCGATCGCCGGATCTGTGCTATCTGTCAGTCGCAATCGTTCAAAGGTATTTTGATATCCTTTTGTCTTATCTTGCGAATCCACCAGTTCGGGAGTCAGAAAAGGCATTTCGTCTGCCGAACTAGCCAGCACCCAACCCGCTTCCTCTACGAGAACGACGCGGCAACCTTCGCAAATTTGCAAGGAGTGTAAAAAATCTTGGATTTGCGTCAGACCCAGATTGACGGCAAAAACCCCTTGTAAGCGATCGCCCTCGTCGAAAAAGGGCGTGTAGGTGCTAATTGCCAGCAAGGGAGCTTTTCCCACTTGAAACGGTTTTGTCCAACCCGGAGCGCGATCGCGGACTGCCCCGCGATACCAAGGTCGTTCTCGAACGGGAAAGGGATCGTAGATTGTCAGGAGTTCGGCATATTGGCCGCGATCGTTTAAAAAGTTCACGATCAACCGTTCCGGACGTTCGGGATCGGAAAAAGAACCTTCAAGTTGTCCCGGTTTCACCAAGCTCCGATGAGTCACTCGAAAAGTATCATCCGGCAGCCCCAAAAGAATGCTGGTTACAGTATCAAATTGTTGCAGGCGCAACCAGAGTAATCGTTCAACTGCACTTAAATCTTTTAAATTCAGAACGCCTCGACGAACGGCCTCAACATTCATCTGGTTGATTTGGATCGCGGTCTGAAAATGCTGTCGAACGTATAAATTTACCCGTTGTGCCACTTCCACCATCAAGCGATCTGACAATTTTTCTACTGTTTCTCGACCGCTTTGATAAGATAAATAGCCCACCAAACCGACCGTCCCCACCAGTTGCACGACAAACGGCACGATTAAAACGATCCGAATGGGAACTTTACGAAATAGTGAATTTAAGCGCTTATTTTGCATTTTTCGATCGCATTCCCAACACCAGAGCCAAACCTACTTTAGCGCTTTCGGCATGGGGCGTTTGCGATCGCGATCTCAAAGGGAAATCAATAATGAGTTCTATTTGCTTTTTTATATTACTCCGCGAAAAGATTAATTCCGAAAAGGTTAATTCTGAAGCGTTACTCTCGATCGAGTAATTGTTCCTTTAAATCTATCAATAAATATTCTTTTAACTTAAGTGTTTTGTTTGTGAATTTTTTCTTAATTTTCTGAGTATCGAAGGATTGAAAAAATAACTCGGGTATAATCAAAGGTTAATCTGCAAATAAATGAGTGATGTTAAATACTTTAGACTTAGATCGGTCTCTCGATAAAGCAACCTATGAAACGCAAATTGAGGAATTAATGCGCCAGTTGCGATCGCTGCAACAAGCCTGTTGGGAGAAGAAATTAACGTTTGTCGTGGTGTTGGAAGGTTGGGCGGCAGCAGGCAAAGGGAAGTTATTAAAACAGATGGTTGACCATATGGATCCGCGAGGATTTTCAGTCTATCCCACTTTACCCCCAACCCCCGCAGAGCAGCAATATCCTTTTTTATGGCGATTTTGGCAAAACCTCCCCTCTCACGGAAGTATTGGGATTTTTTATCATAGCTGGTATATTCACTTACTTGAAGACCGCCTCTTCGATCGCATTGACAAAACAAAAGTCTCGCAAGCGACGGCGACGATTAACGCTTTCGAGCGACAATTGAACGATGATGGAGTGGCGATCGCGAAATTTTTCCTGCATATCGGACGCAAGGAGTTAAAAAAGCGCCTGAAAAAGGCTTCTCAGGACGATTTAACGGCGTGGCGGGTGCGTCCGGAAGATTGGCACCAAGAAGAGTGCTACAAGGAATATCGCGCCCTCTCAGAGGAAATGCTGCTCCATACCAGCACGGGGGTTGCGCCGTGGATTTTGGTAGAGGCCAATTGCAAGTATTGGGCGAGAATTAAGGTATTGTCGCAATTGGTCGCCGTGTTGAGAGAAGCCTTAGATCGCACGGCAATTCCGCGATCGGAAATTGTGGCTTCCCCCCAAGAAAAACTCCTGCCAACCGAACCGGATTATTTAGAGAAAGTCGATTTAAGTCTGAATTTAGATCGAAATGCCTACAAAAAACGCTTGCGCAAGGCTCAGATTGAATTACAAAAGTTACAACTCAAAATTCACCAAGAGAAAATACCCGTCGTGTTGGTCTTTGAAGGTTGGGACGCGGCAGGAAAAGGCGGAGCAATCAAGCGTTTGACCGATAGTTTGGATCCCCGGAGCTATAAAGTCAACGCTTATGCGGCTCCAACCCATGAAGAGAAACAATATCACTACCTTTGGAGGTTTTGGCGCAGGTTACCCGAAGTCGGAAAGTTTGGCATCTTCGATCGCAGTTGGTACGGTCGGGTATTGGTGGAGCGAGTCGAAGGATTTGCCACGGAAGGGGAATGGCGACGAGCCTATCGCGAGATTAACGAATTTGAATCCCAATTAGCGAGCGATGGGTGCGTGGTGGTTAAATTTTGGCTGCATCTCTCTCGCGAGGAACAATTGCGGCGTTTTGAAGACCGCAAGGAGAACCCTTTTAAAGCCTACAAGCTCACGGAGGAAGATTGGCGCAATCGGGAAAAATGGAATTTGTATGAAGTCGCTGTCAATCACGCGATCGCTCGCACCTCAACCCCTGCCGCACCGTGGACGATCGTACCGGGAGATGATAAATATTACGCTCGGGTCTTTGTACTGGAAACCGTCATCGAGGCGATCGAGGCCAAACTGAAAGCAATTCGCAAGTCGTAACCCCTTCCTTAGAGACGCGAATTGCGCGATAAACTGGGATTGAGATTGGAACTGCTTTCAATCTTGTCCCTTATGATGATTTTTGCGACTCAAAATGATCGAAGTTCTTTCCATTATTTTACTTTCGATTTTAATTTTAATATGCTTTTATTTACTGATTGTAAAAATCATTCCCAGACAAGCATTAACGATTCTTGGGGGTTCATTTTTAGTTGCAATTGTTGTCATTTCTTATTTTAGACCGAGCTTTTCCCCGGTTTCAGAATTGTGGGAGCTTGTTTCTTTTCCTTTAAAACCTCTTGGCTTTTCCCTCCTGTTCTTTTTATTGGCGGTCAATAAAATTGATTTTAAGAAAGGCGATGCAATTCAAAAACCCGGCAATGTCTTTTTTACCATCGGTCTGATCGTCCTTTTTGTTTCCAGCAATCCTCTTTTTTCCTATGAAGTTGCCTATGCCGTCGAAAACTATACCATCGAAACCCAAAATGACCTGCGAGATATTTGCGTCGAGAATTGTTTGGCCGTGGAGTCTCCCGCACAACAGCGAGTCGGCGCGATCGTGTTACTGGGAAAAGATACGACAGACCCCTATATTCCCTATCGAACCCAATTACAATTTAGTCGTATCGGCAGTCGCATTCTCTACGCAGCAGAACTCTACTATCGACAAAGAAGTTTAGGAAATTTCCCCAGAATTATTGTTTGTGCGAGTCCGAGAAACTATTTATCAGGTACACCAGAACAAGTAAGCGAAGCGCGAGATATTGCCGGGGCATTACGACGTTTTGGCGTTCCGGCCGGTCAAATTATCGAAGAAACACGAGGATTGAATTTGCGCATGAATGCCGTAGAAGTCGAGAGAATTTTAGGAGAACAAGGACTCTTAAATCAACCGATTTTCCTGATTGCTTCAGGCATCAGGATGCGTCGGGCAATACAGACATTTCAAAAGGTGAAAATGCGTGTTATTCCAACACCCACGGATTTCTATACATTCCAAAAAGATTCTACCCCCAAAAAACGCATCACTGTAGGGGATCTACTGCCTTCTGTTAAGGCATTAGCAATGACGACTGATATTGTTGATGAATATCTGGCAACGATTTATTATTGGTTGCGAGGATGGCTTTATCGAGTCTGACGCTTACATTCAAAATTACAGCACAAAAATATACCCCAAAAGATAACCCAAAAAAATATGTAGGGATGTTGTATGTAACGCCCCTACAATCAAATCGGACTAAATGGCGGGAGGCGGATTTGAACCACCGACCTTCGGGTTATGAGCCCGACGAGCTACCAGGCTGCTCTATCCCGCGTCGCCTTTTTGAGTATAACAAACAATTTACCCGATTAACAAGATTCGCGAAAAAAATATTGGGGAAAGAGTCTCGATCCTCTCAAAATCCCCAAAACTGGCGATCGCGGGCAACGATCCCGCTCTTGTTTTCGTCCGCAGAGCTACTGCGTTTGGGCGGCATTGGTTTGGGCATATTGAAGATAGCCCGTATATTCCGTGACCTTTTGTTGCGCGACGGCACGATTGGGATCGCCTTCGGGGACTTGCTGCATCAGGGCGATCGCCGTTTGCCAAAGCGTCACGACATTTTGCCATTCTGCTTGAGTTTGGGCGGTTTGAACGGCATTCGCTGCGGACATGGCGCTATTAACGGCATCGCGGAAGGGCGTTTGAGAAGGGGGAACATTGGGAGGAGGAGCGGCAGCCGGAGCTTGACCCGCCGGGGCATTCGCTGGGGCTTGACCTGCGGGAGCTTGACCTGCGGGGGCATTCGCTGGAGCCTGGCCCGGAGGTGCGGCGGGAGGTGCGGCGGCGGGGGCGGGTGGCGGCGGCTCGGGAGAACCGCCCCCAAAGGGATTGAGAGCGCTCAATGTATCGCATCCCGCCATTAAAGACAGGAGCGCAACAGTAGCGAGGGTTGTGACGGGCGAGCGATTGAACATGAATGGCATCCTTATGAATGGGACAGGGGGCTGCTGAGTTCCAGACCAGAAATTCTCAAGGGTATTTTAACGGAATCCTGACTTTCTCCCCTAACGTAATCGAAGATTCTGTTAGTTGGCGATCGCGAGAGACCAAAATTGCGAGGTAAAATTTGATTTCATTCTGACGAAAAAATTAGGTCATGACCCAGTTAACCCCCAATCCCAGTTTCAGTCTGACCATTCGCATCGAAATTCCCAACCAGCCGGGAAAATTGGCGGATGTGACCCGAGCGATCGCCCTCAGTGGTGGCAATCTCGGGCAAATCAATTTGGTGGAACAAACCCGCAAGCTGTCTTTGCGAGAATTTGTGGTAGATGCCTCGAGCGAGGAACACGCGGAAAACATTACCAAAGCGATCGCGGATCTGCCGGATGCCACCATCGTAACGGTTTCCGATCGCACGTTCGACCTGCATCGCGGGGGGAAAATTCACACGATCGCTCGCATCGGTTTAAAGGCACAATCGGATTTGGCCATGGCTTATACGCCGGGGGTCGGTCGCATTTCCAAGGCGATCGCGGAAGATCCCGAGCAGGTTTTCTCCCTAACGGTAAAAAGCAATATGGTGGCGATCGTTTCTGATGGGAGTGCGGTTTTGGGGTTGGGCAATTTGGGGCCGGAGGCGGCGCTTCCCGTGATGGAAGGGAAAGCGATGTTATTTAAAGAATTTGCCGGTCTCGATGCTTTTCCGATTTGTTTGGCAACCCAAGATACGGAGAAAATTATCGAGACGGTGAAGAATATTTCTCCGGTTTTTGGCGGCGTGAACTTAGAAGATATTAGCGCGCCCCGTTGTTTTGAAATTGAAAAGCGGTTGCGGGAAGAGATGGAAATTCCCGTGTTCCACGACGACCAACACGGTACGGCGATCGTGACTTTAGCGGCGCTGTATAATGCCCTCAAACTGGTACACAAGCCCATAGAACAGATAAAACTGGCCTTTAATGGGGCTGGGGCTGCGGGGGTTGCTGTCGCCCGTCTCTTGCGCTTGGCGGGGGCGAAAAATTTCGTCATGTGCGACTCGAAGGGGATTATTTCCACCCAACGAGAGAAACTCACGCCGCAAAAACAAGAGTTTGCCGTGGATAGTGGGGGAACTCTCGCCGATGCGGTGAAAGATGCGGATGTGTTCGTGGGGGTGAGCGTCCCGGGGGTGCTTACGCCGGAAATGGTGCGGACGATGGCGAAAGATGCGATCGTTTTTGCGATGGCCAATCCCATCCCGGAAATCCAACCGGAGTTAATTCAAAATGACGCGGCGGTGATTGCCACGGGACGCAGCGATTATCCCAACCAGATTAATAATGTGCTGGCCTTTCCGGGGGTCTTTCGCGGGGCGTTGGACTGTCGCGCCAAGGCCTTAACCTCGAAAATGTATCTGGAAGCGGCGGGCGCGATCGCGTCTCTGGTATCGGCTGAGGAGTTAACTCGGGAACATATCATCCCCTCGGTATTTGACGAGCGGGTCGCTCCAGCCGTTTCGGCAGCCGTACAAAAAGCAGCACGCGAGGACGGCGTTGCCCGACATTAGAAATCGCAGGACTGACGCAGTGTCACGAAATTTCGCCCCCCAAGTCTGGGCAGGGTTGTTTCACACTCGTCAGAGAAAATTTAGGAAGATGACCTGATGAACCATCAGTTTCGAATTGTCATTAACGTTCTCTGAATATCCGAAGTTTTGGGGAGGAGGTCTCCCCTCCCCTCTGCATCCAGTGGTAACTGAATAAGCTGGTGACTGAAATAAACATTTCGTTAAATTTCCCGTGCAAGAATCGGCGTATTCTAAAAAGAAGAGCCTGCACGCAGAGCAAAATTAGAAATCAATTTAGAGCAATGGGATTGGGAGGTTACTCAACATGATTAAAAAAATATTATTGGCAGAATCCGGTACGGGAAATCCGAAAGAAATGCTAATGTCCTTGCGGGACTTACCATCAATTAAAGAAGCCCTAACCACAGTTCTGCACGTCGTTCCCCCGCAAATTGCCCAAGAAGCAATGGAAAGCAAAATGGCAGAAGGGGATGACATTCTCGCCAAAGCTGTAGAAGCCCTAAAAACCGATCGCGATCCCGTCACCACCTTGAAACGTCAAGGAGAACCGAAAGATACGGTTTGCCAAGTTGCTGAAGAAATTGATGCCGACCTCATTATTATGGGATCTCGGGGTCTCAAGCGCCTCACATCGATTTTGGCAAACTCTGTCAGTCAATACGTCTTTCAATTGGCCGCTCGTCCCATGCTCCTAGTACGGGATGATATCTACATCAAAAAAATCAAGCGGGTGATGGTTGCCCTTGATAAATCCCCCGCCTCTAAGTTGAGTTTAGAGCTTGCTCTCTTTTTACTTCGTGGTGCTGACAAGGTAGAATTAATCCTCACCCGCGTTAACCCAGATTTAGACCCTAAATTACTGCCGCTTTCCAAAGCCGAAACCGAAGAAAATCCCGTGATTTCTGCCGCACTTCCTCTCGTTAAGCGCATGGGGATTCCTTATCGCTGTATTGTAACGGGGGGAAAACCGGGACGGGCGATTTGTCAGCTTGTTGATGAATGCAGTGCCGATTTATTAATTTTAGGGTCTCCCGATCGCCGTCCTTCGATTGCCAAAGCCCTCCCCGATCTCGATCGTCTTTTAGGATCGTCTCTCTCGGATTACGTGCGGGTTAATGCCAATTGTCCGGTGCTTTTAGCACGAAGTGCTGAAGATTGAATAATTCTTGATTTTCCATTAAATAAAGGATGAACGTGGGATCGATCCCACTTTCATCCTTTGTTTTGAATCCTTTATTTTGAAAGGAGTTTTTTAAAATTGAGTCAAACAAAATTTTAGGTAAAAATTTGTGGATGAAGACTTATGAGTTACTGCTGTTTTGACTTGCCGTTTGAATGTACAGAATCAACAGAAAGACAGAAGGCACTAACACAAACAGAATCGTTGCCACAAATCCTAAATCATTAACTTGCATTTAACCTGCGCTCCCATGGGCGATCGTCGTGAATCTTCTTCAGAATATCATTACAATTCTCAATGAGCAATTATCTTCCTTTTGCAAGGATAGGAAGGCGGGTGAGAAAATTTGCCTCTGAATCTTGGCTCGAGCCATCGGTCAAAATTGCACCCGCCCCCAAATTCGCCCTATCTCGGTTTGGTTAACGGGAGAGATAGGGGTCTTTCGCCAGTCAAGCAGAACCCAAGCTGTAAGCGGGTTTGGTACTGGGTTGCGACTCCGATCGCGGTGCGGCCAGAGAAACCACTTTTTCCATCAACCAAGGGACAGTACCACTCGCGATCGCCGAGAGTTTGCTTTGCCAGTCCACAAAAATCTCATTTTCGCCTCGGTTTAACCCGGCAACTAAAGCCTCGGCCACCCGTTCGGGGGTTGTTGGGGCAACCCATTTGAAAAACTCGGTATTTCGCACCATATCCGTATTGGTGAGAGAGGGTAACAGAGAAACCACCCGCACGTTTTTCGGGGCCAGTTCCGATCGCAATGCTTGCGTAAAGCCAACGATCGCAAATTTGGTCGCGGAATAGGTTGCAAAGGTAGGAGCCGCGATTTTTCCCATCAAGCTGGACACGTTAACGATTGTGCCTTCTCGTTTGGCCGCCATGCGTCGGGCAATGAGGCGTGTTACTGTATACATTCCCAACAAATTGACGTGTAGTTCTTTCTCGGCTTGGTGGGGCTGAGAACTCAAAAAAGAGGTTTGATGGGCGACTCCGGCATTATTGACCAGTACCTGAATCGGTCCGAAGTCTCGCCAGGCTTTCGCCATTGCAATGCTGACTTCAGAGGTATCGGTCAAATTGACGGGAATGACGATTGCTTCGACTTCTGGGGCAATTTCTTGGATTTCTGCGGCAACGGTATTGAGGCGATCGCGGTTGCGGGCGACGAGAAGCAAGCGTCCGATTCCTTGACGAGCAAATTCAAGGGCGATCGCTTTGCCGATACCTCGAGATGCTCCAGTAACTAGGGCAGTTTTGCCGATGAGTGAAGACGAGTTGAGGGCGTATCCTTGCAGAGTTTTCATGGTAATTCTCCCTCTACGTGTTCTATAGTTCCACTCTAATGTTTATTGCATTTTGTAAACATGACTTGACACAAGTTGCAATATGATTTTTGTCACACACATTCTGAAATTTTGATGGGGAGCGTCAAGGCGGGGGAGCATGGGGAGCGTCGGGGCATGGGGAGCATCAGGAGAAAGTAATTTTCTAACTCCCCTCACTTCCCCTGCTTCCCCTGCTCCTCTACTCTTCTCGTAGCGTTGTAATCGTCATGGTTTGATTGTGGAGTTCGCAGCGCACGCCTTCTTCAAAAGGACTAATTTCCCCGTAGGAATAAAAGCCCGTTAAAACGGCATTCTCTCCCAAGACTTCTCGAACGCCTTCCACTTCTTCTTCAATGCGTTGTTTGAGAACCAATTTGCGCCCCACGCAACTGATTAAAATTGCCAGTTCTGGCTCGGTTGAACCATTGGCGGCGTAACTTTTCTCTGCGGCCTCGATCGCCCCGTCCACCAAGCGATCGAAGTTGGCTTTCATCAAACGTACCGTGCCGCCTTCGGGAATATCTCCGGCAAAGGTCATGGTTTGTTCGGCCTCGTCTACGCTGAGAATCGTCCGCACGACGGGAGTATCTTCCGATTCAATGCGCAAACTCAAGGGGAACAACAAACCACTGGCGGGGAGTTCCTTGGCAAATTCCCCTAAATATTGCTTGTAGAGTCCCAATGCCAACTTGCCATCTAATTTATAGAGAACGTTGCCCTCAGAATGCGTCACCACTCGTTCCGGGCCGAAGGGATCCCAACCTCCCCAAGACCCATATCCCACCTTGAGATGCCCGCCGTACAATCCTAAAGCGACGACAGCATCGGCTTGGGGGCGATCGTCCCAGAGTACCGATGTTTCTTGGAAGTCCGCGCCATCTCCCGATAATCCTCCGGTGACAGTAACGCCTTCGGGCAGGTTTTGCGTGATGCCTTTCACCAGATCGCTGCCGTTAATTTTAATGCCTTCGGATAAGACAAAGACATGAACCAAGCCTTCGGGGGCAAGCGATCGCGCCAGTTTTTGTCCGACTTCAAAACTACTGCCCGTTTCCCCCACGATCGCGCAAGTGCTTTTGATTTGACTGCGTTCGAATTCAATGGCCGTGATGGCTAAGGCATTATCGGAAACTTCTATATCGTAAATTTCTCCGGCAGTGGAACAGCCGAGTAAATGAGCGTTGGGATAGGCTGTTTTAATGGTGTCGAGGAGTTCTGGTTTGGCGAGGAGTCGGCGATCGCCAAAAATAAGAACCAATTGGACATTTTCTCCCCATTGAGAGGGAACGAGGGGATTGGGTTCCCATCCCATTTCTTCATCCCAGCGCGTTTGTTCGATTTTCATGACACGATCTCCTTATAATTCGCGGACTAAGGGCAAGCGATCCTGATTCGTGGATTCTACAAGCGCGATGATATTTTCAAACTGAAAATTTTCGATCCAATCGCTGAAAGTTTGCACGATCTGTAATTGAGAATCTTTAATTTCTTCGAGCAAAATTTTGACAATTTCCGCATCGGCTTCTAGAGCGGCTTGGTAGAGTTTATGCACCCATTCTATGGGTAATTCTTGCAATTCTTTTTGGATATTTTTTGGGTCGGGTTCGGCGCGATCGCTAGAACCATATTCTAGAGATTTTTCTTCACTGCTAGAGGCCTCATAAATGTAACGAACACCCATATATTGAGCCATTTTATCAAAAACAATCGCTTCTTTAAATGGTTTGCGAACAAAATCATTACATCCTGCTGCAATCACAATATCTCGATCTTCTTCAAAGGCACTGGCTGTAATTGCAACAATGGGAATTGATTTTTCCTCAACCAAATCCCCATATATTTCTTTCTCTTTTTTACGAATTAATCGGGTTGCGTCATAACCATTCATAACAGGCATTTCCATATCCATCCAAATAAAATGAGGCTGCCATTCTTCCCAAACTTCTACACCTTCTTTGCCATTTTCAGCGATGCGAACTTCAAAGCCGACAGATACGAGCAGTTTAGAGAGGAGTTTACTATTTTCCGGTCGATCTTCAACCACCAGTAACCGATAAAGTGGCTGATTGGCTGCCAAAGCGATCGCGCGTTTGGTTTCAATGGTTTGCGGTAGATGTTCTTCGGCTGCGAGTTGGACGGGAAGATTAATAATAAAAGTCGTTCCTTCTTCAAGAACGCTGCGAACGGAAATCTCTCCCTTCATTAATTCAATAAATTGCTTGCTAATCGGCAATCCCAATCCCGTCCCTTCTTGAAATTTGCGATTCATTTTGCTTTGTACGAAAGGTTGGAATAGATCGTGAATTTCTTCGGGTGGAATCCCTCTCCCCGTATCGCCAATTTCAAAAGTTAAATTTATTGTCGATCGTTGATTGTTGCTTACTCCTCCTCTTGGGAGGGGGTTGGGGGGTGGGTTACCTTGTTGGTTATCGGTTATTTGCCGATCGCTAACAAATAACTCGTCGCCAAGGGTTGAATAAGGAGACGGTCTTACTCTTAGGGTAACGCCACCTTGTTCGGTAAATTTAATTGCATTTCCGAGTAAATTAATTAGAACTTGACGCAATTTTCCTTCATCGGCTTTCACCGATCGCGGTAAGTCGGGATCGAGATTAAAAACCAACTGCAATCCCTTTGTCGCGGCTTTCATTTGCAACATGGCAGAAATACTATTGAGCAGTTCGATTAAATCGAAAACATTTTCGACTAATACCGTGCGCCCAGCTTCAATTTTTGATAAATCTAAAATATCATTGATGAGAGCGAGTAAATGTTCGCCACTATGGTTAATAATATTGAGATGTTCTGTTTGTTCGATACTCAAAGCAGCATCTCTTGTCATCAGTTGACTGAAACCGAGAATCGCATTGAGAGGGGTGCGGAGTTCGTGACTCATTTTGGCTAAAAATTGACTTTTGGCGATGTTAGCAGCATCGGCTTGCTCTTTTGCTTCTTTGAGGACTTGTTCGGCTTGTTTGCGTCTGGTAATATTGCGGACGATCGCGATCGCTTGGTTATTGGTCAGGCGCAACAATCGGACTTCATAGTAATATTTTTTCCCTTCGATCGTTAAAGAATGTTCGAGACTAAAGATGGGTCGATTTTTGTGAACCCCCTCGAGGGCTTGCTCGAATTGCCGCGCGACTTTTTCCGGAAGAAAATCTTGTAAGTATTTGCCAATGGGTTCGATGAGAGGGACGTAAACATCTTCATTCGTATGACCGGGTTTATAGTCTAAAATCGTGCCATCGCGATCGAGGCGTAAAAAGAGATCGGGAATGGCTGCCCGCATTTGCGTATTGACTTCGAGGAGTTCTTGAGAACTCAACTCCATGCTGCGTTCGAGCATGAGACGATCGGCATCGGATTGTTCGTAAGCATTGTCGATCGCGGCGATAAATTTTTTTAAATCGAGGGGAATATCTTCGGAATTGACAATGCCGAGATATCGCTTAAGCTGACGTTTTAACAATCGGTGCATCTTTTCAATGAACAATTATCAATGAACAATTATCAGTAATTAATCGGAGTATTTATGAGCGATTGATTAACCAATAGGTTGTCATGTTTCCTTTGCCTTTGATGGATATTATGTCCCGCTTTTCTAGCATATACTTTTTTGAGAGTAAGCGTGCGACTTTCTCCGTGACTTGTATTTTTTCGGGTTCTCCAGTAGACTCCATGCGAGAGGCCGTATTGACTGTATCGCCCCATAGATCGTAAATAAATTTTTTGATGCCAATTACCCCAGCAACTACAACTCCCGTTTCGATGCCAATGCGAAGTTGTAGATTTCGGCCGGTGGAATCGTTAAATTTTTGAATTTCCTCTTGCATCTCCAAAGCCATGTCTGCGATCGCTTCGAGACTGTCTTCCCTCGGGGTGGGCAATCCTCCCGCAGCCATATAAGCATCGCCGATCGTTTTAATTTTTTCCACGCCGTGTTTTTCGGCGAGGCGATCGAAACGGGAAAAAATATCATTGAGGAGGCTCACTAATTCTAACGGTTGCATTTGGGCAGAGAGGGGGGTGAACCCCACGAGATCGGCAAAGAGAATCGCCGCTTGGGGGTATTGCTGAGCAAGAGTCCCTCTTGCTTCTTTCAACTGTTCGGCAATCGTTTCCGGAAGGATATTGAGGAGGAGGCGATCGGATTTGCGTTTTTCCAAGCGCAGGGCGTTTTCGGCTTGAATGCGATCGCTCACATCGCTTTGGATGCCGACAAAATGGGTGAGAATGCCGCCCTCGTCGTAGATGGGAGAAATGGCGAGTTCGTTCCAAAAACCCTTGCCGTCTTTACGATAGTTGCGGAGGATGACGGTGCAAGATTCTCCGGCTTTGATGGCGGCTCGAAGTTCGTCGAGGGCGGGCTGTTGGGTTTCTTTTCCTTGCAAAAAGCGGCAATTTGTTCCTAAAACTTCTTCTGCGCTATAGCCCGTAATGCTCTCAAAGGCAGGATTCACATAAATTAGGGGCATATCCGGTAGGGTGGCGTTGGCAATGACAATGCCGACGGTACTGGCTTCGATCGCGCGATCGCGTAATTTCACGGCTTCTCGGACGGCGTTGCGATAATCGTCAGAGCCTCGCCATTGTTTTTCGGTAACATCTCGGGCGATGCCAAAGTAGAGACCCTCCCGAGGGGATGACCACCGCCAAGTCAGCCAGCGATAACCGCCATTTTTGCAGAGAAAACGATGCTTGTATTGCAAGACGCGATCCGGATTTTTCGCGTTGTCTGCCTCTAATTCCCAAGTTATTTCGACATCATCGGGGTGAATGAAATCCCACCAAGGTCGCGATCGCAATTCGGCCGGACTCCAGCCCGATACTTGCTCCCAAACTTGATTTAGCTCCTGAAAATAACCATCGCGATCGCGAATGCACGCTAAATCCGGGCATAAATCGAAAAAAACTTGCAGGCGATCGTCGGCGTTGAGGGCGGGCATTAGAAATGGGGAAAGGGTTAACGGTCTACTTTCTTCTTTTCTCAGCGAATATACGACACTATCAGGAATCACACCCTTGTTTGTTCGATTTTATCCCAATTGATGATTTTTCCCACAATTTCGGCTGCGATCGCGGTTCCAATTTCCTCAATTTGCCCCCGATGCCGTTCTAGATAATAGTCGATCGCCCGATCTAATAGATGGTGTTTGTCTTGAAAGCGATCGCTTGAAGTTTAGAAAGATAGATTATAAGATATAGTAAATTAGAACTTTTTCAATATGGCAACTGAAACTTGGATTATTTATAAAACAGATGATATGAATGCGGTAGATTGGGAAGAACGGAGATTAATGCCTCGCGATAGTTTGACGAATATTCTAGAGGAAAATTGGAGTGCGGAAGAAAACCCACAAATTCTTCAAATTGGCGATCGCACTCGTGCTTATCAATGCGATCCTGAAGATGATTCGATTACCCATGCGAGGGAGGGAGATTGGATCGTTAAACGGATTGAACGTTTTGCGAGTTTTGATATGGATACGCGAATTGTAGTTTGTTACTGCGAGTACGATCCCATCGCTCCTCAATGGCAAGAAGTTCATCGCGGTGTTCCTGCTAATGAGCTTTTGGATAAGGCAAAAGTTTGATGATTGGAGGTTTAAGAAATGCGATCATGTTTATTTCTCTGCATCTGAAGATTCTTGTGCTTTATTTTCTCAAAGCAATTCTGCGATTATTCCGTACTTCATTGGAATTTTGATTAATTTCTAGTGCTTTGTCATAGGATACAATCGCTTCTTCATTTCTTCCTAATTTATATAAAACAATTCCTCGATTATTCCATGCTTCAGCTTTATTCGGCTTAATTTTCACTGCTCTATCATAGGAAAAGATGGCTTCTTCATATTTTTCTAAACTAAACAAAGCATTACCTCGATTATACCATGCTTCATCTTTATTGGGATTAATTTCTAGTGCTTTGTCATAGGAAAAGATGGCTTCTTTATATTTTTCTAAACCAAACAAAGCATTGCCTCGATTATACCATGCTTCATCTTTATTGGGATTAATTTCTAGTACTTTGTCATAGGAAAAGATGGCTTCTTTATGTTTTTCTAAACTAAACAAAGCATTACCTCGATTATACCATGCTTCATCTTTATTGGGATCAATTTCTAGTGCTTTGTCATAGGACAGGATGGCTTCTTTATATCTGCCCAAATCAAACAAAGCAATTCCTCGGTTATTCAATGCTTCATCTTTATTAGGATTAATTTCTAGCGCTTTGTCATAGGAAATAACAGCTTCTTCATATCTTCCTAAATTAATCAAGGCAAAACCTCGACTATATAATATCTCATCTTTATTAGGATTGATTGCTAGTGCTTTGTCATAAGATAAAATCGCTTCTTCATATCTTCCTACTTTTCTTAAAGTAAACCCTCGATTATACCATGCTGCAACATAATTAGGATTGATTGCTAGTGCTTTGTCATAAGATAAAATCGCTTCTTCATTTC
>JBCCVR010000005.1:0-82513 GCA_039194995.1 Cyanobacteria bacterium P01_E01_bin.42 | reverse complement strand
GGTAAGAGCAGTCAGCATCACCCCAGACGGGAAACAAGCAATTTCTGCTTCCGATGACAACACCCTGAAAATCTGGGATTTAGAGACGGGAAACAAACGTCTCTCCCTTTTTGGTCATCGCGGTAAGGTAAGAGCAGTCAGCATCACCCCAGACGGGAAACAAGCAATTTCTGCTTCCGATGACAACACCCTGAAAATCTGGGATTTAGAAACTGTGAAAATCTTAGCGAGTTTTACTGGAGAAAGTGGCATTTTATCCTGTGCCATTACACCCGATCGCAAGACTATCGTTGCTGGAGAACAATCCGGACGAGTGCATTTTTTACGCTGGGAACGACCTGCTAGTGTTTGAATGAACTTGAATCCTTGGCATTGGCGGCACGACATCCGACACCCTCAGAATCTATGATTGCAATACAGTTTCCTTTCCGAGAGCGAAGAACTTTTGTAATCGTTCCAACTCAATTTCCTCAAAAGAGTCTACCGCCCAATTAGCTTGACGTTGAATCATGTGAAAGGGATAGCTATGCGCAATGCCGATCGCTTGAATTTTGGCTCGTTTTGCCGCTTCAATGCCTGCGGGAGAATCTTCGATCGCCAAACAATTTTCCGGTTTCACGTCCAAGTGAGGAAACTGGCGATTAATGCGTTCGATCGCCAAAAGATAGCCGTAAGGATCGGGCTTGCTGGTGTTGATTTCATCCCCCGTCACAAAGATATTAAAATACTCTCCCATATTTGCCCGCTCCAAAACAAAATCGACATCCGATCGCACGGCACCCGTTACCATCCCCAAGAAAATATCGGCCTCTTTCAGTTGTTGCAGAAACGCGATCGCCCCAGAATAAATCGGCAACGTTTCGAGTGTCGTTAATTTTTGTTGATAAGCCGCAGATTTCTTGCGAATGAGTCCTTCGAGATGGGATTCAGGAACCACCCGTCCCCGACGCGAGAGCAATTCCCTCAAACCAATGCGATCGCACTTCCCCAAACAAACCTCTCGATATTCACCAGACACCGGCCGCAAATTCTCTTCTATCATAATTTGATAAACGAGCTTTTTATGAATGCGCTCGTCATTAATAATCGTGCCATTAAAATCAAATAGAATTGCTTTGAGGGTCATTGAGTTTTTGTTGTTTGTTGTTTGTTGTTTGTTATTGGTTGTTTCTTTCCCCTCTTGCTCTCCCCCTCTTGGGAGGGGGCTGGGGGGTGGGTCAGGGTTAGATTGTTATTGGTTTCTACTTTTTTAAGAGGGGGTGGGAATAGTTTGAAAACTGGTGACTGGTGACTGTCTTGATGCGCATTCCCTTGCGTCTTGCGCCGACGCGGGGTCGCATCGCTGGTGACTGGTGACTGATTTAAGTCCTCTCGTGACTTGATTGATCCACCACACATCTTGGCTCTGGACGGCTTCAAATCCTGCCGCTCCTAAATCTGCCTCAACTGTATTGGCAAGATAATCCTTAATATACGGCTCTTCAAAAATATTACCGAGCCAATCGCTATGGCGCAGATTTTTTTGATTGCCATCGGAAATAATAATTTGTCCGCCCTCGGATAACAAGCGAAAGCATTCCCGTAAAATCTCTCGGGTGATCTGAGGGGGAGATTCGTGGAAGAGTAAAGCAACCATTATCAAATCGAAAGAGCGATCGCGAAATGGGGTCGCTTCTGCTTGTCCGTGTTGCCAATCAATCTCCAAACCCGCTTTTCCGGCGTTGTAGTCCGCGATCGCCAGCATATAGGGCGATAAATCCAAACCCGTCACCTGCGCCTCGGGAAACGCCCGTTTTAACCGCAACGCCATCGATCCCGTCCCGCAACCCAAATCGAGAATGCGCGTGGGTTGACCGCCGATCGCCGCGATCGCCGCGTCTCGAATCCAATCCTCGTTGGGGAAAAGGGCGTACTTAGTAATCGGATCGTAAGTTATCGCCGCCCCTTTAGTTAAATAACCCCCCTCAATGCCGTGAAAATTCTGCGATCGGTAATATTCGGGGTAAATAAAATTGGGAGTTTCGAGGCGATCGCATTCTTTTTCCCAATTAATCTGGGTTTCGGCTTCTTGGATTGCTTCGCGATCGAGCAAGATTCCGAAAATCGGCTCGAGAAATCGCTTCCAGAGGGTATCTTGACGAACAGCCATGATTTGCACGCTTTAGGGATGGATAATTGAAGAAATTGTAACAAAATTTTACTTTCTCCATTTCTTTTCCCCCTGCAACAGGCAAATATTTTGATTTAACGCCCATAACGCTCTACACTGTTAAGTTGCAATTTGCGTTATCTGTGAGTCTCGTTAAACCGTGCGAAAAATTCTGATTGCTGGAAACTGGAAAATGCACAAAACTCAGGCAGAGTCCCAAGAGTTTTTGCAAGCCTTTATCCCTGAAACGATGAATACCGATGAGGAAAGAGGAATCATTCTTTGTCCCACATTTACTTCCTTGGGCGTGATGTCTACAACCCTGCACGGCAGTCGCGTGCGTTTGGGGGCGCAAAATATACATTGGGAAGACTCGGGAGCATACACGGGAGAAATATCTGGGGCGATGCTGGTAGAGTTGGGAATAACTTATGTAATTGTCGGTCACAGCGAACGCCGTCAATACTTTGGCGAAACGAACGAAACGGTAAATTTACGCCTGAAAGCAGCTCAACGCCACAATCTCACGCCGATTCTCTGCGTTGGCGAAACGAAAGCACAACGAGATGCCAAAGAAACGGAAGCCGTTATCAAAGAACAGTTGCAACAAGGACTGGTGGATATCGACCAAAATAATCTCGTTATTGCCTACGAACCCGTTTGGGCGATCGGCACTGGGGATACTTGCGATGCGAAAGAGGCGAACCGCGTTATCGGTGTCATTCGCAACGAGTTAACTAATCCCGATGTTTCCATTCAGTACGGCGGTTCCGTGAAACCCGGTAATGTGGATGAGATTATGGCACAACCGGAAATTGATGGGGCATTGGTTGGCGGTGCGAGTTTAGACCCGAAAAGTTTTGCTCGTCTGGTGAATTATCAATGAACGAAGGCTTAAACCCTTTGGAAATTCGGGGGCGTTCTTTCATTTGGGGAGAACGCACCTTTTTAATGGGGATTTTAAATGTGACCCCCGATAGTTTTAGCGATGGGGGTGAGTTTAATGAGCTAGAGGCGGCATTGACTCAGGCGCAATTGATGGAGGCTTCTGGGGCGGATATCATCGACGTGGGAGGACAGTCCACGCGCCCCGGATCGCGGCAGATTTCCTTACCCGAAGAGTTAGAGCGCACGATTCCCGTTATCGAACAACTGCGATCGCGCTCCTCGATCCCCATTTCCATCGATACAACGCGATCGCAAGTCGCCAAAGCTGCTATTGAAGCGGGGGCGGATATCGTCAACGATATTTCTGGGGGAACTTTCGATCCAGAAATGTTTCCCGTTATTGCTGAATTAGGCGTGCCTTACATTTTGATGCACCTGCGCGGAACTCCGGAAACAATGCAATCTTTGACAGATTATGAGGATGTTGTCAAGGAAATTTATCAATTCTTTGTAGAACAAATTGATAAAGCCGTAAAAGTCGGCGTGGGGCGATCGCAAATTATTCTCGATCCCGGCATTGGTTTCGCCAAAACTTACCCGCAAAATATCGAACTGTTCCAACGCCTACCGGAATTTAAACCCCTGAATTTGCCGATTTTAGTGGGTCCGTCCCGCAAGAGTTTCATCGGTCATTTTTTAGGGAAAAAGAACCCTAAAGACCGCATATGGGGAACAGCGGCGGCTTGTTGCAGTGCGATCGCCCTCGGTTGCGATATTTTGCGCGTTCACGACGTACCAGAAATGGCAGATGTTCGTCGTTTGAGCGATAAGATTTGGCGATCGCGAGTCTAAAATAGAGCTATTCATGGGACAACATGGTACATAGATTTTTATGTATAAATTGTTACTTGCAGATATTGCGATCGCTTCGGGATTAATCCCGTTCTATAAAGGAATTTATGAAAAGATGATTCCTTTCTCATTTACTATCTGTTCTATATATATGCTATCTTCTTGGTCACAGAATATCAGTGCTACTGTGCTGGGTCTTGCTTTTATATTTTTTTACAACTTTTTCATGAATTTGATTATTGGCTTTTCTGCAATATTGATACGTTTGATTTTCGATTCAAATTCATCCTTATTCGAAATTATATTGTTTTTTGCGATCGTTCACTCTATTTTTTGTATTCAAGGTCTAGTCAGTATTTTCTCTGCTTCTAATTTGCGATCGCAGTATTATTCTGTAGTCAAGAATTGGTTCAACCCAGAATATCTTGTTTATCTCGGAATCTTTTTAGAATATTCGTTCGGTTGTATTGCAGGTGGATTCATAGCATTTTCAATTTTTAACTATTTTAGAGTTTATTGAAAATGCTCGTTTATTTAATCAGTCTTTCTGTCTTTGGTTTTGACCTTTCATCACAATTCTCAAAGCGATGGGATCTTCAAGCATGGCATATCTTTCTAACTTGGCTTGTTCGGCAGGGGTATTGCAGAGATAGCGAACGCCGAGAGAAAGGGAATTGAATAAGAGTAAAAGAAAAATGCAGCTACGAATTACCGTTTTTGTTTCTTGCGTAATGTTAAAAGTAAAAGCTGTAGGAGTTTTTGAGTTGAACTGAGCGATCGAGAAGAGATTAGGAAGCATAAGACCTGATTTCGTAACTTGCAGTTGAGTTCGTAAACTCGTTTCTATACTTCTATGTTCTCCCGCTCACAGTGTGCCTACAAGATCGGGACGGGATCGGTAGGAAAGATTGAGGAGTGCCATAACCGATCTTGCCGTTTGATTGAATATGTGTTAAAAATAGACCTATCCGAACACTCAGTATTTTCCGGTACAGAACCATCTTCAAAGAATACAACAAACTGACTATCCTGTATTCTTGGCGTATCGATCGCAGTAATTGTTTATAGGATGGCGATCGCCACTCGAAGTATCCTCTAGACTCTTTGCACGCTTTGTAATCTTTACAACACTCTGCGCTCTCTGTGTCTCTGTGGTGCAAATTCTTCTAACTACCCCGCAGACTCTCCCAATACCTCCTCAAAGGCAAAATCCGGCGCGGCGAGGACGAATAAAGTCGTAGGAAGCCCGATCGCGCGAGACTGCAATTTTTCATAGTAGCGAGTAAACGAATTATCCGTCGGTCTCGCCATTCCCAAAAAGATCAGATCGGCATTCTCCGAAGAACTGTGGAGAATTTCATCAAAAGATCGCCCCTCGCCAATCAAAACTTGAGGAAAAGCAGTAATGCGTAACTTAGCAATCAAACCTTCTAAATTCGTTTTAGCGGCGGCGGCGGCGGCACTATTGGGGACAACCAAATTCAGATAAATTTTGGCTCTGCGCCAACTGATATTTTTACATAACAGATAAGCCAACAAGAGCATTAAACTCCCATTCGCTTGCAGTCCCCCCCACCAAATATCGATACGCGATCGCGCCCCAAAACCGCGATCGCCATTCTCTCGCAGAATCACAATACTCCGTTTGGCACTGTGAATATCGCGAATCATCTGACAATAGCGATCGCGAATGTCTGCATTCTCGCTATCCCCTAAAACGATTGTATTGGGAACGACAGCCCCCAAACCATAGGTTTCTACCAAGCGGTACGCCCCCTCAAACGGATTATTCGCCGAAACGACCCGGACAAGGGCTTCCACACCGCGACGTTCGAGGTATTCAACTAAAGTGCGTTCGAGTTCTGCCTGTTGCGCAAGATCCCGCGATCCGCTTGGTAAAACGCTGGAGACGGTAATAATGCCTCGGTTGTGGGTGAATCCTTTCGCCAGTTCGATCAGCGACCAACGCTTGCGAGGAATGCCAGACAGAACGAGAACATTAGGCCGCCAATTTTTAGTATCTTCTTCGTGACGAATGTGTAAAATGCCAATTCGTAATAACTCCATCCACAAGCCTCGGCGCACGTCCCCCCAAGTCGTCACTAACTCTCGCTGTTGCAACCAAAAATAGATTCCCAAGACGATCGCCGCCGCCACCACCGTCGCCACGGCATTAATGAGAAACATTACCGCCAAACATCCCGCCGCCCCGAGGAGGGAAAAAATCCAATGAACCCGAAAGGTAGGGCGAAATGAGGGACTTTGCAAAATGCCTTCAATACTGGCCGAAACATTCAACACCATGTAAGTCGTGAGGAAAAACATGGTTAAAACCGGGGCAATTAAATTCAAATCCCCGATGCAAACCGCCGCGATCGCCACTCCCAACGTGACAGCCGTCCCGAGGCGGGGTTCGTCCTCCTTACCGCTTCCCTGTCCCAAAACGCTCATCCAACGGGGTAACACTCCATCTCTCGCCAACGCCTGCAACACTCGAGGCGCGCCTAAAATACTGCCCAAGGCACTGCTTAACGTTGCCCCCCAAACTCCCCATAAAATCGTCGGTCCCCAGAGTGCCATCTGTGTCATCACGAGGGAATCTTCAATCAAGGTAGTAGCATCAGCACGGGTGGCAAGGAGTAAGGGCAATCCCATATAAATAAGATATCCCGTCCCCACGGCGGCTAAAGTACCAACAGGAATCGATTTAGTCGGATCTCGCAAATCCCCCGACAAAGAAACCCCCGACATAATCCCGGTAACGGCAGGGAAAAAGACGGCAAAAACCACCCAAAAAGACTCCCCGTCCCCATTCCACCATTCGATCGCCGTGGGTTCGATGGGTTTGCCAAAAAGGAGGGAGAGGAGGGAGATCGCGATCGCCGCCATGATGAAATACTGGGCGCGAATGGCGAGACTGGCAGAAGTATAAGCGAGAAAAGCAACGACAATGGTAGTAATGAGGGCGACATAAGTTTGATTGAGGGTGGGAAACGTTTTGACGATACTTTCCGCAAAACCAATCGTGTAGAGGGCGACAGAGAAGGCTTGAGCAAAATAGAGAGGGATACCCACCGCCCCCCCCGTTTCAATTCCCAGCGATCGGCTGATCATATAGTAAGCGCCGCCGACTCGGACGACTCGATCCGTGGCGATCGCACTCACGGAGAGAGACGTTAAAAACGTAATCGAGGTAGACAGCGTAACGATCGCCAGCGTCCCCAATAGCCCGACATTACCCACAACCCAGCCAAAGCGGAGATACATGATCACCCCTAGGATCGTTAATACAGAAGGGGTATAGACTCCGCCAAAAGTACCCAGACCCGTTGCGGGTTGGTCATTGGGAGTTTGTGGGTTAGTTGCGGGAGGTTGGCTATTGGTCATGTCAACGAGCAGTTATTAACAATCGATTATCGATGAATCCTGCCCGTTCGCGATCGTGAATTTAGCTTAATTTTAGGGAATTAACGGGCACCTCATCCCAAGATTCTACCGTTCGCAGGCGGGCGATCCAACCTTCGGCTTGTTGTTGCGGGGAAAGATTGCCAAGAAAAGATTCGTGACAGGATTTGGCTTGTTCTTCGTCGCAACAAGCAATACAGGCATGAACCATACCCGATGGATCGATTTGTTCGTTTACCCAAATAGTCATTTCAGTTATCAGTTATCAGTTATCGGTTATCAGTTCCGACGGCTAGAGTAGGAGACTCGATTATTGTGTTGGCAAAATCCGATCTTGATAACAGTATGCCAGAAGAGGGCGATCGCGTTGGAGGTTTTGGGATAGTTGAGGAAAAATGCTTTCGTGGGACTACGATCGGAGTTGAACCCTAAGAAAAAAGAAATGAAAATATGCTTTCTCGGTGATATGCACGGCTGCGTCTTTCACGCGCTTTTTCTTCTAGCGTTGTCTCAACGCAAACGGAAAGAAAAATACGATCTCATCATACAGGTCGGCGATCTGGGGATTTGGTCGAATCCATCAAAAGCCGATGCTGCAACCCAACGCTTTGCACGGAAAAATCCCGAGCAATTTGATTCTCAATATCTGATTCATCCTCAAGCAAAACACGTTCAATTTTTCCAAGTTGTTCGACAATTATTACCCGTCCCCATCCGCTTTATCCGGGGAAATCATGAGGACTTCGAGGGACTACCTCAGAAAAATCCCTTTGCGATCGATGAATTCGGACTGTTTGAGTATGTTTTAGATGGTCGCGTGCTGGAATTTGGCGGCTCTCGTCTCGGTTTTATGGGCGGCTCTCATAATGCTAAAAAGCCGGAAGGTCGTCTGAATCCCTCGGCGATCGCAAAGTTCGTCGAACTGCATCAAAATAAAGTCGATATTCTTGTCACCCATGATGCGCCCTATAATGCCAGTCGCGGTTTTACCGGGCAAATCCAAGGATGCGAAGAAATCAGTCAACTGGTTGCCGCGTTGCGTCCGCAAATCCATATTTTCGGACACTTACATAAAGTTCTGCCTCTCGGATCGATTGGCGGGGTTGATTCTTATGGCGTGCCATGCGTTGTCGATCCCGTGCGAGAAGAAAGAGACTTAGAACGACAGGCAATTAAGCGAGGCTGTCTCTTCCTTCTCGATACGGACACCCAGAAAACTGAATTTGTCTCAGATTCTTGGCTGTCCGAAATCGATCGCCAAACAAGGGTTAGCGAATGGACGAGAATTTTATCGGGAGAGCGATCGCCTGAAGCCCTACTCTCCTAGGAGTATGTTAAAAGTGGTCAGCCGTTTTCTCCGCCTCTGTTAAGATGGGCTGGAGGTTATCGAGTAAACCGATAGCCGATCGCCATTCCCACCCACCTGAAACTAAAGAAAATAACCGCGATCGCAGTGTTCGGATTTGCGTGGGATAATAAAAAAGAATTAGATGCCGATATGCAGCAACGATTTGCGAAAGTCGAGAGGTTGTGCCAACAAGCAGGCGGGACAAATTTAGTTAAAAAACTGCGCGATCGAAGATAGTTTGTATATCTTTTCAGAGGTGCGATCGCGCCCAAAAATCCTCCTAAGCCACCCCATAATTGGTATAAGGACGTTTAAAAGGCGGTTGTAAACCCAAAATAATATCTTCCCGCACTACACCGAGTTCGATTAAATCCTCCGCAGGATTGAGATCCGTTGAATTCTGTTGTAACCAGATTTTGCCATCTTTAATATCAAAATGAATCACGCAATAATAAATTCGCTTTGATTCATTCCAACCCACGTCAAACCAGAGATAATGATCTCTCTCTTCATCAAAAATCAACTGTGACTCGCAATTATCTGGATGTCTTTTCCATGAGTTATAGCGAGAAAGTATCTCTTTAATTGATTTTCGATAATGATTTAGTCGATCCATTGAATCAATCCTCCCTGTGTAGAATCATAAACAATCAACTTTAACTCATATTCGCTGACTGCTAATTTAGCAAAAGTCGATTGAAAAAAATCTTCGTAAGTATTCAGAGGAACTGCTAGATATAAAGTCCGATCGGGTTCAACTTCTCTTAAAGCCAAACGATAACTCAAAAACTGACCCAAAGCGTTATAGAAATCCGTTTGGGCTGATTGATTTAAAAAACTTTTGATTTCTACTGCGATTTTCTCATTATCTTTCTCGGCAGCGATCATCTTTTCTGCTCCTAGATCGATTTGAAAGTTAGAACCGTCAAACCGAACGAAAAAAGGATCGTCGGTAATTGTCCAGCCATCTCGTTCTAAACTATCTCGAACCCGGTCGTGAAAAATGTCTCTAGCCATAGCTGCAAAGATTAATATTTGACTTTATCTTTTTATTTTATCGAATTTTTGAGAAGCGATCGCACAACCCCTTTACCTTCCAAAAAATCCTAACCAGAAATCTAGAGAATTGTTCGGAAAAATATAAGTAATTTAATAATACTTCAGTCGTTATTGAGAAAGAGAAGTTCGCAAAGTGCCGACGAGTATTTATAATGGATTAACAAAATGCAGAGGCGAGGGCAGTCGCGAGACTCCTCCTGTTTTCCCCAACACGATGCGATTTCTCAAACAAAAGCTCGCTAACCAGATTTTACTCGGCTCGATCGCGTTCGGCTCGGGTTTTGGCTTGGCATGGCTGGTTCATCGCGATACCACCGCCGCCGCCATTACCGGAGCGATCGCACTTCCTGCCAGTTATGCCGGAGCGATCGCGGCACAATTACACTGGAATAAGCACGAAAAGCGACTCCGCAACGCCCTGCGCTATCAAATCCAATCCCTGACGGAACAGCGACAGCAACTCTACGGGGCGATTTCCGCCGCTCTCGCCACCCAGCAAGAGGTTCAAGCCAGCGTACAGGCTCTCAACTTAGAACGCACTCGCCTGCTCGATCGCGTCTCAGAATTACACCAGCAGCGCAATGCTCTCTATCAAGAAATTCAGGAGAGAATGGAGCGATCGCAAGAGACTGAGACCCCTGATGTATATCGCCCCCCTGCCCGTTTGCAACCCTCCTATCGAGAGCCTTCTTTTAAAACCGAAGCGACGATAAACCGTGCCTTTTTCTCGAAAACCATTCAACTACAAGAAACGGAAAGTCGCTTACAGCAACTTAACGGCGAACTCGAAAAATTGCAAACACTCCTGTTAGATCGACAAGAAGAACGGGATCTGGTGCGCCAGCAGGTTTTTCAGTTGCAAGAACAGAAAAAACAACTGGAAGGGAGCATCCAAGATGCACAAGTAAAACTCAAACACCTACAACAAATTCAGGAACAGTTTGCCATCTCTTTATCTTCCCTCGAACAAGAGAAACAGGATCTCGATCTTATCTTAGAAGAGAAGCGCGATCGCGTCGAACAATTGCAAAAGGAAATTCAATCTTTGGAGAACAATAAACCCAAAGCCAAAGCCAAACCGAAATCTTCAAAAAATGGCAGAAAGCCCGTTAAAACAACCCTCAATTTACCCCCGGAATGGCTGGACTTTACCCAAGAATTGAACGATAATGAAAAAGCGGCCTTAAAAGCCATTTTAGAAAAAGACGAGCAACAATTAAAAGCAGTTGTCAATCGACAGGCAACCATGCCGGAAGTGTTAATCGAATCCTTAAATGAAAAGGCACTCAATACATTGGGCGATACTTTATTTACCTCGAATAGCGGGGTAGGCATTCCCGAAATTCACGAAGAATATGCTTCGACGATCGCCGAACCCATCATCGCCGCACAATTTGCCACATTACTAACTGTTAAAAAGGTTGAATAAACAAGATCCGACTGTCGAGAAATCAAAAGAGGAGTCCAAGGAATAGGAGTCAAAGAATGCCAAAACTTTCTAAGCGCGTTTCTACCGCGTTAATCAATGCTTTTGCTGCGGGAGTCGTCCCCCGAGTGGGTTTAGAGCATATTTCCGTGGGACGGGAACAAGAAGTTGATGCGATCGCGCGGGATCTGGACAATATCGGCGAGGGGGGCGCTTCTTTTCGCTTCATTATCGGGCGTTACGGTGCGGGTAAAAGTTTTATGTCTCAATTGATTCGCAACTTGGCGATGGAACGAGGATTTGTCGTCGCCGATGCGGATTTATCCCCCGAATTGCGCCTTGCAGGGGGGAAACAGCAAGCGATCGCCACCTATCGGGAACTCATGAAAAATATCGCTACCCGCACCTCTCCCAAAGGGGGCGCGATCGCCCTAATCCTAGAAAAATGGACGAGTACGATTCTATCCCAAGTCGCCCAAGAAACGGGAAAGCGTCCGGGAGATGAAGGATTTGACGAACAGGTTGAAACGAAAATTCGCCAAGTTATCGATGAGTTAGAAGGCTTGGTTCACGGTTTTGATTTTGCCAATGTGATTATCTCTTATTGGCAGGGTTATCGAGAGGAAAATCGAGATAAACAAGATGCGGCTTTGCGTTGGTTACGTGGAGAATTTGCTACTAAAACCGCCGCTAAAGCCAGCAGTTTGGACGTGCGCGTGACGATTGATGACGAGACATGGTACGACTACCTGAAATTGTGGGCCAAATTCGTCGCGGATATTGGTTATAAAGGGTTAATTGTTTTCTTAGATGAAGCCATTCACCTGTATAAAATTTCCCACAGTCGTTCTAGACAAAGCAACTACGATCGCCTGCTTGCCATGTTCAACGATACCATGCAGGGAAAAGCCGAACGGTTAGGGATTATTGTGTGCGGTACGCCGCAATTCTTAGAAGATAAACGACGGGGTTTGTATAGCGATGAAGCCTGGCGAACTCGCTTAGCTAAAAGTCGTTTTCTGCAAGATGGATTGCAAGATAGTTTTGCCACGGCGATCGTCTTAGAACCCTTAACCACCACAGAAATCACCCAACTTCTGCATCGTTTAGCAGACATTCACGCCCATCATTACGGCTATCAAAAGCGGATTAATTCGGAACAGATCGAAGCCTTTCAGCAAGAAACAAACCGTCGCATCGGTGCGGAAAAAATGTCTACGCCTCGGGAAATCGTGCGAGACTTTATTAGTTTGCTCAATGTTCTGCAACAAAATCCCAAATTAGTTTTTACTGAAGTGATGCGGAGTTCTGAATTTCAATTTTCCCCAACTCCCGACAATAACAACGGCGCGGGAGAATTTGCAGAAATTACCCTGAATTGATAATCTCTGACTATAATTGCAGCAAAAAGCCGAAAGTCTGAATTTTGGGTTTTGAATTTTAAAGCTATGTCTTTTCAAATCGCTTACCTCGCCCGGGGCAAACTCTATCTCCAACAGGACAACAAGCAATTTCGCGAAATTCAGAGCGAATTCGGCCAGTCCATTCAGCGCCAACGCTTGCAGGTTCAACGCCAACAGGCTTTGAAGGATCGGGGCATTCGTTCGATGATCATGCCTTCTGAGGCGATCGCGGAACAGGATCGCCAAGCCGAAGCCGTCACCCCCGTATCCATCACCAGCTTGTGCAACAGTCCTGAAGGAAAGCTCTTTTACTCCCTCGAAGCCGCAGAAATGGGAGCATTATTCCGCTTCGATCCCGGGCGCGATCGCGAAGACAGACTGTTTCATAACGCCAACTTCCGCATCAGTCATCTCGATTACAGTTCCCAGCACGATCTAGTTGCCTGTACGAAAACCTATCCCACGGGAATCGTCAATATTGCCACTCTTTCCCCCAATAGCGTCCGCCCCCAAGATATCACCGAAGGCGATTCTATTGACCTCGCCCCCCGTTGGTTGCCCAAAGAGAAAGCCGTTGTTTATCAATCTGCGGGAGTCAGTCGCAATAGTCAGGGATTCGTTAGCGATCGCACTCCTTTCTCCATTGAAAAACTCGACTTTGCCAAACAAGACCTTATTTCCCTCGCACAAGATCCGAAATCCGATCTCCTCGGTCCTCAAATCGGCTCGGATGGCTTACTTTACTATATTCGCCGTCCCTACAAATCTTTTCAGCGCTCCTTTAGTTTATGGCGATTTATACAAGATATCTTTTTGATACCCTTTCGTTTGGTCTATGCAATCTTTCAGTTCTTTAATATGTTTACCCAAAGTTTTACGGGTAAACCCTTAATGGCAGCCGGGACGCGACAAAAAGTCGAACCCAAACGAATGAAGGTGTGGGGAGATTGGCTCGATCTTGATAAACTTCCCAAAAAACACTCCGAAGACGGCGACGCACCTCCCCTCGTCCCCGCTACTTGGGAGTTAGTGCGCCAAGGACAACAAGGCACGCCGGAAGTCTTAGCGAAAAGTGTCCTCGCTTACGACCTAGCACCTGACGGCACGATCGCCTACACCAATGGAAGCGGTATTTTCCTCCTCCCTCCCCAAGGCAAGCGAGAAAAAGTCGCGATCGATCGCCTCATCGAAGCGATTATCCTCCTCGATCCCGCTCAATCATAAAGCGATCGAATATAACCCTTAACCTCTCCTCCCTCTCTCTCTGCGTCCTCTGTGTCTCTGTGGTTCATTTCCATGCAAATCGAAATACAACCCTTCACCGTCCATAAGCGCGTTCCTCTCACCATCAGTAGAGGTACAAATGCAGAAAACACAAATATTTGGCTAAAAATCAAACACGATCGCGTTGAAGGATGGGGAGAAGCAACCCCTTTTTCCGTGGGCAAAACCAGCAAACCCACACCCGAAGCACTCAGCACCGAAATTAAAGCACTCATCCCAGATTTAGAAGTATTTGAACCGTGGGAAAGACAAAAAATTGCAGCAGTATTACAGGCAGAAAAAGTATCGACCCCCGTGCAAGCCGCGATCGATATGGCACTCTACGATTGGTTGGGAAAACGTGCCGATCTCCCCTTATGGAAGTTATGGGGTTTAGATTTGAATCGCATCGTCCCGACATCGGTAACGGTAGGAATTAGCTCCCCAGAAAAAGCCAGAGAAAGAGTGCGTTTGTGGCGAGAAATTACCGATGTGAAAGTGATTAAATTAAAACTCGGCAGCCCCGAAGGAATTGCCAGCGATCGCGCTCTTTTTCTCGCCGTTAAATCGGAAGCACCCAATGCAGAAATTAGCGTAGATGCGAACGGAGGCTGGAGTTTATCCGATGCGATCGATATGTCTGCATGGCTTGCAGGACGGGGAGTACGACATCTCGAACAACCGTTAAATGCCGATGCGGAGAAAGATTTTCCGATTCTATACGAAAAGTCGCCCCTGCCCATTTTTATCGATGAAAGTTGTTTTAACAGTGCCGATATCCTGCGCTTATCTCATTGCATTCACGGCATCAATATTAAGATTGCCAAAGCGGGAGGATTGACAGAAGCCTTAAATATGATTCGCGTGGCGCGATCGCTCAATTTACAAATTATGTACGGTTGTTATTCCGACAGTATTTTAGCCAATACAGCAATGGCACAACTCGCCCCTTATGCCAATTATCTCGATCTGGATAGCCATCTCAATTTAATTGACGATCCATTTCAAGGAGCAATGATGGAAAATGGTCGGTTAGTTCCGCGAAATTTACCGGGTTTGGGGGTAGAATTGGCTTGAAATGAATTGCAAGAGACGTTTTTCGCTAGAATTGAGTTAAGGTTATCGATTCCCCAAAATGCCAACTCGAGACAAGTTTCACCAACTGGTCAGAACTTCCCTCGAAACTGAGGGTTGGACGATTACTCACGATCCATACCATATCGATCTAGGGCTTGTAGACTTTTATATCGATTTGGGGGCAGAATTGGTATTAGCTGCGATGAAGGATCGCGAGAAAATTGCCGTGGAAATTAAAACCTTTCTTGCACCTTCTACAATTACAGATTTTCACACTGCTTTAGGTCAATTTATTAATTATCGTATCGCTTTGGAAGATAACGATCCGGAGCGATCGCTTTATTTAGCGATTCCCACAGAAATTTATCAGCGCTTTTTTCAACAATCTTTTATTCAAAAATTCATTCGCAAAAACGAACTTTATCTTCTTGTTTATAATACAGAAAAAAAGGAGAATTTACAATGGATAAAGTAGAACAATACCGACAACTGGTACAAGAATTGATGCTCGATCGCGCCAGTTGGAGAAATCCCGACGATCCGGTTAAAAGCGAGGTGATTTTCGATACGCAACGCGATCGCTATCAATTAGTCCACGTAGGTTGGAGAAATAGCAGCACTCGCATTTATGGTTGCATTATTCACGTTGATATTCAAGGGGAGAAAATCTGGGTACAACACGACGGCACAGAAGAAGCGATCGCCAATCGATTGATAGAAAGAGGCGTTCCCAAAAAAGATATTGTTTTAGCTTACCACTCGCCTCAGATGCGGCAATATACGGAATTTGCGATCGGGTAGTTTTGAATTGAAGAATGCGATCGCTTTATAATGGTAAATATTGAACGCGATTTCTTAACTCTTCAGGGCGAGCAACTTTGGCAATAATTTCTAAATCACGAATGCAATCCCCGACAGAAACTCTTAACTTATGAGCGTAAATAACTCCCGTGAAATCGATTTTTTCTTCTTGTCGGCGATGTGCTTCCATCAAAAAATCATCATCTTGAGAGAATAAAATACGATTGAGTTCGGTTGCGCGATCGAGAATTGAGGGATCGGCATAACCGGCATATCCATCTTCTTGGACTGTCAAGACATCAACTTCTCTCATTCGCAAGCCATCTGTAATCCCTCGATGGACATTTTCATCAATATAAAAAGCAAGACTCATTTACTCGATAATCCCTTCTTTGCGAAGTCGTTGAGCCAAGGGAGATTCTCCGGCTTCTTGGCGCAGTTTTTCGGCTCGCGCCAGTCGTTTTTGCATATCGGTATCGATCGCCTGTTTATTGTCCCAATAGTAGGCTAAAGCAGAGTGAATTTGACTCATGCTCAAATGGGGATATTGATAGTGTAATTCTTCCGGACTCCAACCATAAGCATGAACTGAGGTAACGAGTTCTACTACTTTCATCGAAGTGCCTTGAATAAAAGGAACGCCGCGATCGCTAATGAGAATGTTTTTGTATTCTGTTACCGTGCCTGAAGTCATGGTGTTTCTCTGGCTAATTTCGCTCTTGCTATTTTAGCGCCGATTCGCGATCGCTTTCCGCTTCATGATAGATCGCATTCCTCGGCAGATCCCATCGTTTGAGAATGACTCTAGGTTAAATTATGGGGAGAGGCGATCGAGGATCTCATTATGGTTAATCGCAAAGTGTTGGCGTTTGTGTTAGGGCTATCTCTGGTGTTGATGCCGCAGGCTGTTGTGGCGCAAAATGTGGATCGATTGTTCGAGCGAGGAAATGCCGCACAGGAGGAAAGGAGATATGAAGATGCAGAGAGAATTTGGCGACAGCTTTTGGAAATTGAGCCGGATAATGATGCTGCTTACAACAATCTCGGTCTTGCCCTCGATAAGCAAGGAAAATTCGAAGAAGCCCTTGCTGCTTATCGTACAGCCTTGAGTTTACCGAATCGAGCGGGAAATCCAACTAATGCTCATAGTGCAGTACACAATAGTTTAGGTTATGCTCTCCAACAACAAGGCGATTTTGAAGCAGCCATCATAGAATATCAAAAAGCGATCGCCCTCGATCCCAACTATTCTTTACCCCAAAGTAACCTCAAAGAAGCCGAACGCCTCCTCGCCTTGCGCCTCAACCCGCCACCTCCCGACATCGAAGAAATTCTCCCGACTCCAGAAGAACAGCCGTTTTTTCCCCTACAACGTTCCGTGGTTCTCATCATTTCCCAAACCACTCGCGGAGCCAGTAAAGGCACGGGTTGGGTCATCAAACGCGAAGATAACAAAGCCTGGATCGTCACCAACCGCCACGTTATTTCCGAGGAGGAAGGTAGCAAACGCCCCCTTGATAATATTGAAATCGAACTCTATAGCCTCCTACCCCCAGAACACCGCCTGCGACTTCCCGCCACAGTTGCCTATACCACCGACCCCACGGACCCTCTCGATCTCGCTGTCCTCGAAGTCGCCAACCTCCCGGAAGATATCCAACCCCTCTCTCTCGCCCCTTCTCCCGTTGCCCTCGATGCCGATGTCCGCATTATCGGTCATCCTATCACGGGCAGTCCTTGGTCTATGTTACGGGGTTATATCGCCGCCACGATCCCCTCTCCCGAAGGCAAAGATATTCAAATTGCCGGGGCAGATCTCGCTATTGGCAATTCTGGCAGTCCCGTCCTCTACGATCGCCAAGTTGTCGCCGTCGTCGTCGAAATCAGCAATGAAGCAAGTGCAGCAACGGGACAGAATACCCAAGTTAGTACAGGGGGTTTCGGGTTTGCCTACCCCATCCGCACGGTACTAGAACAACTCCGAGAATGGGGGGTTTATCCTTAAAATAGGAATCGAAATCCCCCCCAGCCCCCCTTAGTAAGGGGGGAGAATCCGGAAGTCCCCCTTACTAAGGGGGATTTAGGGGGATCAAAGCTCGATATACTCTCATTAACTCATGAAACCACAAAGCGCGATCGCGATCTTCACTTCTGCTCTCTGTTTCCTAGCTGTTTCTTTTACCCTCACCCCATCCCCCGCCGCCGCCTGTCCTCGTACCGCCTCCAACTACTTAACCTATCAACGCCGCCGCAACCCCGATCGCTGCGAGGGAATCCGCCGTCAAGCAAGCGGGGCATCTTTTCGCCTCGTCTCCTTTGCCACCAAAGGACTTAACGATACCTTTAACAATACTCTCACCCTGAGAATTCCCGATCTGGGACAAACGCCGACCGCAATTCTCCGATCCTATCAGGGCAAACAGTACCAACTCGATCGCTTTACCCCCCGACGCAGAAATAACGAATATCGCTTCAATCTCGCCACCGACATTCTCAATGGTGCTATCATTTCCCCCCAAAGTTTGCGAGCGATCGCCAAATTACCCGGCAATCAACACATTTACCTTCCCGTCATTGTCGATCGCACCTCCGAAGAATACGAAATCGTTTTTCACTCTCCTACTCGTACCCTCATCCCCAATTTAGAAATTCGTCGTAATGGCGAAGTCATTCACAGCGATCGCCGTCTCAACCCCAGACAAGGAGAAATTCGCTTTACATGGGATGCTAAAAACGAACCTGCGGATCGCTATCAACTGCGAGTCGAGTACGAACAGCGATCGCCCAATCAGCGCCCCGAAAATGGCGTTTATCTCGCACTTTTTCATCACGATCCTGCATGGTTGCACTAAAATATGAATTTTCCCATCTCCCCTTTTTGAATTTTGGATTGATGATATGCAAAGCATCCAAAAACTGGGTAAACGATTATTACAGAGCGGACAATATTTGCTCTTTTATTTATTGCAAGGAATTATTTTTATTATTGAAAAGACTTATGCGATCGCCTCGTTTTTATGGAAAAAACTGAGAAAAACTCAAACACGATCTCCCAAAACAAGCACTTTTCTTTTCACGCCAAAACAACTTTTCAAAAAACTATCATATCATGAAATCGCTGCCTTGTCACTCCTCATTTTATGCTTGCTTTTTATGGGATTATTCTTCGTTCCGGCAAAGGCTATATTTGAAGGGAACTTAATTGTTGAAGAAGTCAGCTTTACTTATAATGGAGAAAGCGATCGCTTATTTTTGAATACTATCCGCAATCTTCAAAGAATAGAACTAGAAGGACAACAAAGCCTCATACTACTCGGTCAATTTGAGAGTCAAGAAAATCCTGAATTTGCCGATACAGAAATCCTAGAAATTAATTTAAACTATCCCGATAGCAAACTGATTATTGAACCCATTAATTTAGAGGATTCCAGTTCTCTCGGACTCGAAAAACTCTATCTCCCCTCTCAAAGTAACATCAGACATTTAACATATGATGCTCGAAGCAATCAACTCGATTTTACCCTTGAAACCCAGAACCCACCCGAATTAGAAGCGGAAGAAGACCTCGATTTCTCGATCGAATCGCCTTTGCAACTGTCTGTGAGCGATACTCCACTTCGGATCGTACTTGAAGGCTATCAATTCCCCGCTCTCGAAAATGCTTCAGAAGAATACAATATTATAGAATTTACTTGGATTCCCTTGATTTCGGAACTCTATCTTTCTCTCCCGAATCTGGCGAAATTCAATATCACCTTACCCGAACTCAATCAAACAAACTCTTCTGAATGGTTTTGGGGAAAATTAGCCGTTACCGACGTTCAATTTTATCGCACCTTAGAAACTGAAAACGTACCGGAAAAACTCCAAATCTCAACAATTCTCAAGGGAACGGTACGCTCTCTCAAGGAAGAATTGGAACTCAAAGCCAATCAATTTCCGATCTTCAAAGAAAACCAAGGAATCGATCGCTTTCCCCACATCCGAATTCACCCCGACGATCCCCCCGGATTGGAAATTCGCATCCATGGAACCGCCAGTCAGATCGCGGCGGGACTCGATCGCGATTTTCCCGTGGGTGAAATACAGGCCAATCTTTTAAAACGATGGTTGCCCGAAGACCTCATCAATGTTTTACTCACCTTTTGTGCCGTCGCGATCGGCTATCTCGTCCCTTGGCTTTTCACTCAAAAAAGTTGAAAAATCACAAAAATCTCAGCGAGATCGTTAGCTTGAGTCGAACGCAGATATCGATCGCCAATTGACTCGGTACGATGCGATCGGCGAGTACAAATTCTCTGTCATGGCATCGAAATAATTGAGGAAAATGCGATCGCCAGAACGAGCGGCCTCGATTTCCCATTTGGGGGGTCACTTGGTAAAATTTCCCTAGACTCGAAGAATTTTAGTCAGCGATCGGAGGCAAGCAAGTCTGTGGAATGTCCGAAATGTAAAAATGCCGTCCTACTCGACAGCCAATTACCCGGAAAAATTCCCGTTCAGCGCTGTTCGGAGTGTAAAGGGATGTGGATTTCCAGCAAACATTATCGAGACTGGCAGCGCAAACAGCCACCAAAACAGGCAACTCCCGATCTGCTTCGGCAAAAAACCGATGTTCCTTTTGCGCCTGCTTCCGTTGATGGTAGAGCCGGATTATGTCCCGAATGCCGTCGCTATCTTTCTCGTGCCAAAGTCAAATACAGACAGCCATTTTTTCTCGAATGCTGCCAAGAATGCGAGGGATTTTGGTTCGATGAGGGAGAATGGGATTTACTGAGTGCGTTGGGATTGAGCAGTTCCCTCGAACAATTTTTCGATCGCCAGTGGCAAATGCAGATGCGAGAACAAGAATCTATTGCCAACGAACGTCAAACCCTGATCGATAAATTGGGTGAAGATTTGGCAAGAGTTATTTTTGCCCTCGGCGATCGCCTAATCGAACATCCCAATGGCGATTACGCCCTATCCTATTTAATGCGCAAGGCCGCCAATAATATGGATATGCAAGAATTTAACAAGTTTAAAGACGAGAAATTCGATTCAGACCATTAACTCAGTTATCAATTATCTAATGTCCGATCTGTTGCGCGTTGAAAATTTGCGAGTTGCTTATCCAACTCGCCAGACTCGGGAGATTGTTGATTGGGCGGTTGATGATGTTTCTTTTACGCTGAATGCTGGGGAAAGATTGGGGTTTGTGGGGGAATCGGGGTGCGGAAAATCAACCTTGGGACGTGCCTCCATGCGATTATTGCCTGCTGCGACGCGCATTGAAGGACAAGTGAGTTTTGAGGGAAAGTCGGTTTTCGATCTCAATCCTTTGGAATTGCGCCAATTTCGCGGGGAAGCCGTGGCCTTAGTTTTTCAAGATCCCATGACGCGCCTCGATCCATTGATGACGATTGGGGATCACTGCGTTGAAACTTTACTTTCCCATCAATTTCAACTTTCCAAAAAAGAAGCCAAAGATAAAGCGATCGCCACCCTCGAAGCCGTCCGAATACCTAGCGATCGCTGGTCTCAATATCCCCATGAATTTAGCGGGGGGATGCGCCAGCGCGTGGCGATCGCCCTCGCCCTCCTTCTCGATCCCAAACTCATCGTCGCCGACGAACCCACTACCAGCCTAGATGTTACGGTCGCTTCGGAAATTTTACAGGAACTCACCCGCCTGTGTCGGGAACGAGATTTAGCACTATTATTGATTTCTCACGATCTGGCCATGGTCGGGGAATACTGCGATCGCGTGGCGGTGATGTATCGCGGCAAAATGGTAGAAACCGGGAAAACCCGCGAAATTCTCTCCCATCCCCAACACAAATACACGCGATCGCTCCTCGCGGCGGCGCTGCATATTCAAATCGCGGAAGAAAATAGGCAAATAACCAGCCAAGATGAAGTAATATCCCCTCCCATCCCACAAACACCATTACTTGAGGTTCGAGATTTAAAACAGCACTACATTCTCGAAAGCAATTTTTTACAACAGCTTTTTACGAAGCAACGCGCAAAGATAATTAAAGCCGTTGATGAAGTCAACTTTACACTCCATCAAGGAGAAATTCTCGGCTTGGTGGGAGAATCCGGCTGCGGCAAAAGTACCCTCTCTCGCACGATTTTACAATTGGTTGCCCCCACTTCCGGTTGCATTCAATGGCAGGGACGAGACATTACCCATTTAAGCATTAGCGAACTCCGCCTCCTGCGCCGTCAGATGCAGATGATTTTCCAAGATCCCCTCGCCTGTTTGAATCCTTTGATGCGGGTAGGAGACGCGATCGCAGATCCGTTATTTATCCATCAACTTGCCACCCCCGCAGAAGCCCGCCAAAAAGTTAAAGCCATGTTGGAGAGAGTGGGATTAACTCCAGTAGAAGAATATTATCGCCGCTACCCTCGGGAACTGTCGGGAGGACAGCAACAGCGCGTCGCGATCGCACGCGCCCTCATCGTCCAGCCTCAATTGTTAATTTGCGATGAACCCGTGAGTATGTTGGATGCCAGCGTGCAAACCCAAGTTCTCGATCTGATGCAAGAACTCAAAGATGAATTCGATCTGACCTATCTCTTTATTACCCACGATCTTTGGGTCGCGCGATTTTTATGCGATCGCATTGCCGTGATGAATTCTGGGAAAATCGTAGAACTCGGAGAAACCGAACAAATTTTTAGCGATCCGCAACATCCTTATACGCAAATCCTCTTAAATGCAGCCCCTTTATTAGACGCAAAACCCCCTCAATCCGGGAAATAACAAGAACTTTAGCAAATTGCGAAAAGAGGGTTGCGTAATTTAGCGTAAGGAATTGCGCGATTTCGCAATTCCGTGTTATTGTGGATGCAAATCACCGCAACACAGCGATCGCCACAGTAAAAACTACGATATTCTCATAGCTAAGATAGTATTTCTTCTGTCAAGTTCATAATTTCCTTAAAAAAGCCCAGAGAAATATAAAGAGTTGGTCAAGATGGGATTTTGCGGTTGATTTTCCTTGGTGCGCCCCTTATCTTAATAAATAAGCGCAGGGAAAAAGTTTAACAGGGTGTTAACGAGCGTCTCCGCCAGACAAGAAAATATACTAACGTATTTGAGTCGGGAGAAGCGGGATTTTACGGAAAGCAATAACCGTAAGTGTTATTCGCTCCTCCAACCAAACAAAAAAACCTAAATCGCGCGACCCCCATTCTTGAAACAAATAAACTAACTCTTCTAGCATTATCGAGGTACTGACCATGACTCTTCAATCCATCTTTTCTAAAGTTACTAAAGCTGCCGTTGCCCTCCCCATTATTGCTGCTAGTCTCGCTTTCAACGCAGGTTCTGCTGAAGCAGGCGGTCTTTCTGGAAGTTTCCAAATCAACGGCTTTAGCAGCTTAATCGAATTATCGAACCAAGGTATTGACTTTGTTCCCAATCCCTTGTTTGGCTTAGATGAAGATGCTCCAACTGAAGTCCAACTTACCGCTCAGACTGGAGATTTTGTTGCTTTCAACAGCGCCTTCATTGCAGACCTTATCCCCGTCGATCTTGCTCCCATCTCCCCATTTTTGGATTTGAGCACTGGCGCACCTGCTCCTTTCTTCACCAACGATCAAGATGGAGAATCCACCTTTAATGTTGTCGCCAACTCTGGGTTGATGGTTTCTCAAGAAGACCCCGGCGTACTCGGCATTAATGTAGAGTTAGACGGATTCTTCGAGCACCTTGGTGAAACTTCCGTAGCTCAAGCTATCTTGACCTTCCAAATTGCTGACCCCGGCATCACGGTTGAAGAGTTTGAAAATCGTCTTGCTGGTGGAGAAGTCTTTGATGACGTTACATTCTCCGGTGCTGCTTTCACTGCTGTAGCTGATGTTCCCGAACCTGCTACCATCTTAGGATTACTGGCTGTGAGCGGACTCGCTGGAACTGCTATCCGCAAGCGCAAAGAAGCATAATCAACTCTTCATTGCTTGTCCACAATTCTAAAAACATGAAACCCAACTTCTTTACAAGTTGGGTTTCATCAATTTTATACTTCTGCTATACTGACCCTTACCTTCACATTCCGACACAAATTTTGGAAAATACTGAGAAACGATGGTGCAATTGTCAAGTGTAAAGAGGCAGTTTGCAAAGTGTCACCCCACGATCCAGAGCCGAGTTGAGAAATCGCCATAATCTAGTTGTGTGTGAGGAAAAGCAACAACGAGAAAAGAACTTGGGGTCGAAACACGGCAAGACTCCCAACTTCTTTTTAAGTTGAAATGATGCGTGAGTGACAGGGAGCGACCTCAATTTGAGGTCGCTCCCTTATTTCACATGTTCTTTGTTCGTATTCTCCTTATTTTTGGGGCTTAGCAAGGGGAAAGGCCAAATCTCCAACTTTGCTCGTTTTCAATCCCACTCCCGCGAGAGCCTCTACAAATTTCACGGCAACTCCGACCCCATCAATAACCGGAATGCCCAGTTCCTCGGAAATAGAATCCGCCAAGTCAGCCATTCCCGCACAGCCCAAAACGATCGCACCGCATTCATCTTCTGTTAAAGCAAGACGGCATTCAGCGAGAATAATGTCTTTTGCTCGCTCATCTCCTTCCAAGTCCAAAACCGCGAGATCCGTTGCTCGGATACGGCTACAAAATTTGGTCATGCCGTAATTCTCCAGTAAATGAGCCGCAATAATTTTCGTGCGGCTGAGGGTAGTCACGATAGAAAAACGGGTAGAAATCATGCTAGCTGCGTGCATGGCAGCCTCCGCAATGCCGATCGCCGGAGCCGTTGCCAGTTCTCTCGAGGCGAAGAGTCCGGGATCGCCAAAACAAGCAATAACATAACCATCAACTCCCTCGAGTTCACCCGATCGCACTTCTTCGAGAATACCGGGGATACTCATCGCTTCGTCGTAATGACCTTCAATGGAAACAGGCCCGTGTTGGGGGTTGCAAGCAATAATTTCCGTACCGGGAGCAGCCACGGATCGGGCGGCTATACCGATTTTTTCAGTCATGCTGGCGGTGGTATTGGGGTTAATAACTTTGATTTTCATGAACAGGCAATGGGTCAGCGCGATCGCTTTTACAATAGAATAAAGCCATTTTGGACAGAGAGTATTATGTTACGGAATCTCAGAATTCAAAATTATCGCTGCTTCGAAGATTTTTATTAGGAATTGTTTCCGATATTAAAAGCAGAAGCGATTTTATAAGAAATTGAAAGCGAGAATCTCAATTGTTATTCTGTGATTCATCGTCCCAAAGCCTTCATTCATACATGGTTAGCTTGGCAAGAAGTACCGGGAATGCTAATGGGACAAGCAACTACTGCTAGAGTCTTGAGAAAAGGTTCTGAAATTGCTCCTCAATTCCACAATTGGTTAACCAATTTGTTTAGATAAATCAAAGGTATGGATATTCAAATCCGCTCGGCAAAATCCGAAGAATTAGAAGAACTTATCGAACTACAATCTAAAGCGTTGAGAGTGCTTAGTGTGAAAGACTATACGGCAAAAGAAATTGAAATAATCGTGAAAACTCAAGCAACAATAAGACAATATTACAAAGAAATTGTCTTTGTCGCAGAACAAAAAACTATCTCCAATTCTCCCTTAACCCCTCGCATGAGAGAAGATCGAGAGAACAACAGCCAAAAACACTTCAACGATGCGGCTGCTGAGGTTGTCGAAGTACAGTACAAGCCAATAACAAATAACAAAATTGTTGGTTTTTCGTGTCTGTCATCAAGTGCGCACAATATCGGCGGAGTTTATATTCATCCCGATTATATTCGTCAAAAAATCGGCACAAAACTATTGCAAGCAATTGAGGAAGTTTCTATTTCTAAGAAACACAAAATAATTTGGGTAAAATCTTCTTTAAATGCTATTAGATTTTATCAAAGTAATGGTTATACAAAACACTTTTTTTCTCGTATATGGCTTGATGTAAACCCGATCGATATTGCTATTATGTCCAAACCATTAGTACCTCTAACAGCATCAGACAAAACACAAAAAAACAGAATATTATTGCGCGAAAAAGCAAGAGATACAATAATGATGATTATTTTTGCAATTATTTTTGCGATCCGAATTTTTCTCACTATTTTAACAATAGTTACGATTGTCTTTTTTATTATTAGCATTATCTTGGCTTTTTAAAATAAATGCAAATTCGAGCAGTCAAAAGCGTTAAGTTTTTTAACATTTTTTGCTCGATCGCAATTCAACTTCGATAGATTGCGGTAAGAATAACGCCAACCCCAATCCTCTATTTCGTATGAATGTTCTCCTCAAAATGTGGAAGCGAAGATCGAGAATCACTCGAATTCTGATTTTAGCGATCGCCACCCTAACTATTCTCCTCACCTGTATTTTGCCCGTTTTGACCCAGCAGCGCGTCAAAATTACCGTCATGATGCAGGCATTAGAAGCCGCGCAATGGCAACCCATAGAAGCGAAATTCGAGGCAGAAAACCCCGATATCGACCTCGAAATTATCGAAGCCCCCAATGCCACCAATTTGGTAGAAGATTTATATACCTCTGCCTTTCTCTTGGGGGATTCTCCTTACGATCTCGTTTATCTCGATATCGTGTGGGTGCCGAAATTTGCCGCCGCAGGTTGGTTGCAAGATCTCAATCAATTTGTTAGCGAAGAAGAACTTGAAGAATTTTTAGATGGGGATGTCAACGGGGGAAGATATCAGGACGGATTGTATCGAATGCCATTTCGATCTGACGGGGGAATGCTTTATTATCGCAGCGATTTACTAGCGGAAAATGGCTACGATCCGCCGGAAACTTTTGCAGAATTAATCGCAATTTCTCGTGATTTACAGGATAAAGGAATCGCCAGATGGGGCTATGTTTGGCAGGGGAGACAGTATGAAGGATTACCCGCTATGTTTGTGGAAATCCTCGCCGGATTTGGCGCGTATTGGGTGAATCCGGATACGTTAGAAGTGGGACTCGACTCGGAGAATGCGATCGCAGCCGTAGAGTTTCTGCGCAGTACGATTGAAGATGGGATTTCGCCTCCCGGTGTGACGACTTATGCAGAGGAAGAAACTCGCCGACTTTTCCAAGGCGGAGAAACGATTTTTCTGAGAAATTGGCCCTATGTTGCGGGACTTGCTTCTCAGTCGGAAATTGCCGGAAAATTTGCCCTCAAACCGATGGTTCATCAACCGGGATACCCAAGCGGTGCTTGTCAAGGAGGATGGGGTTTAGGGATGTCTGCAACAACGAAACATCCCGCAGAAGCATGGCGGGTTATCGAGTTTATTAGCAGCGAAGCAACGCAACGAGATTTTGTTTTAGAAACAGGATATTTGCCTAGTCGGCGATCGCTCTTCAACAATCCGGCAATTGTCGCAAAATACAGTTATTATCCGCAACTTTTAGAAGTGGTTGAAAGTTCGGCACTTCGTCCGCCGATCGCCCAATATGCTCAAACCTCGGATATTTTACAACGCTATTTGAGTGCGGCTTTAACTAATACCATGAGTGCAGAAAAAGCGATGCAGGCAGCAGCAGCCGAAACCCGACGCTTGTTGGCGAGATAATCCTCTTTGTAAAATACGGGCAGGTGGTCACTGAGCCTGTCGAAGTGATGCCCGTTCCACTTTCTACTCTCTAAAAACATGGAAACAGATACAATTCGGAAACGAGAAAAACAAACGGGATGGTTCTTGATCGCTCCCGCTTTATTGATTTTAGCTTTAGTCTTTATTTATCCTATTGCCCGCGCCTTTTGGTTGAGTTTATTCACCCAAAATTTAGGGACTCAACTCGAACCTGTTTTCTCGGGTTTGAGTAACTATGGCAGAATGTTTGGAGATGGGCGATTTTGGCAAAGTTTATGGAATACAACGGTTTTTACTGCGATTAGCATTTCCATTGAATTAATTCTCGGCATGACTTTTGCTCTCGTCCTCAATCAAGCCTTTTTTGGTCGGGGATTTGCGAGGACGGTGGCCTTAATTCCTTGGGCGTTGCCGACGGCAGTAATGGGATTGGCATGGGCTTGGATTTTTAACGATCAATATGGTGTTGTTAACGATCTTTTGTTGCGTTTGGGAATCATTAATGAAGGGATAACGTGGTTGGGAGAACCCACACGAGCAATGTTTTCTTTAATTGTGGCAGATGTTTGGAAAACAACGCCATTTATTGCCCTCATTTTATTGGCGGGTTTGCAGTCCATTTCCAGCGATCTTTATGAGGCTCATGCCATCGATGGCGCAACACCCATTCAGAGTTTCCAGCAAATTACACTTCCTTTACTAGCACCACAAATTTTAATTGCGCTGCTGTTTCGGTTTGCCCAATCTTTCGGCGTATTCGATCTAGTTCAGGTGATGACGGGAGGAGGACCCGCCGGATCGACGGAAATGGTTTCGATTTATATTTATGCAACCGTGCGCCGTTATTTAGATTTTGGCTATGGGGCAGCCCTTGTTACTGTAACGTTTTTGCTACTCATTTTAGCTGTGGCGATCGCGGCTTTCTTCTTATCCAAATCTCGCATTAATATTTCTGGAGAACGATAAATTATGACTGTAACGGATTCGACGACTCAAAAATCTCTGAATTGGCGAAAAATCTTACTTTGGACGGGAGTTATTTTTCTCATTCTCTTTTGCCTTGCTCCTCTACTCTGGCAGATTTTAACGTCATTGAAAACCAATGAAGCGATCGCGCAACTGCCGACGGTTTATTTCCCCAATGCTCAACAACTGACGTTCGATCAATACCTAGTTTTAGGCGGAAAATTCCTGCGCTATATGCTCAACAGTGCTTTTGTTTCTTTAACCTCCACCTTAATTTGTTTGGCGGTTGGTGCGCCTGCCGCTTATACATTGGCACGATTGAAAATACCGGGGGAGCAAATTATTCTGGCCTGCATTCTCATTGTCAGTCTGTTTCCCTACGTTCTCCTCTTTTTGGGACTCTTAGAACTGGTGAGATTTTTTGGCTTGGGAAATAACTATCTTTCGTTGATCGTTCCTTATACGGCGATTAACTTGCCCCTAACAATTTTGGTGTTGCGCAGTTTCTTTCAGCAACTCCCCAAAGATTTAGAAGATTCCGCCCGCATTGATGGTTACAACACCATCCAAATGCTATTGCAAATTGTTTTGCCCATGACCGTTCCTGCTTTAGTGACAACGGGCATTTTAGCCTTTATTTTTGCGTGGAATGAGTTTATTTTTGCTCTCACCTTCATCACGCAAGACGCATTGCAAACCATTCCCGTCGCCGTTTCCAAAATTGGGGGAGCTAGTGCCTTTGAAATTCCTTACGGACCGATCGCAGCCGCAACCATTTTGGGAACATTACCCCTGGTTGTTTTGGTGCTCGTTTTCCAACAGCGTATCGTTCAAGGCATTACAGCAGGGGCAGTGAAAGGATAATTTCGGAAGCGATCGCAATTTTCAAGGGCGATCCGTTCGTCTCTGCGGGAATTCCCTAAAAAAGCTACAATAATTGAACAATCGGCGATCGCTTTGACCCTTTCCATACCCTTTCACAACAACATCTTAATTATGACTTGGCGCGGCTCGACAACAACACAAGATAAAATTCTGGCAGCTTTAACTTATTTGATTCCCATTCTAGAATCCTTGCGTTTTGGGGGTTTAGTCTTTGCTCTCGTGCCTCCCCTTGCCCTCTTATTTACGCCTTTATTTCTGATAATGCCCATTTATTTCCTTTCAATTGGAGGCATTGCCATTGTTGAATTTGGTGTTTTTCTAGCACTTTATATTCTCGTCGTTCAAAATCCCAAACTTCCCCATTTTTTGCGTTTTAATGCCATTCAAGCCCTCTTAATTTCTATTTTCGCTTACCTGTGTCGTTTGGCTCTGTCTGTCTTGGGGCTTTCCCAACAGCTACTCGATCCTCTTGTAGGAAGAGGAAGTGGGGGAGCAGCATTCTCCTTTGGGGATATTTTATCAACTGTAATTTTTCTCGGTGCGATGGGCGTATCGGGTTTCGCGATCGTCCAATGTTTTCGCGGTTTGTACCCTGAAGTTCCCGTTATATCGGAAGCTGCTTACAATCAAGTTCGCTAATCATTCTTTCCTCTCTCGATCTTCCAAGCGAACGGGATTTTCAAGAGAACCAATTCCTTCAATTTTAATGCGGATGCGATCGCCTTCCTTGATTTGTCCGACTCCGCGAGGCGTTCCCGTGAGGATTACATCTCCGGGTAACAAGGTCATAATTTGGGAAATATAAGATACCAAAACAGCCGGAGAAAAAACCATTTGTTCGGTTGAAGCGGATTGACGGGGTTCGCTCTCCTCGTTGATAAAGGTTTGTAGAGAAGCCTCTGCGCTCAATTCTCGCACGATCCACGGACCCAAAGGACAGAAACTATCAAATCCTTTCCCTCTCGTCCATTGTCCGTCTTTACGCTGTAAATCTCGTGCCGTGACATCATTGGCGATCGTATAGCCCCAAATTTTACTCTCAGCCTCTTTTGCCGAGAGAGAACGCAAGCGATCGCCAATGACCAAAGCTAATTCCCCTTCATATTCAACCCGTTGGGATTGAGAGGGGTAAATAATGGGTTGATTGTGAGGGATAACAGTAGTGGGGGGTTTTAAAAACAGGAGGGGTTCTGAAGGCACGGGAGTCCCCATTTCCTCTGCATGCGCGGAATAGTTTTTCCCAACGGCGACGATTTTAGAAGGCGCGCAAGGAGCTAGTAAGGTATAGTCTTCCCCTCCTAGCATTAAGTCCGTCGGCTGTCCCCCCAACCAAGGCGGAGCATCGAGAACGCGGATGCTGCGATCGGGGTCTAGCAGCCCGTAAAAGGTCTGTCCTTGGGAATTTTTGACTCGGACGTAACGTTGCGCCATAATCTCAGAAGTACCGGAAAAACAATAAATTAGTGCGATCGCGGAACATCGCGATTGTAAACGGTTTGCCTGTTGGGGAGAACGCGAACCCCGACCGAATAACCCAGATTAACCCAGATCGTAGTAAAATTGTAAATCCTTGCTTCTTTCTTGTTGCGTCAACTTTAAAGATCTTCGCGCGATCGCACTTGACCAACACAAAGAAGCCATATCGTCCACAAGGAGAAATCAAAAATGAGCCGTGGCTATGAAATGATGTTTATTCTTCGCCCCGATTTGGCGGAGGATCGCACCCGAGAAACGATTGATAAGTACAAGCAAATGCTAGGAGATTACGGATCGACGGATATCTCCGTACAAATTCTCGGTAAGCGGCGATTGGCTTATCCGATCCAGAAGTTTCAAGACGGGATTTATGTTCTTGTTACCTATCAATCTGAAGGAGAACAAGTCGCTCCGGTAGAACGTTCGATGCGCTTTAGTGAGGAAGTCATCCGTTATTTAACCCTCAAACTCAGCGATCGCAAAGAAAAAGTGAAAGAAGAAGCCCCCGAACCCGTCGCCGCAGAGGCATAAACCTCTAACAAGTGACTGAAAACAGGCATCGATAAACGGGTTCGCCTTTGGCAAACGTAGCCTTTTCCCTTTCCGTCGTAACGGGAAAGGGATTTTTTAATAGCCATTGCTCTGAATGCTGTCGGGCAAATTGAGGATGCTGGTAAAATTGTTCGTGCATTTCTTTGGCGATCGCTTCTACGTCAGATTGCAAAAATAACTTTGCGCCTTCAGGCAGCGATCGCCCGAGTTCCTCTACTAAGTCCGGTTGCACGACCCTGCGTTTGGCGTGGCGTTTCTTAAACCACGGATCGGGAAATTGGATGCTGACACAATCGAGAATGCGATCGGGTAAAGATGCGAGTAAAACCGATAGAGAATTATTGGCATTACAAAAGAGATAGTGTAAATTATCGAGTTCTAATTCATCCCGCTTGCGATTGGCTTCCGTGACGAGGGGTTCGCGAATTTCTAAACCGAGAAAATTGCGATCGGGCTGCAATTGCGCCATTTCTAAGATAAATCGCCCCCGAGCGCAACCAATATCTAAATGTAACGACTGTTGAACATGGGCATAAATCTGCGTCCAGTCGGGGGGAACGAGGGGAATTTGATATTTATCGCTCAGTGGGTTGACGTGTTGGCGAACTCGAACTCGGGTCATTTCAGTTATCAGTTATCAGTTATCGGGTTCTCCACTTTGGGAAATCTCTTCGATTGAGTTGTGGAGTATACTACCGAATATCTTTATAAAATAGCTTTTTATGCGGTTGTATGGGTGTCTGCTTGGGGTTTTGCTGGTATTACTCTGCGGCTGTCAGGAGCGATCTCGCTCTGGAACAAAACGCCCTGATCCCCTTCCCCAAGATGCTTTTGTGGAAGTTTATATGAATCAAAATCAAGCTAGGGGTGCAGACTATACCGATCGCTACCGTAATATTACGCGACCCGGAGACGACCTCGAACAAGTTATCATCGATGCTATTAATGGGGCAAAATCGACGATTGATATCGCCGTACAGGAGTTTCGCTTGCCCGCGATCGCCCTTGCTCTAGCTGAAAAGCATAGATCGGGGGTAAAAGTCCGGGTCATTTTGGAAAATAACTATAGTCGTCCGTGGAGTGAATATAGTCCAACTGAAATTAGCCAATTGAGCGATCGCCAGCGCAACCGCTATGAAGAGTTTGTAGCTTTAGCCGATCGCGATCGCAATAAGATTGTCTCCCCAGAGGAAAGCGATCGGGGCGATGCTTTGAAAATTCTTGACAATGCAAGCATTCCCATTCTTGACGATACTGCCGACGGCTCGAAAGGATCGGGGTTGATGCACCATAAGTTTATGGTGGTCGATGGATTTACAGTGGTGACGGGATCGGCTAATTTTACAACAAGTGGCATTTTAGGAGATTTGACAACCGCCGAAAGTCGAGGAAATGCCAATAATATACTAAAAATCAACGATACATTTCTCGCAGATTTGTTTCTAGAAGAGTTTAATGTGATGTGGGGGGATGGAGTCGGTGGAAAAACAGATAGCAAATTTGGCCTGAATAAACCTTATCGCTCGCCTCAAAAACTGCAAATTGGCGAATCTGTAATTACCGTTCAATTTTCTCCAGTTTCTACGACTCGAGATTGGCAGGAAAGTAGTAATGGTTTAATTAGTCGAACTTTAAATCGAGCCGAGACCGATATAAATTTAGCTTTATTTGTATTCTCCGAGCAGAGATTGGCTGATACGATTGCCAGTCGGCATCAAAGAGGAATCGAAGTGAAAGCACTCATCGATTCGAGTTTTGCCTTTCGCGAGTATAGTGAAGCCTTGGATATGCTGGGAGTCGTGCTGCGTCGGGATTGTCAGGAAGAAGCAAACAACCGTCCTTGGCAAAATCCTATCTCTACTGTTGGCATTTCCCATCTACCTCTCGGAGATGTTTTACATCACAAGGTTGGTATTATCGATCGCAAAATCGTCATTACGGGTTCTCATAACTGGTCGGCAGCCGCAAACAATAATAATGATGAAACCCTCTTGATTGTTGAAAATCCCGTGGTTGCCGCCCATTATCAGCGTGAATTTACTCGTCTCTACAATAACTCGTCTTTAGGCGTATCTACCCAATTGCAGAAAAAAATTACCGAGCAAGCGCAAAGCTGTTTGTAGTAATGCAACCTCAGAACATATTTTTTGACCAGAAAAGAAAAAAATATGTAAGATAGGAATAGACAAATCTACGAACAATGCGATCGCGATCGCTGGTCTTTACACTGAAACTTTACAATTGCCTTTAGTTGGATCAAGATTCCGTAAAGATTACAGTCGTCCTCTAGACACAGCCAGAAAATTATAGACAATGGTTGTAGACAAAGATAAAGCCATTCGGCGGCTCTACTTAATAGAGATCGGGGCGCGTACATCTAAACATTGCAATTACACTAAATTTCACTTGAAACGGAGATCTGCTACAAATGCTTCCTAAAGTAGTATCAAAAATCACAAAATATTCCTTCCTCGCGGCGGCAACCACTGCGATCGGCGTGGGTGCATTATCGGCAGGATCCGCAAGAGCCTTTACCATCAACTTCGACGAGGCACTAGCGGGAACGGCAGGAGATGGCACGATAATCACCGACCAGTACTTAAAAGATTACGGCGTTACCTTTGGCGTTGACAATAACAGAAGCACCGATTACGGTCTCGTTCTCTACGATACGGAATGTATCAGTAGACGGAAAAATAACAAGGATTCCATTTCCTTGGATGGCTTTACCAATATTTGCACCGGACAAGATGAAGATTTGGCAACGGGAACGGGAAGATATGGGAACTACGATTACGATACACCCCTACAGGGAAATGTCTTAATCATTCAAGAAAACAGCGATTACAGCGATCCCGATGACGATCTGAAGGGTGGCGAAGTTTTCCTTAACTTCAACACGGAAGCAGATGGTGACAATATCTTCTTTGAAGAAGGCGTAACCTTCGATAAGTTCGGTTTTGTGGATCTCGATGAAGCCATCATCCGCAACAAAAAATTATCTTTCACCTTTGAGTATGTAGATCCTACTCGCAACCCCTTCATCATCGATGATAGTAACTATGTTGACTATATCGAAGAAACGCTTCTCTCTGTCGATTGGGATGACAATGCCTTAGAAGGCGATAATTCTTTGCGGGAATATTCCTTCAAAAATGATGATGGGACTTTCGACGGCGTGAAAAATGTTACGGTCGAGTATAACCGAGTCAGTGGCGCGATTGCTTACTTTGAGTACCTCGACTCTCAACCCGTAGAAGAAGTCCCCGTAGATATCCCCGAACCCGGTTTGACCATGGCTTTAGCTGCTGTTGCTTTGGGTGGAGTCAAATTGCGTCGTAAAGCTGCTTAAACTTCCATTACTTTGAGAGATTCCTCTCAGTTAACCTGATGGAGTTAGATCGATGCAATTCACAAATTCTGAAGGAGAAAGACGAGTATTCTCGGATTCTCCTTCAATTCGATCTGTCACCTAAAAAGCCGCAAGAAAGAAAAATAGCGTTAATTCTGTTGGTAGAGAAATACCTCATCTCGCTGGTAAATGCGATCGCAATTCATTGAGATTCTGTAATTACTTTTTTAAGCTACGGCAAAATCGGTTAATTTACGAGTTTCTGGATCGTGAAAGGCTAAAACAATATCTTCTTTAGGGATACCTTCCTTCAATAATTCAGTGGCCATCCCTTCTTCTGTCCAATCTTCCTCAATATAGATTTTCTCATTTTTGAGCCGAATATGAACGGAATTTCCTTTTATTCTTTCTTCAGAAGTCCAACCCACTTGAAACCATAAATATTGATTTCTTTCATCATCAAAAGCTAAAAGCATTTCTACGCGATCGGGAGATCCTGAAGAGAAAAGCTAATGGTACTCTGTGAGAATTTTTTTGATCGACGAACGATAACTTTCTAATTTATCCATTTTGTAACAACCTCTCTTATCTGTATCTACAATAATTAATTTAAGTTGGTTTTCTTCAATAATAATTTGGATAGTTTCATCAAAGTTAGCTCTATAAACAAGCTGACTAAGTGCTAAATAAATGACGTATTAATAAAATTTTTAACTTCTACCACGATTTTCTCACTGCCTCTTTGTGCAGAAAAGGGACGTTCTGCACCCAAATCTGCAACCAATCTTAATTTTCCGTAAATAATATAATACGGATCGGCTGTAATCGTCCAGCCATCTTTAGTTAAAGCATTTTTAACGGCATCGTGATAAGTATCTTTTGCCGGCATTGTCCTCCTTATAATTTGATATGAGTCGATACTCTGAAATTATAGCAATCTAGTGACGTTGATAGAGAAATACCTCATCTCGCTGATAAATGCGATCGAATTGAGAATTGTCGTCCAAGGCATCGATTAAGCGAGTAACCGTTTCAGAAGAACTCGCAAAGCCCGGATGACGGCGATCCAGCAAGATATATTTGAAATTTTCTAACTCTTCAAGTTCGGTTTCGGGTCTGGGAACTTTAATAATTTGACGATGGGTTAAATAGGGAATGAGTTGAGAAGGAGCCATGACGGGTTCTCGGGTTTGAATCAGAGCGATCGCTTCTCGGTTTGCCTGCCATGTATCGAGGGAATCTAAATAAAGGGTGCCAAAAAAGTAGGCTTTCCCCAACAAGAGAAACCCCAACAGACTCCAAGCCAAGATAATTTTACGGCTGCGAATCCACGTTTTTTTCCCACTTCTCGCAGCAATTAGCACCAAAATCAAAAACGGAAAAATCGGTACGGCATAATGCTGTATGAGGGTGCGCTGACCGAAATGATTTGAGAGAATATTTAACATGAATGCTGGCATTGCCGAGATTAACGGAGCCAAATAACGAGGAAACAAGCCCCAAAAAATAGGCACAAACAGTAAAGCCAAATATTCTAACGTTGGTAAAGACAGAATGCGCCCCCAAATCAGATCGGGTTTGAGAATGAGACTGAGGGCAATTTCTAATACCGAATCCCCTAAATAACCATAGCGAGAAACCGAATCTTGCTCCGTGCCAAGAAATTGGGGAATAATCAGTTGAGTCGTGACTAAGAACCAACCCGTCCCTGAAAAGAGGGCGATCGCCCCATAAATGCGTCGTCTCTCGAAGAAAAACAACCAAAACCCCATTGCAGCCACAGTCAGGGAAAGAACGGCTTTACAGCTTAAAATCAGGGCAATACAGCCGCAAAACCAAACCAATTTTCTCGTCCTTGCGGCCCAAACCGCTCCCAAAAGCCCCGGAATGGCAATAACTTCCGGGTGAAAGCCGTAAATATTGACATTAAAAACGAGGGGATAAAGCAGATACACGACTGCCATCATCACCCCATCGCGATCGCTCAAACCTGCTTGTAAAGAAACTCGCCAAGTCAACCAACATCCGCATCCGAGGGCGATCGCTTGAATTACAAACAACCAATGCACCGTCGGATAAATTTTGTAAAGCAGGGCAACAGGATAAAAAATAATAGCCGCGTGATCTGCCAGTAGGTGAAATTCTTGATAGCCCCAAAAAGAGACGACGGGGGGCAAACCCTGACTGATTAAATAAACATATTGATCGAACCAACCCAGATCGTAGGCATTGGATTTGAATAAAGCGTGTCGCAGCGTCGCGAGGAAAAAAAATAAAATTGTACTGCCAACACTCATTAATCGGGGATAATGGGCGACTGGCGATCGCTCGTGATTCATCAGTATCGCAATTTGTTATCAATTTTTTAATGGTCGGTCAGAGAGTCGCTAATAAATGACAATAAATTATTTTGGTTGAGAACGCGAAGCCCGTACAAACTGGTTAGACTTTCTGTTAATTCATCCTTCAGATCGAGAATGACGAGGAGAGCGCGATCTGAACCAATCCCTAATGTTTCTCTAAATTTGGAATATTTTTCGATATGTGCCTGATAATCTCCCGTTTTGCATTCAATCCATAAGGGTTCGCCTTCAATCAAAAAGAGCATATCTAACTCGAAATCTTCTCCCGTCGCGAGGATAATTTGTGAATTGACGAGAAGCTGATAGTTAATTTCTTGTGCTGCTAAAATTTCAACAATCTCCAACTTAATAAAGCGCTCGAACCAGTTCCCATCAAAGAAGCGCTTAATACTCCCTTCTTTAACGGTATTGGCATAAATAGTTTTATTGTTACGATGGTAGCGATATTCCTTTAAAAATGCTCGCTCGAATAACGTTTTTCCAAATTGAGTACACGCCCCGATTTCTTGGGGCGGATGAGACGATAAATTGAGGGAAAAACTTTGGTTTTCGTGATGATTGCGTTTGATTTTCAGATAAAGATATTTGACTAAATTATATTTGCGACCGAGGAGCAGGGCAACATGATTAAACACGCGATCTTCTGGGGCAGGCTTATGATAATTCTTCACTTCAATATTGCGTTCTTTCAACCATGCGATCGCGCGATCGCATTCCGGTTCTTCGATTTCAATTTCTGGCGCGATCGGTAATTTTGCATGATTTTTTTTCCCGGTTTCGATCTGAGGAGGGAAGGCATCTTCAAGGGTTTTATAGTCTGGATCGAGTTGTTCGAGAAGGCGATCGAGTTGAGTTTGCGTTTTTTCCCGTTCTCGTTCCACCAAAGTTCTAACTCTCAAAACCGATGCGCCGACTGTTGCCCCCGCACTGAACCCGAATAACAAGGCTACTCTAGCGGGAAACAGCAAAGAAGTGGCAATCCCAACACCAAGACCCACTCCCGCAGCCCAAAGACCGTCGATCGCTCTCTCGCGCATAATTGATTTTGCTCAAACAACTCGATCTATTGTATCCGAGTTATTTAGCGATCGCTCCCTACTTTAATACAGCACGGGGGGTAACTCGGTCGGCGGCGGTGCATTGCGTTCGGGGGGAACGGGGGGCGACGCATCGGGCGGGGTTGGTAAAGGTGGTGCTTCTTCCACGGGGGGTGCAGTGGGTGCAGCAGGAGCGTCGGAGGCAGGGGGAGCGTCGGGAGCGGGGGAAGCCGGGGCGGCATCGGGGGCATCCCCTGCCGCTCCCGCTTCAGCCCCTTCTCGGACAAAAGTATCGATCGCCACGGAACGGGTTACGGATTCGCCACTGTTATCCGTGACAATCAGGCTAAGGGTTGTCGTGCCGGGGTCTTGCGCCAGGGGAAAGGCGATCGTGCCTTCGGGATCGACGGTGCCGGGGGAAGGTTGCAACTCAACGGCCAATCCTTCTCCGCCTCGAACTTTCCATGCAAGGGTGAGCAAAATTGGTTCGGCTTTAAGTTCTACCACGTATTTCGGAAGTGCCTCCGCCCCATTAATCGTAAATTCGAGAATCTCGATAGGCACGAGAACGGGTTCGACTTTAATCGGATCCGTCTTCACTGGCTCTAACGGTTCCGCATTATCGCTGCGCGGGATGGAAGTTAATTCAAATGTATAAGTTCCCGTTTGAATGGCCCCCGTGACAACATCGCGGCAGGATAATTCAAACTCTTGAATTTGGCAAACCTCTTGTAACTCTTCCGGTAGGCCCTCGCTGAAATCATAAATTTTGAGGGGACTGTTGACAATTCCTTCGGAATCTCGCGCCACCAATCTCAATTCTTGTAGCTGTTGAATGTTTGTCACTTTCCAATTGAGGAGAATGCCTTGGGGGGGCTCGTCGTTCTCCTCGGGGTCTTCTTCAGGAGGAGTGGGTGGGGGGATGTTATCAGTTGTGGGTTCTGTGTCCCCTGCGGGAGGGGTCGGAAGGCTGAAATTAGCGATCGCCGCAGAATCTTCATTGCCTTCTGTATTCTCTTCTGTAGCTGCTTCTGCTGCTTGTGCCTCGCTCTCGACTGTTTCCGGCTCGTCTCCTACCGTGTATGTCGGTTGGGTTGAAGTGAATTCCACAACGCGGGGCTGGGGAATGGGAAACATGCGAATAATATTGGTATTGAGAGAAACCGGAACGCTGCGAGTTCGAAAAATACGACTTAAAATTCGTCCAAAAAATCCCCGACGGCGTTGGGGAATTGGCGTGGCGGTGAGGGTGAAAATATAATCTCCGGCTTTACGTCCGTCGGTGGGAACATTAATGCAAATCAATAAATCTTCAACCGTACAAAAATCCTCTAAGGCTTCGGGAATGCCTTGGGTCATATCATAAGTGATGGCGCGGCTGAGAACCTCCCCCTCTGGGGCCAGTCCTTCAACTTTTAGGGTTTGCAGGCGGGCGGGGTTGGCAATCTGCCAATTCAGACGGATGACATCGCCATTTTCTTCACTATAAAAACTACTTTGGGGAGAAAAGTCGGCAATTTCCGGCGGTGCGGGGGGACGGGGAAAGAAGAGCCACACGAGGAACACGATCCCGCCCATTGTTAAGAGGACGAACAGGAAGACCAAGATGAATTGCCACCAAGGACGACCTTCAATAATCAAAATCCCTGGAAAGCGAGGGCTAATCAGGGGCAGTTCGTCTAAGTCTTCAATTTCTACCGCAAAATCAACAGTTTGCGGGTAAAACGATCGCTTCCACAGTTGCGTGACTTCGACTTCGACACTCGTTGCGGCCGAACCAGTTGGCAGGAGTTTAATTTGGGTGGGTTCGACGGTGAAAATATGGCGTTTGGGGTCTTCAACTCCCGTGACCTTGACCCGAACTTCGCGATCGGTATTGCCGCTATTGTGGAGAAATAAGGTATACAGTGCGGGCTGTTTCTTAACTTTACCGATAATCGTGGCGAGTTCTGCCGTCAGAATATAGATCGGTAAAATCTGTAGATAGATAACATCGAGGAGAACCAGATCGGGATTGTTGGCAGACTTGAGGGAAATGGTCGGGGTGTAAATGCCAGCTTTTGTATTGGCAGGGGGCGTAATCACCAAACTAATCGAACCGCGATCGCCCGGGTTGAGTTCTAAGTGCTGTTCGGCAACCAGCAAACCCCCTGTCGAAAGGCGATCTTCGTAAATCACCTTGTACCATGTTTTCTCCATATCCGGGCAGAGCAGGCGAAAGCGATCGACGCGATCGGAGCGGTTATCGACGGTCACGGTGACTTCAAACGATTGTTCCTGTTGCAGGGGAATGGGACTATCGGAAGCCGTGGGGGGGGAGAGAATAAAGGTAGGATCGCTCGAAACCCTCGATTCCTGCACGTAGGGCAAAACCTGCATGCGGCGATCGAGCAGAATGGGGGTATCCTCGGGATAGTGTTGGGGGGCATCGATAACGAGGACGTATTCATAGTTCCCTGGTGGCGTTTCGATGGGAATGTCAAATTTAAAAAAAACTTCGCTACTTTGCCCCTGACCCAGTGCTAAGCGCTGTTCGGGGAGAACGCACCATTCTCGCACGGGTCCGGAGGTTTCATCGATTAAAACATCGATCGCCGGACTTTTATCGGCATCATTAACAATCGTGACGCTCAGTTCGCAGGTGTCCCCTGCCGTAGCGGAGATATCTCCCAAGGGATTGAGAATAATCCCGAACGGCCCGCCAATGGCCTTCGAGCGTTTTTTGCGTTCTGCGGTTGCTTGGGGATCGACCATTTTTGTTATTGGTTATTGGTTATTGGTTATTGGTTGTTAGTCGAAGTGTTGGTTTCTCTCTTCTTGCTCTTCCCCTCTGGCTCTCCCCCTCTTGGGTGGGGGTTGGGGGGTGGGTCTGGTCGGGGGCCGGTTTATTATTCATGATTTCATTGCGATCGGGCAACGCGATCGCAACTCAATTCCGGCAAGCGATCGGCATAACTCACTCGCAGTTGGGTATCGTCGCTGCCGCTTGCAATATAAAGCTGGTCTTTGCGCTGTCGGACGTTAACGCTGTTGATTTTGGGATAAGCTACCGTTCTTTTAAACAACCAACCTTCCTGCACCGGACGAGAACGGGCCAGTTCGATACCATTGGGATACTGAACCCCCGCCCGAGAGCCATCGGGAGAGAGAGGCCAAAGAACGATGCGGCCGTCATCGCCGCCACTGACCAAATAGCAGCCATCCCGGGTCAGGTCAACCGATCGCACCGGACGTTCTCCGTGACCGTCGTTCCAGCGATCGATAATTTGACAGGTGCGGGGACTGTACAGGCAAGTCTCTAAATTCCAAATGGTAATTTCCCCCTGATTGTCGGCCGTGACCAGCATGCCCGGACGTAACTCGGCGGTGGCGAGACTGAAAATATAGTCGTCTTTGCCGCCTTCAGCATAGGGTAAGGTGCGGGTTTGATCCGTTCTCATGTTCCACAGCACCAATTGATTGAAACGTCCGGCAATGGCGAGGATATTGTCTTCTGCGTCCACCAATTCCAAGGCGTAGGCAGCAAAGTCCATCTGTTGCTCTTGGATGGGGCGCTTGTCCGGCCGATCTTCTTGTTGCAGTTCTTCGAGGGTATATTCCACATCCCATTTGAGAACTAAGCCACTGCCATGAGCGCTAAAGAGATTGCGAGAGTCTCGGGTGAAGGTCAGATCCAGAACCCGATCGTCTTTGCGGAAGACAAATGTATCGAGGAGGCGCATTCTCGAAAGGGAGTCCCACAGTTGAATGTCGCCATTTTCTAAACCCGCTGCAACGGTATTGTTGTCTACTGGCTTGTAACGAACCACCCGCACGGCCTTATCGGTTTCTCCTACGATACCGACTTCCGGGTTGATCAAATTGCGCCCGAAGCCCGTAATATCCCACATGCGAATGGTGCGATCGTTTGAACCGCTTATCACCGAACTCCCTTCGCCGTTGATGGCAACGGAGTTGACGGCCGCTTGATGCCCGAACCAAGGATTTTCCGGATTCAGATAGGACAATTGCCAAGCCAAGCGCAGGAAAAGGGGAATGCCTAATAAGATCAACCAGAGGGGAATGATGGGAGAAACGCGAACTTTGAGAAATTGTCGCCCCGGTGTCGTATTGCCCAAGCGATTATCGGCGGGAACGGCTTGAAGCGTGAGGGCAAGTTGTCTGGCAAATCCCAACAGGGGACGACGCGCCCGTGCCGTCACGTCCATTGAATTGCGATCGCCAGGAGAGAGAGCCAGTCTTTGCGGTTCGAGTTCGATGACCGTCTTGCGGGGCAGGTTTTCCTCGTCTTCGAGCTGCAAGCTAATGGTCTGTTCGAGATTGGTACGATTGTCAAAGTCCAGTTGAAATTGAACGGGAGGGGCGTGCCAACCCGGCAGCCAAGTCCATTTTGCGGGAATGCGTTGCAGTTTATCCTTGCAGTGAAAGGTCATCGACCCTTGGGGAGAAACCTCCAAGGTAGCTTCGATAAATGTGGGGGGGGCTTTGCCGCGACTGGCTTGGATTTTAAAGGGATAGACCCGGGCGATAGTTTCCACGGTTTGGGGCAACTGACACGAAAAGAAGGTTTCCACCTCTTTTCCCGCCCCTACATTCAAGTGTTTATCGACGTTGCGCTCCAACCACTTCGGATTCAATCCCTGCAAGCGTAGGGTCGCTTTAGCAGGCAATTGGCTGGGGTTGAAGACTTCCACCGGAATATCGAGTTGCTCCCCCGGTTTGGCAATAAACTCTTTGACGGGCATCTCCAACACTAAGGGAATGGCGCGATCGCTCTGTTCCACGTGCAAGCGCAAAATTTCCCGGTCTTCGTCGGGCAGATCTAAAGAAAAAATCCGCACTGTTAAGTTCATTAACCCCACAAAACCAGGGATGGGGGTGTCGATGACCGTCACTTGAAATTTGGTCGAATCTCCGGGGGGTTTTTTCGTGCTGACTTCCGGACTGATGGCATACCAATTGCGGCGTTCTCCCGCCTCGTCAGAGCCGGCAGCGCTGACCTCAATTTGAAACCCGGCAAAGCGCTCGCTTTGATTGACAGCCGTGATTTCAAAGCTGGCCGGTTCGTCTCCCGGTTTAAAGGTGAGTTCTTTGGGAAAAATATAAGTTTCTACACTTTTTTCTTTCATGTTCTATCCAGAAATTAGCGATTCGGAAAAAACAGGCAAAACACCCGGATTTTGATTCAACTTAAGAAGAAATCTGGGAATTAAAAAGTCGGTTGCGTATCCAGTTTAGGGGATTTTGGTTAAAACTTTCTTCGTCCTCTAAAATTCCGGCGGCTTTGAGCAATTGCTTGCGTTCTTCTAATTCGGCTTGACGATCGCAAAGTTTTTTAGCAATGTCCGAACCGATCTCGGGATAGTCTTGGAGAAAATTTTGCAAGCCTTCGCGATCGAGGGCAAACAAGGCGGTTTCTTCTAATGCTTTCACGGTTGCCGTGCGGGGTACCCCCAATAGCAAGGACAGTTCGCCAAAAAACTCGCCTGCCGATAGATTGGTGAGAAATCGATCCAGTTGTTCGACGTAAACTTTGACAGAACCTTGCAGAATCAAATAGAAAGATTCTCCCGGTTCTTCTTCGCGAAAAAGAATGGCATCTTTCTCTAAAACTTGTCGATTTCCCAAGGCAATCAATTGCTGTAATTTGTCATCGGAAAAATTGGCAAAGTACCTGACTTGTTTTAACTGCTCTAATAAGCGATTGCGACCGTTGTGATTTGTCTCGACTTCGGGGCGATCGCGAATTTGGCGCGATCGCTCTAGCAGGGCGCGAATGCTCGAGGAATCATAGCGCCGCGTATCCCGAGTCTGGCGTTTGGCTTGGGCGACTTGGCTTTCTAATTCCGACATTTGTTGTTTGAGGCTGGCTTTACTGGCACTAATTACAGTCCCCATGCCTTCAAAAACCCGCGCCAATTCTCCCACTTCATCTTGACGGTGGGTGACTTTGGTTAGGGTTGCCGGCTCAAAGCGGTCTTCTTCGATGGCTTTTGCCGCCCAGTTGAGGGATTGGATGGGATTGATAATCCACTTAGCAGCCAATAATCCCATGATGGTCGCCAAGATGGAAATGATTCCCCCCACGATTAGGGTCGAGCGCACGCTGGCCTGAATTACGGGGGCAAAATCTGTTTCGGGAATGGCAACAACAATCAGCCATTCAATGCCCCGCCCGTCTCGTACGGGCATAACCCCAATATATTGACGGGTCTTATTGGCCGTGTCGGTAAAATACTCATCTTCCTCGAGGGTCAGACTCCCATCGTCAATTTTTGCAAATATAGATCGAGAGGTTTCGCGCATTAGCGGGTTAGGACTATCGCGAACGTCCATTCGTTCCTGTTCCCCGTCCACTACCAGAAAAGGCGACTCCCCTAAAGAGTTGCCCACCACAGCACCATTCTGTTCGACGATAAAGGCTTCTCCTCGAGGGGAAATGTAGAGATTTTCTAAGAACTCGTTGACATCGCTGAGAATGACATCCGTGACGAAGACCCCCTGCATGATATTGTCGCTATCGAAAATTGGCATTGCAGCGCTCATCCCTAAAACGCCGCTTCCGGCAAAGGCGTAGACTGGACTCCACATTGCCCTGCCTGCTTCTTTGGCATTTTTATACCAGGGGCGAATCCGAGGATCGAAGGGAGTTGCTTCGGTGAAGCGATCGGGTTGTCCGGGTTGGACGTTATAGAAATGAACATTGGGAACGGTAGAGTTATTCCGCAACCAGAGTGTTAAGTCTTTATCATTGGTTTCGTCCAACGTAATGCCAATATAATCGCCTTGCTCGTTACCATAGGAAAATCCGCGCGCTTTTTGGGGAACGATTTGATTAAAAATTCTTCTGAGGGTGTCAAAATCATTGATATCGATATCCGCACTTTCAATATAGGCTTCATTGAAGGTCAATACGTTTTGAGGCGCGTTAAGAAATTCTTGCAAGTAGGCTTCGATCGCGCGCGTGGTCTGTAAATTAATTTTTTGCGCGAGATCGTCCACGGCTTTGCGTCCGTTGTAGTAGCCGAGATATCCCGTTACGGCAATAGAGGCGAGGATGGGACTGACAATGAGCAGGGGAATGGTACGGTTAATAGATAAAAAGGGCATAATGGAGTTGTATTCTGCGACGAATTAAGTAAGAAAGTTTGACGACTGGCAGCTCGTTAGTAGGGTTTGGGTTTGATGCTGTTTCCCGAATCATTTTTCTCGAACGATTTTGCCCGATCTTTGGCTGTTACATTCGAATTTTAATGGTCTTTTTTCGTCAGGTCGAAGGGATGGGAAAAGGCTTTGGGGGTAACTTCCAGATTTTCTATTCCCGTATCCGCCGCCGAGGCTGAAGTTTGCCATTGCATCAATTGTCGTCTGCGCCAAGCAAAATAAAGAATATTCAGCCCCAACTCTTGAGCCGATCGCGAGATTTCTCGCGATAAGACCAGATCGATCGCGGGTTTCCATGCTCCAGACAGATTGCCAATGGATAACACGACACCCCCGCCCACGGCCAAATACGTTAGTTTATTGTTGATAATCGGCAGGGCGGAGAAGGAAAACGGTTGGGTTTGTAGGGGATGATTCGAACCGATCAGGGATTCCAAGCGCCCTTGAGAATATTGCGCCAGTAACTCTAAGGTGGGAAATACGCGGGAAACTTTCATCGAAAGTTCTCGGTGCAGGGCATTGAGTTCGTCGATCGCCTCCTCCCGGGAGGCGGCTAAATCTGCATCTCGCTCGGTTTCCGCGATCGCGCCATACAAATCTCGCTGAACTTTTAAGATTTCGATCAGATCCGTGGGTTCTCCCACCACATCGGCGAAAATCGTCCCCCCCGAGCGCACATAATCCCGCAGAGCAAATTCTTCGGCTTCGCTCAAGCTGGGATCGCTGCGTAAGGGGAAATACAGCAGGTGATATCGTTTTAAGTCCCTCTGCTTCTCTTCGCCTTTCTTTTCCCCCCGTTTGACCAACTCCGTCCAGGTGAGGGGACCCGCACCGCAGATGGGAGAATTGAGGGCTTCGGCTGTTTCGACGAGGGCGTTCAGTTGGGCGAGTTTTTCTTCCCCTTCCGGGGCTGTGTTGGCATGTTCGATGCCGGCAATTTCGATGTGGGTTTGAGGGCGGGAGCGGGCGGTTTGGCGGTATAAAAAATTGGGCTGAGCGTATTGGGGTTGAAAGACATTCGCTGCGCGCGTTAACTCTACGGGTAAAATTACGCCATTGTCCCCAGCATTACCGGATAAAATCAAGCGACACAGTTCGACATCCGCTTCGGCTGGCGGCTCGGTTTTCTCGTCGATGCGGAAGGTTTCCTCGACTAAATCCCCGGATTGCTTGCGACTGAGATTTTCCGGATCCACGTAACGAATGACCAAATAAACCGTCAGTGCTTTGGAAGAGCGATTTTCCGAGGCGAGGCGAAATTCGATCGGGTGGGGCACGATAATGGGATTGCCGAAAACATCGATGGCAATTCCGGGTTGAATTTGCAACCAACGGCGATCGCGATACTGAGCCCGCACGTCTTCGGGAGCTTCGATGGGGCTGACTCCCAAGCCTTCAACGATACCGGGTTGATTGAGGGATTGATAGTGTAAATTCTGGCGCAAGCGGTGATATTGATGGGCCAAACGCCATCGCTTGGCATTCATTAATAAACCATCGGACACTTGCAATCGCTTTAGCGGTTGGCAAGATGGAGGAGACCAATACTGTGTCATCGGTAATTCAAGTAAACGGTCGAGAGAATGTCAAACAGCAAAGAACCAACAACGGAACGGGAAGACGTGGGAGCAACAAAATCTTACCATTGAAATCATCGGGTGAGATGCCTTCAATGCGGTTTTCTGCATTTGCAATTGGGAGTTGCCAATTCCCCAGAAAAATCAACGATCCAGAGAAATTAATGAACCGGGGAAATCAAGAATTTTCCTCTCCTCTTTTTTGGGAAAATTAAATCGGACTTAACCCTTTCATTACGTTCTCTTGTAACTTAGTTCAAAAGAACTACTTTCTAGAGAATTGCTTATTTTTTTTGATTCTACCCTGTCTTTTCCGCGATCGCAGTTCCATGAAGGGATGTAAAGATTACAACATAATTGAGATATTCTCTGGCAAAGTTTTTATTCGCTAACATTGACTCGAGCATTATCTTCTTTTTCTAGATATAATTCATAGCTACAAAAAGCGGGTTTTTCCTCATCGATTATCTTGCGAATTATGGGTTCTTCAATGGGAAGTTCCTCCTCATAACGCAGGCGAACGATAAAATGAAAAGGTTGGCCGCCTCCCATAATGGTATCCTGTCCCATTTCAGCTTCGCCAACGATAAAACCCCGTCCCCCCAGTTCTTGAATGCTGATATGCTTCTCTTCTTCGGGAAGGTGTTCGTCGAGGGGCAAATCGGTAAATAGGTGCAAATAAAATCGCAACCCCCGTCGCGTTCCGCGCCAGCGATAAATTTCAATAGCATTGGCAATCATGGCACGTTGCTTTTTCAGGCTCAGAATGGGGGTTAATTCCCATCCCACCCAATAGGCAACAAAGGGAAGCATATTCTCGGAAGCCGTGCGAGGATTGAAATAAGCCCAGAGGGTCGAAGCAACATTAAAATCTGGTTCAAAGGCCTCTTCAAAAATTTTCAGCAGCCGAGAGACGAGGTCGATTTCCCGATAGATAGACGGCAGGAAATTCATATAGAGGCTGCGAGGACGGATGAAGAGTTGAAAATCCGCAAACTGTTGATAGCGCTTTCCCGCCATCGAGCCGATATGATAAGTGACTTGAATTTGACCGCGATAATCTAAAGTTAGGGGTTTGCCTCGATTTTGGGGGGTAATATCCTCGAAATAATTGTCGGCAATTTGGAAATAAAGCACGATTTCCATTTTGCCGCCAACGGGCAATTCGTTACCTTCTCCTCCGATGCGATACCAATCCCGGGGAAAATCTCCCTCAACCTCAAAATCTAAAACCAAAGGGTAGGCACCGAGATTTTCCAATTTCACCAGCAATTCGCAGGGGTCTCCGGGATAGATAACCAACTCGCAAATATCTTCGGTTACAGCCCCCATTGCTGCCCCAAACAAGCCGACTTTCACCGAATCCGTCCAAACTACATCGATCGGTTGCGCGGTGTTTTCGGGGATTTGCAAGGAATTCACTTGCAATCGTAGGGGTTGAATTTCGCTGGCTTTCATTTCAGTTATCAGTTATCAGTTATCAGTTATCGCTCCTTATTGCATCAAATTAATAACGTGGTTGGAGCGGAGTTGGGGATCGTTCCAAGAACAGATCAAGCCAAAATTTCCGGGGGAGATGACGGGGTCTCGGGATAGATTGCGCTGCCAGCTTTGATCCTCATAGCGAAATTCAAAGAGTTGAATCGTTCCCAGATATCGTACCCCGCGAACGGATTGAAAGAGGGTGACGATATCCGAAGAATAAACCGGACGGCCAAACGGCCAGCCTTTGCCGTCGGGACCGCCGATAAAGGGGTTGAGAAAGCGGTAGAGAGACACTTGCAACTTGTGCAGGATATCTTGTTGGGCGACGGCACTCCCGTACTCGGGTTCGAGGGCAATCTCCGTTTGTACGGAAACCCCGACGTATTCCGGTTCGCGGCATTGGACTTCCACCCCCAATAATCGCCGTTCGTCGAGATCGTCCATGACTTGTTTAACAAGGGGACCCGATACGGATAGGGTTTCGGGGGAAATGCCTTGAACCCGTTCGATCGCTTTGTCGAGGGTGCGCGAATCGATTTGAGGCACGAGGAGCAGTTCGATGGTTCCTGCGGATTCTTTGGTGGTGCTGGGCAAACAACGCGCCCGGGCGATGGATCCCCGTCCGGCTTTAATGGCAAGGGTTTCAAAGTCTTCGGCGGTGACGGCGCGATCGCGGGTTCGCAGCATTTTCGGGACTCGCATGACGGCGGATTCGAGGGACTCGGCATCGGCTCCGTGCAGGGCGTGTTCGTAGTTGGTGACTCGGGCGATATAGGGAACGGCAGATTTTAAAATGCGAATGGTGCCGGCTTGGACGTTACCCCGCAAGCCTCCCCCAGTATGGTAGGCGGCCATCATAATCGATGACCCTCGGTGAGGAATCGAGCCATATTGGGTTTCTTTAACTTCTATATCTTCTTCCCCCTCCTCTCCTTGGGGGCGGCCGCGAGATTCCCGCCAAGATTCTGTTACGGCTTTAGTGCGATCGCGCATTTGGTTGGGTTCGCGAATGAGGGGACCGAATTGAATTTCTCCGGTGAGGGAATCGAGGGTATAGTGCAGGTCGTTGGCCGTGGATTCGGAGAAGTCGGGGACTTCGTGCCACTGTTGGGGCACGCCGTCAATGGGGATAACATAGAGAAATTCTCCATCTTCCCGAGGCAAAATCGGGCTGCTTTGCAGTTGAAATGTCTGTCCCGGATTGCCATCACTTTCTCCGAGAATTTCGCTAGAGATGCGGGTGGATTGGGTTACATCGACGGTGCCGCCAATGGAACGCACGCTCAACCCAACAATGCGAGGAGAGCGCAAATAGTCCGGGCGATCGTCGGGGAATTCGTCGCAAACGCAGCGCAGCCAGCGACCCCGATAGGTACTGAAGGTTTCCACGACCCACCGGGGAGGACAGTGAAGAATAATATCCGCCCCGGCCAAGGGATTGCCACCATTGCGGGTCATTTCGCTAAAACTGAATCCTTGGGTGCGATCGTCGCTTTCTTGGAGCAAAACCGATTCCCATGTACTGCCGTTCCATGCTTGCCAATGTCGGGGCGGGCGTTCGGGATCGATCCCCGTGGAGGTTGCCCCTTCTCCTTTAAAGGTGATAGCGATGACATTCCCGGCAATAGGGGCATCGGCATCGAAGACGAGGTAGAAGCAATTGCCGGGTTGGGGGCGTTCGTCAAAGAAGGAGAGTTCCAAACCTTCCCATTCTCCATCGGGACGCAGAGACCAAGTACCGCTAAAGCGATCGCGGAGAATGCGGGGACGCTCTTCTAGGGTTGGGGTGCTGAGGAAGTGGCGAATGCTGGGAATGCCGATGGTGAGGGGACGATTGGTGCTGAAAACGACGGCTTCTTCATCGTCGGTGCGTTCGGTGGCGACTTCAACCCCTGCAGCAATGGTGTAAGGTTCTGGCAAAGACGCGCTGAGATACATGGTCACGTCCACCTGAGCGGGTTTGGGGGGATTGAGGCGGACTCCCAATAGCTCGAGAAACGTGATGTAATTGCGCCTCGGGACTTGATTGAAGCGATAGAGCATCTGATCCGTCAGCCAGGCGAAGAGTTCCACCATGGTCATGCCGGGATCGCTGGGGTTAAAGTTCGTCCATTCCGGGCAGTAACGGGGGATTCTCAGCAAGCATTCTTGAATCAGGTCGTCATAGGTGCGATCGTCGAGATTTGCTTTAGGGAGTTTGGGAAGGAAATTTAAGTCCATTGCCATGGTCGTTGCGGGTTAAAAAGTCCGGGTCACTTACTGTAATTCATTCAATCGGTAACGGCTGGGCGATTTGCCCTGAATCTTGGGGCGGTCGATCCTGCGCTTGTTGCGTTTTTATCCGCTTTTTTCCCCTTGGAGATAGAAGGGGTAAACCATGCTACCTTTGCTATAACCTTCTTTTGTGTGATAGTGAATGATAATATCGATGCGACCGACAATGGGATCGGGTTCGGTATAAACGTCGTCAACTTCGATGCGAGCTTCCCAAATGGTTAGGGCTTCTTCGACATAAATGCGAGTGCGGAGTAGAGTTTGAGTATTGAGGGGTTCGAAGACCAATTCTGAGAGACGAGAGCCAAAGGTCGGACGATAGAGACGTTCGCCAAATTTAGTACCGAGGATAATGCGAATAGATTCCTCAACGTTGCGATCGCCTGCACTGAGTTGAAATCCCCCTTGGATATTACGTCGCAAGGGAAAGGATAGACTCTTCCCTACATAATCGTCGTGTTTTTCTTTCTCTGTTTTCGCCATCGTACTTGGTCTTCTAAGTTTATCCGCCAGTTTAGCGAAGGTCTCCTCGGGATGACAATTCTACGAAAGTCGAGTTTTACAGAAAAGGAGATCGCCTCATTGCAGTCCGATAACTGATAACTGATGCTCATCCAAACCATTGCAGTTCGGAGATGGAATTACTAGCCAAAATGCTCCCGCGACTGATGATATGGCGAACTGTGGCGCGACGGCGTAATGTATCGTAGGGATCGATCGCATCTAAAACAATCAAGTTTGCGGGTTTACCTTCGCGAATGCCATATTCTGACTCGATATCTAAAGTTTTTGCCCCAAAATGAGTAATCATTTCGTAACAAGCATCGATCTCTTTTCTCCCTGTCATTTGACAAATATGAATAGCCATGTCAGCAACATCCAACATATTCCCCGTACCTAGGACGTACCAAGGATCGCAAATGCAATCATGACCCAAACTAACATTTAATCCTTGCTGCCACAGTTCTTTAACCCGCGTCACGCCTCGCCGTTTGGGATAGGTATCCGTCCGACCTTGCAAGGTAATATTAATCAAAGGATTGGCAATAAAATTAATCTGCGCGCGGTGCAGAAATCCCATCAGTTTATAGGCATAAGCATTATTATAAGAACCAAAGGCAGTGGTATGGCTGGCGGTAACTTTTTCTTTCATTCCCGTGCGGATGGCACAAGCGGCGATAGTTTCTAAAAAGCGTGCTTGTTCGTCATCGATTTCATCGCAATGAATATCAATGAGGCGCGTATATTTTTCTGCGAGTTCAAAGATGCGATGAACGGATTTTACGCCATCTTCGCGGGTTAATTCGTAGTGGGGAATGCCGCCAACGACATCCGCGCCCAATTTCAAGGCTTCTTCCATTAAACTTTCATTATCGGGATGGCTGTAGATGCCGTCTTGAGGAAAGGCAACAACCTGTAAGGTTAGCCAATCTTTCACCGCTTCTCGTACTTCTAGGAGTCCTTTTAGGGCGATTAAATTCTGTTCGCTGACATCGGCATGGGTTCTCACAAAGAGAGTACCTCGGGCGGCTTGTAATTTTAGGGTTTTAATCGCCCTTTCTTTAACATCTTCTAGGGTTAAAGATTGTTTTCGCTCTCCCCAAAGTTGAATCCCTTCAAATAATGTCCCGCTTTCATTCCAACGGGGTTCACCTGCGGTTAAAGCCGAGTCGAGATGAACGTGAGATTCAACAAAAGGTGGGGATACTAATTTTCCTTCTATATCAATTTCTTGTTTCCCAGATCGCTCTAATTCGGGGACAATGGCTTGAATATATCCCCCATCGATGCCGATATCAACTTCTTGCTCTAGATTTCCCTGCACTCTTGCACGACGCAAGACTAATTCATACTCTGACATGACGGATGATTGTGGCGAGTTTATATAGAGTCAAAATATCATATTTTTCGAGGGCGATCGGCAAAATTGCGAGGAGAAAGCACAAAAAAAGAGGCATTTGATTATATGCCTCTATCAAATTATTTTGGGTTAGGGGATGTTAACAATTATCATTTTTTTCTGAACCATTAGGCATGATGGTGCCACAGAATTTAGCCCCATTTAATTTAGCCCCACTCAAGTTAGCCCCACTCAAGTTAGCATCACTCAAGTCACACTGCGAACAAGCGTTGTTATTTGCTAAGTCAACATATAAATCTTTCAAAGAGTAAGCAGCAGCAGGTGGCGCAAACCCTGCCAAAGCCATCATAATGACAGCGAAGAAAGCCAAGATTTTTCTTTTCATTGTTTTATCGTTGGGTCTCAACCGAGTCACAGCCTATCATCTTCTCCTTTCTCTTCATCTTAAGAAAATCTAAACTTTAAACGGAGGAATTTCGATAAAACTTTCTCCGATTAAACAGGTTCGAGTTGACGTGCCTCTTGCAAAAATTCAATGGTTTCTCGAATTGCTTTTGCCTCCCGTAAAATTTCGATATCTTCGTTCGTTAAGGCACTAACAACATCGTTTCTATCTCTAAATTTCCGATCGGATTGGGAAATTAATTGTTCTAGAGCCTGTTTGGGTTGTATTTTCGCCAATTTGAGAATCTCTTCGGAGGGATCGAAACCGAATAATCGAGAAAGAATGGTGCGATCGTGAAATAAAATACCATCTATTTCCGGTTCTGCCAGAATGACTTTAACTGGAGTATTCGGCATTGCTAATATTTCTACAATTTCTTGAATATCCTGACGGCGATATTCAATGAGTTCTGGTATCACGGATTCAGCATCGGCAACAATAACAGTAGGAATTTGACGACGAACGACCACAGAACGAGCAAAAGATTTAACAGCCGATATCCCCCCAGCCGCAAAAAGTCCGATATCTTCTAATAGATATTGAGGAATTAAACGACGTAGTAAATGTTCGTCAAAGGCAGCTTCCGTAACAATGTAAGCATTCATGGTATATTTCCTCTTCTAAAATCAAAATCGGGTATGCCTTCTTCAACACAAGCACGATATTTGTCAGTTAGAAATTCGCCGATTCGTTCTTGCTCGAGTGAATATTGTACTTCTTCTCCATTCCAGAGAAGAATAGTCGGTTGAGCAGAAAATGTAACAAGAGTACGAGCGGAGTTGGTAAAGCCTTCCCTGCTAAAAACTAAGCCTATCGTGCTTGCAGGACGGCGAGAAAGTTGATTGCGAAGTTTGGCAATAGGTTCAATTTTCACTTTCTGCGCCAAATCTTTACTCTCTACTATACAAGAAAGTCCGTTACAATAGACAGCCCCATCAATTTGTTCGACATTATCTTCAAAAAGCCGCACGCTGTAGGGATACCTGACTGCTGCACCATCAAGCTGAAATGCACGTATTACTAAGTATTCAAAGGCTTTACCTGACTCCCAGAAGGAATCGGTAGTGCCTTGTTCTATATTTTGCCAAAGCGATCGCAATCCTTCCCATCCCAATGCCGCGATCGCTCCCTCATACTCTGCTGCCGTTGCCATAAAATTCTCGAATGCAGGACTATATCCTACCGCAATATTCAGGCAGTTTTTGACCCTAAAAACAAGGATATCTAACGACCGAGCAAACCGCTAGAGTCTGCGTAAACATCTTTCCAAGTAGGAGTTCTATAATATTCATTTAGAGCGCGATCGACGTATCTGATTACCGGCGGTAACTCGCCTTGGGGGAGTTCTCCTTTGAGAAAGGCTCTCATCTTGGTTTCCCAGTCGGAGGGATAGTCTCTGATAATCGGGTGTTTGATGGCGATCGCCTGATATTCTGCCTTATTCGGATCGACGATGGCATCTAAGCTCAAAGTTGCTAGAGGACGAACAAAAATACCTGTCGCTGCGATGGTAAAGTCCGCATCTACGCTGCTTTGTTTGAGAATGACGACAAAATGCCCCCCCGGAAAGATATTGTAAACTAATTCGCTGCGATCTTTCACGGGTTGAACTTCAATGTTATAGCCTAATGTGAGTCCTTCCCCTAACGTGATATCTTCGTAGGCTTGGTCGGGATGGGGCAAAAAGATTGTAAATTGATGAATATCGTGCCAAGGATCGAGGGCGGTTTCTTCGGTGAGTTGTTTCCAAGCATTGTATTGTCGGCGCATCTCCAAACCAACACGGCTTTCGCTATCGCAGATATTAATCAAAGCCATATTGAGAACGGATTGCTGGAATTTAGTAAAAATTCCGACAACTTGCGTACTTCTTTCCATAGTTCGAGCATTATTGTTCAATCTTTCCAACTTAGCCCGAGCGCTCGTGAAATTCTGTTGCAAACAATACTTGTAGGCAGCGATCGCATTTCCTTCCAGTTTAACGCGATCGCTCCTTACCCATTTACAGAATGCTGTTGCAAAACCTGCTTTAAATAAATTCCGGTGTACGAACTTTCACATTCTGCAACCGTTTCCGGCGTTCCTTCGGCAATAATTTGTCCCCCTTTATCTCCACCTTCAGGACCTAGATCGATAATCCAATCCGCACAACGCAGAACATCTAAATTATGTTCGATGACTAAAATTGAATTGCCTTTATCCACCAAACGCTGCAAAACATTGAGTAAATGATGCACGTCGTAAAAGGATAAACCCGTCGTCGGTTCATCGATTAAATATAACGTTTTCCCTGTTGCACGGCGAGATAATTCTGAGGCTAATTTCACCCTTTGTGCTTCTCCTCCTGATAAAGTAGGGGCGGATTTACCCAATTTTACATAACCCAAACCGCCATCGACTAAAGTTTGCAAGCGACTCGCCGCCCGAGGAATATTTTGGAAGACTTCTAAGGCTTTTTCAACGCTCATATTTAAAACATCGGCGATAGAATAACCTTTATATTTAACCTGTAATGTTTCCCGATTGTAGCGATCGCCTTTGCAAACATCGCATTGCACGTAGACATCGGGAAGAAAGTTCATTTCGATGGTATTAACCCCTTGTCCGCCACAGGCTTCGCAGCGCCCTCCTTTGACATTAAAAGAAAATCTTCCTTTTTTATATCCTCGTGCTTTTGCTTCTACTGTTTCTGCGAAAATGTCGCGAATACTGTCAAAAATTCCCGTATAAGTTGCTGGGTTCGATCGTGGCGTTCGACCGATGGGAGATTGATCGATCACAATGACTTTATCGATGGAATTCATACCTTTTAATGCGCCCAAATTGTTCGGAAAAGGAACTTTTTTACTGAGGTTGTGTTTGAGGGCAGGATAGAGAAGTTCGTTGAGTAAAGTTGATTTTCCCGATCCCGATACTCCGGTGATGCACACCAATTTGCCGAGGGGAAGTTTAACATCGATATTTTTCAGGTTATTGTGATGACAATCTTTTAAAATTAAGGAGCGTCCATTTCCTTTTCTCCGCTCTTCTGGTGTAGCGATCGCTTTTCTGCCCGATAAATAATCCCCTGTTAGCGATCGCTCATTTGTCAGCAAGTTTTCTAAGTTTCCCTGAGAGACAATTTCTCCACCATGTAGCCCTGCTTTGGGTCCAATATCAACTAAATGATCGGCGCTGCGAATGGTGTCTTCGTCGTGTTCGACAACAATTAAAGTATTACCCAAATCTCGCAACTTTCTGAGGGTGTTGAGAAGGCGATTATTATCTCGTTGATGTAAACCGATGCTGGGTTCGTCTAAAACGTATAATACTCCTGTTAATCCCGCACCGATTTGGGTGGCAAGGCGAATGCGTTGTGCTTCTCCTCCAGATAGGGTCATAGCGGCGCGATCGAGGGTTAAATAATCCAAACCGACATCGAGAAGAAATTGCAACCGTTGTTTAATTTCTTTGAGCGCTAATTCGCCAATGAGTGCTTGACGCTTGCTTAATTTTAAATTGTTAATTCTATTTAAAGATTCGCGAATGGGGACGCTAGTTAAGTCATCGATATTGTACTGACCTAAACGCACGGAAAGCGCCTCGGGTTTCAGACGTTTTCCGTGACATGTTTCGCAGGTTTTGAAAACAATATATTGTTCCAGTTTTTGCTTGACGGCTTCTGAATTCGTATCTTGATAATTGCGTTCTAAATTACTTATAATGCCAGAGAATTTGCGATGATAGCCTTGTTTGCGATCGCCCTCTGCCTCGATAAAAATAGGGTCTTCGCAACCGTAGAGAAGAACGTGTTGCTGTTCTTCGGTTAACTGATTCCAAGGGGTTTGCAACTCAAAACCATAAGCCTGGCCGATCGCGTAGAGGATGGAAATATAATAAGAATTTTCTTTATCCGACCAAGGTGCGATCGCACTGTAGAGAGGTTGCGAAGGATCGGGAATGATGGATTCGGGGGAGAATGTCCGCATACTGCCGATGCCGTGACAGTCAGGACAAGCACCGTAGGGTGAGTTAAAGGAGAATAAACGCGGCGAAAGCTCGTCCATTACCGCGCCGTGTTCGGGACAGGCAAAATTTTCCGAAAAAACGATTTCTCGCGCCTCTTCTGCCTCGTTTTGGGGCTGTAAGGCAACGATCGCCGTGCCTTCGGAACGCTTGAGACAGGTCGAAAGAGAGTCGGCAAGGCGTTCTTGCAGATCGGGCTTTTTAATCAGGCGATCGATCACGACTTCGATATTGTGAGTGTGATTTTTCTTGAGTTCTATCGCATCTGTTAACTCGCGAATTTCACCGTTAATCCTCACGCGAACGAAGCCCTCAGAAGCAAGTCCGGAGATGAGTTTTTTGTGAGTCCCTTTTTTGCCGCGCACGACAGGGGCGAGAAGTTGGAAGCGAGTGCGATCGGGCAGTTCCATGACGCGATCGCACATTTCATCGATGGTTTGAGGGGCAATATTGCGATCGCAGATGGGACAATGGGGTTCTCCGGCACGTCCGAATAAGAGGCGCAAATAGTCGTAAATTTCGGTTACGGTACCGACAGTGGAACGAGGGTTATGGGAGGTGGATTTTTGGTCGATGGAAATCGCGGGACTCAACCCCTCGATCGCGTCTACGTCGGGTTTGTCCAATTGCCCCAGAAATTGCCGCGCGTAGGCACTGAGGGACTCTACATAGCGTCGCTGTCCCTCGGCGAAGATGGTATCGAAAGCGAGGGAAGATTTCCCGGATCCCGACACTCCCGTAAAGACAATCAAGCAGTCGCGAGGCAACTCCAAATCGATATTTTTCAAGTTATGCTGTCTCGCACCTCGAATGCGAATGGTATCGCGAGAGTTGGGTTCGTTTTCGAGGGTGGGCAGGAGATCGGCGCGATCGAGGGGTTGGGACATGAGCAGAATTCGTAACAGACCTTAACAATTTTAGCGCTGTCAGAGTCCATTTGTTCCCTTTTTTGTCTGACAATTCAAGAATAATGGTCTGAGTTCAAGAAGAGAAAGTATAAAATGTATAAAATTAAGAGAGAAATAGCAGTAAAAAATTTGAATTCCTTGTAATCTCAATGTCCAATCTGGAAATTGCCTACACCGATGCTAAAGATAATCTTGCTAGCATTCTCGATCGCGTTTGCGAAAATCGCGAGATTGCGATCGTCAAACAAGCTAATGGGAATAATGTTGCTTTAATTCCTGAAGATGAACTAACCAGTCTTTTAGAAAGCATTTATTTATTGCGATCGGCGGAAAATTCCAAGCGTTTGTTTAGAGCTTTAAAATGGGCAGAATCGGAAGTAGGAACGCCCCAAACTCTAGAGGAACTAAAAGAGGAGTTAGGCATTGAGTTCTAAAAAAAAGAAGCGGCAAGAAAATGAAAAAGAGGGAAATTCTTCTGAAAATGCTCCAATTGTCCGAAGTTATGCGCCTATTTTTAGTCCTGATTTTAAAGCTGATTTGCAGTGGTGGTATCGTCAGGACGTTAAAAAAGCGAACAAAATTCTCGATCTCGTTGCAGATGTCTTAGATGGAAAACCTTTCACGGGACTGGGTAAACCCGAACCTTTAAAATATATTACCCCAAATACTTGGTCGCGGCGGATTGATTTAGAACATCGTCTTGTTTATCAAGTTAGCGATCGCTTTATTGTTTTCTTGCAAGCACGATATCACTATGAATCAGATTAGTAAAACATCAATTCAATTCGGAGAAAAGCAGATTGTTCGCAATTTTTTCAATAAATTTTAACTTGTCGATTTTGAGAGATGGGGAAAGTCGAGAAACCGCGATCGCTCTGAAATAGGATACGATAGGATAATCTTTTCTCTCTCTAACGTTCCCGGTAATGACTCCCAGCGAACTCAAAATTTATCTCAGCCAACTGATCCGCAAAAAGTTGCCCATGAGTACGATGATTTGGGGAGCGCCCGGAATTGGCAAATCGAGTATTGTCGCTCAAGTGAGTCGAAAATACAAAATCGATTTTATCGATGTGCGCCTGTCTCAACTCGCCCCGACGGACTTGCGGGGTTTGCCCGTCGCGGTGGATGGGCTATCTAAATGGTATCCGCCGGAGTTTCTGCCTCGGGAAGGAAAGGGCATTCTTTTCCTCGATGAACTGAACATGGCACCTCCGGCAATGCAGGGGATGGCGCAACAGTTGATTTTAGACCGGAAAGTAGGATCTTATGAAGTGCCGAAGGGGTGGTTCGTGTGGGCGGCGGGAAATCGCAAGGAAGACCGCGCGGCGGTGTTTGATATGCCCTCTCCCCTTGCCAATCGCTTCTTACACTTGCACGTCTCGCCGGATTTTGAAAGTTTTAAGGGCTACGCGATCGCCGCAGAAGTCCACGAACAAATTATCGCCTTTCTCTCCTTTCGCCCGACCCTCCTCCACCAACTCGATCCCCGTCAACCCGCCTGGCCTTCCCCCCGATCTTGGGTGATGGCGAGTCAACTCCATCGGTGCAATTTAGATGTGGCTGGGGCGATCGGCGAGGAAACATCGGCTGAATTTAAGGCTTATCTCGCCGTTTATGAAAATTTACCCGATCTCGAGCGCATTCTTTCGGGATCGGGCGCGTCTATTCCCTTTCCCACCGAACCTTCCGTCCGCTATGCGACGACCATCGGTTTGGCCATACGTGCTGACGATGCCGATCGCGGCTATAACGGTTTTGCTTGGCTGAGTTCGGTGGCTTCTGCGGAATGGGTTCAGTTATTTGCGATCGATCTTTTCCGGAGTTTGAAGAAACAGGGACAAATGGGGGCGTTAGCGGCAATGGTGCAAAAGAATCCTCAACTCCGTTCTTTTCTCAAGGATTTTCAAGGATTGATCGGTGTTTGAATCAGTTACTAGTTATCAGTTTGAAAAGAGAATGATTTCCGAACTCGAGCGTTTAATTAGTGCCTCCGTCCTGCGAATTCGCATGAAGTCGCCATTTTTTGCCACATTAGCCCTCTTTACCCATTTTCGCCCGAGTTCGGCGGTGTTGACGGCAGCAACAGATGGACGGGATATTTTTTACAATCCCGAATTTTTGGGCGCTTTAACGCCGCCTCACATGGATGGGGTATTGCTGCATGAAGTCTTACACGCCGCTTTGCTGCACGTGGTGCGTCGGGGGTCGCGCGACCCGGAATTGTGGAATATTGCGGCGGATATCGTCGTGAATGGGGCGATCGCGGAACAAGGCGCGTTTGAATTGCCACCGGGACACATTCGCAACGCACAGTTGGAAAAATTAAGCGTAGAGGAGATTTACGAAATTTTACTTGCCGATCCGCCTCCTTGGGTGCAGCAAGGTGGGAATGAGTCTGGTGAAGGGAAAAAGGAGGCATCTTTCCGCGATTTGTTGGATCGTCCTCCTGGAGGTTCTGGGGAAGGCTCTTCGGAGAAAGAGGGAAGTTTGGGACAAGCAAAAGCAGCCAAAATTGAGGCTCATTGGAAAACGGCGCTCCAAAATGCCGCGACTGTTGCGCGATCGAGTCGGCAACAGGGAAGTATTCCGGGGGGAATGCGGCGAGAATTGGAGGTTTTGAATTCTCCGCAACTAGACTGGCGATCGCATCTCTGGCGTTATTTGGTCAAAACCCCTAACGATTTCTCGGGATTCGATCGCCGTTTTATCGGACGAGGACTCTATTTGGAAGCCTTGGAAGGAGAATCGGTACAGGTATTTGTTGCGGTTGATACCAGTGGCTCGATTGGCGATAAGCAAATGCAAAGTTTTTTGAGTGAAGTCTATGGAATCCTCCAATCTTATCCTCACCTGAAGGGAGAATTATATTATGTGGATGCCGAAGCCTACGGACCCTATCCGTTAAATTTGGAACAGATTGCATCTCAACCCATTGGGGGGGGAGGAACTTCGTTTATTCCGTTTTTTAAGAAGGTTGAGGAAAGTTGGGACAAACAACAATCGGGAGTCTGCGTTTACCTGACGGATGGTTATGGGTCTTTTCCTGATTCTCCACCAGAATTGCCCGTCCTTTGGGTGGTTACGCCACAAGGATTGGCGTTGGAACAATTTCCTTTTGGGGAAACGGTACGCTTGTTATCGGTTTGAATTTATACTTCTTCTAAAATCCCCAAACTAATTCTTAAGCTAAACTCCCCCGGCTCGAAGGTTTGTTCGCGATCGCGAGGACAACGGCGATCGCGAGAACCCAGATAGATATAGTCACAAATTACAGAATCAAAATTCGTATTGGCATCCATTTGCATTTGGGGCGTAATTGTTGCTCCGGTGAGAGTTGCTCCTGGCAAGTTTGCACCCGATAATTGAGCTTTGAGCAAATTGGCGCTAGTCAGATCGGCTTGACTGAGATCGGCTTGACTGAAATCGACTGAGTACAAATCCGTACCAACCAAAATAGCATTTTTCAGATTGACTTTATTGAGATTGCAGTAACCCAGATCCATTCCAGTTAAATTCGTATCACTGAGATTGCTCTCACTCAGATTAACTCTACTCAGTATGCTGGCTTGACTCAGATCGACCCGACCGAAATTTGTTTGACTGAGGTTAGCACCCGTCAGATTAGTTTCCCACAGATTGACTCCACTCAAGTTGCTTTTTCTCAGGTCAGCATAGCTCAAATCGACTTGGCTGAGATTGCTATGGCTTAAGTCTTGTCGGATCAGACGCGCTTTTTTCAAGTCAGCCTGACTTAAATCTACTCCGATGAGATAGAGATTGTGGTTCTCCTGATTGAGAATTTGCCAGACGAGTTTCCATTTGCGATCGAGTTGAGTCCGAGAATCAATCTTAACTTGACGCAGATTGGCTTGATTTAAGTTTGCTCCACACAGGTTGGCTTGATTTAAGTTTGCTCCACACAGGTTGGCTTGATTTAAGTTCGCCTTGCTTAGGTCTGCACCACGGAGATTAGCAGAGTTCAAGGTGACTTGGCTCAGGTTAACGCCGCTTAAATTTGCACCACTCAAATCGGTACGATTCAGGTTGGCTTTGCTTAGGCTAGAACCTCTTAAATCGATTTTATTGAGATTAGACCGATACAGATTCGCGCCACGGAGGTTATTGGCATGAAAGTTAGCTCGACTCAAATCGATACCGCTCAAATCTGCGATACTCAAATTGGTTTGGCTTAGATTGCTATAATTGAGGCTGGCTTCCTTCAGATTCACTCCACTTAAGTCAGCATTACTGAAATTGGCTTCGTTTAAGTCAGCATGGCTGAAGTTAACCCCATTGAGATTGGATTCCCACAAATTCGCTCCTTGGAGATTAGCGCCACTCAGATTGGATTCCCACAAATTCGCTCCTTGGAGATTAGCGCCACTCAAATTGGCTTCGCTCAGATCGCTAACCCACAGGTTAGCACTGCTCAAATTTGCTATTTTTAGGTTGGTTTTTTTCAGGTCTGCACCACTGAGATTGCTTTCTCTCAGGTTAGTTTCACTGAGATCGGCCCAATTGAGGCTGGCTCCATTGAGATATGTATCGCTCAGGTTTGCACCTCTTAGGTTGACTCCGTTGAGATTGGCATCACTCAATTCGACCTGACTGAGATCGATCGCAATTTTCGGATTGTTTTTTCTCCACGCATTCCACTGCCGTACGCCCTGCTTTAATCTTGCCAACTGTTCCAAGTTTGCCATAGCCTCAATCTCGCCATATAACGCTTCTATCCTAATACGATCGCTCCTCACAATGGGTAAGTTTATTGTATTAACAAAAATATCGATTTAAAAATTTGAAAAGACTCCTAACAATATTAATGAATAAAAATTGAGTTTACTTCTTGTTTTAGCGATCGCTTCGTGATATATTTATTACATAATGGAAAATAGTAGCAACTATAAATGAGCAAAAACATTCCCATTATGATACAAACAAGAATAACAGAAAAAGATATAAAAAGCAAGAACTATCCCCCTAAAAATCATTAAAAAATATTACCAAAATCCATGAGCGATTATCGATATCAAGTCGGCGGTAGTTTAACCAATGATGCCCCCAGTTATGTGGAGAGAAAGGCAGATGTGGAACTCTATGAGGCGCTGAAAATCGGAGAGTTTTGCTACATTCTCAACTCGAGACAAATGGGAAAATCCTCCCTTCTCGTCCGCACCAAACACCGACTGGAAGCCGAAGGATTTCGCTGTACGGCATTGGATGTGACGGGAATTGGTAGCGAAAACATTACCCCGGAACAATGGTATAAAGGCGTGGTTTCTCAACTCTGGCTGGGGTTCGATCTGCTGGGTAAAGTCAATCTAAAAAAATGGTGGCAGGAACAAAGCGATCTTGCTCCTTTGCAGCGCTTGAGCCGATTTATCTCTAATGTTATCTTAGAGAATTTTGAGCGCGATCGCCTCGTCATTTTCATCGATGAAATTGATAGTATTCTCAGTTTGCCCTTTCCCATTGATGATTTTTTTGCTCTGCTGCGTTTCTTCTACAATCAACGCGCGATCGCACCAGAATATAAAAGAATTACCTTTGCCATTTTTGGAGTAGCAACTCCCTCCGATTTAATCCGCGACAAAAAAAGAACGCCTTTTAATATCGGTCAAGCGATCCCATTATCGGGTTTTACTTTTGCCGAAGCACAACCTCTCCTGAAAGGTTTGAGTTCCGATGAGAAAGAAGCAAACGAAAAACTGACAGAGATTCTACAATGGACGGGAGGGCAACCCTTTTTAACGCAAAAACTCTGCAAATTGGTTGAAGAAGAGAAAACGGAACGCGAGCAACAGATAACCGTTCCTGAAATTGTCGGCAAACGGATTATTGAAAAGTGGGAATCCCAGGACGATCCGGAGCATTTACGGACGGTACGCTATCGCATTCTGAGCAATGATTATATGGCGGGTCGATTGTTAGGGATTTATCAGCAAATCTTGAGAGAAGAAGAAGTTAGAAATGATGACAGCCGGGAACAAATCGAACTGCTTCTCTCTGGGTTGGTGGAAAGCGATCGCGGTCGATTGCAAATTAAAAACCCAATTTATAAAGCCGTTTTTAATGAAGAATGGGTGGCAAAACAACTGGAAAATTTGCGCCCCTATTCGATTAAGTTTAATGCTTGGATTGCGTCTAAGCAACAGGATGAAACGAAACTTTTACAGGATTGGGAGTTACAAGAAGCCTTCGCTTGGTCGAGAAGTAAACAACTCGGAGATTTAGATTATCGCTATCTTGGAGCCAGTCAAGAACTGGCAAAACGTACCGCAGAGAGTAACTTAGCCGTTGCAGAAGAAGAGCGAGAAAAAGCTGAATTTGCCCTTGAAGCAGCAACCGATGCCAATCGCCTTTTAGCTGATGCGAGAAAAACTGTAAAAATTGAATCCAAAAAATTGCGATCGCGACCGATTTGGATTCCTATTTTAGCCCTCTCGATAACGGGAAGTATCTTGTTATTACGCTGGTTTAGTCTCCTGCAAGGCCTAGAATGGCTGGCATTAGATTGGCTATTCCGATCGCGTCCTGCTGCAGGAATCGATCCGAGAATTACGATTGTGACGATTGACGAACCCGATCTTGAAAGTATCGGTCAATATCCCATTCCCGATGGAATTTTAGCCCGCGCGATCGCCAATTTAAAAAAATACGAGCCGAGAGCGATCGGTTTAGATATCTATCGTGATTTACCCGTAGAACCTGGCAATCAAGAATTTGTCGAACTCTTGGACAATACGCCGAATTTAATTACGATCGAAAAGCTCATTGGCAGGCGGATTTTGCCCCCTCCTATTTTAGCAGAAAGCGATCGCGTTGGTTTAGCCGATCAAGTATTAGATAAAGATGGTAAAGTCCGCCGCGCTATACTGTCAGAGCGATCGCCAGAAGGACAATTGCGGTTTAATCTCGGTTTGGCACTGGCATTAAAATATTTAGAGCCAGAAGGTATCAAACCCAATCCTTTAGCCGATCGCAGCATTCAACTGGGACAAACCCGTCTATTTCCCTTTCAATCTTATGACGGCAGTTATATTCGCGCAAAAAGTGGCGGCTATCAAATTCTTTTAAATTATTGGGAGAAAATAGAACAATTTACCACCTTTTCTCTCACGGATTTACTCGAGGATCGCATTCCCTCTGAAGTATTAAGAGATCGCGTTGTTCTCATCGGTGCAACGGCAGATAGCGTTAATGACCTCTTTCAAACGCCCTATCGAGGCTTTATGGCCGGCGTAACCATTCATGCCAATATCGCTAGCCAACTGTTAAACGGTGCCTTAGAAGGGCGATCGATGCTGCGAGGATGGCGCGAACCTGTAGAGTGGATTTGGGTGCTCCTTTGGGGGGCGATCGGGGCGGTTTTGGCGTGGTATTTCAAAGCATTGATTCCCGTCGCGATCGCAACTTTTCTCGCGACTTTGAGCTTGGTTGGCATTAGCTATGTTGCCTTTTTGAACGGTTGGTGGCTGCCTCTGATTCCTGCTTTATTGAGTTCGATTGCCTGCGCGATTGCTCTCCCCCTTGCCACAATCAGACAGTTAGAAAAACAACAACGCGATCGCATTGTCGAATTATTGTTAGAAACTCGCAAAATCAATCCTGCCACCGGACAAATTGCGTTAGAATATCTCAAACAATCCGAAAGTCTAGAAGATCGCCAAACGATTGAATCAATGATTAATCGGTCAGAAAAGAACTAGAGGGAAGAAAAAGGCGTAAAAACCGTTAAACTGTTGGGAATACAAACAAATTCAACGGGATCGGTCTCGATAATTTCACCATCAACGACCAATTTTTGCGAGGGATCGGTATGGATTTTAATGCGATCGGCACGCAAACAAATGAGATTTTCCCGCTCGATTTTGCTTTTAACCAAAGCAGAAGCAAATAAGGACATCAGCGTGTCAATTCCTTCCAGACGCGTCTTACTCGTGCTAATCGTGACTTCTAATAAGCCATCATCAGGGATCACTTGACCGAATCCTTGGGCTAAGACAGAGGTAGCAGGGGCTGTATTGGCGATCGTAATCGCTGGGGTTTCAAACTCACTTATTTTCCCTTCAATTTCAATTGTGGCTTTAAAGGTTTCCTGTGCGGTGAATTGTTGCACGCCTGCAAGTACATAGGCGAGAGTTCCCAACTGATTTTTTAAATCTCGGCTGGCTTTATCCACCATTCCTGCCTCAAATCCCAAACCAGCCAGTAAAATCATGGGGCGATCGTTGCATTGTGCGGCATCAACCGTGCGAGTATTACCTTGTAAGATTGTTTCGCAAGCACCTTTGATATTTGTTGGAATTCCCAAAGCCATTGCGAAAGCATTCGCTGTCCCTCGGGGGATGACTCCCAAAGGAATTCCCGTCCCAATTGTGACCCCCGCAACGTCTGAAATCGTGCCATCTCCCCCTGATGCAATGATAAAATGCTTGCTTTTTTCCTCGTCATCGAGACTTTCTATCTTGGCGATCGCCGCTTTTGCGGATTCGACTTGAGGAATATCGGGTTGAGTAACGACAACTTCGACCTGAATTTGCGGCTCGAGAAATTGACGAATGAGGGTTAAATCGCGATCGGGATTTCCCTGTCCGGCGATGGGGTTAAAAATGAGATGAGCAATCCGGCATTTCCCCAGTCCTTGTAGGACAAATTCAGCCGTTGCTAAATTGGTCGCCAGGGGAATGTTATACACCTCACAAACTCGCAAGAGTGCTTGGATATCGGGTTCGTGAGGTTGGGCATAGAGGGGATCGATCAAAAAGATAACGGCGGCAACTTCTCCGCTGACAACTCTCGCCGCGATTTGGGTATCGCCCCCGAGGGGACCCGATACCAGACATTCGACTTCTAAACCCGTCTCGGCTTGCAGGCGCTGTCCCGTGGTATTAGTAGCAATTAAGTGATAACGAGAAAAAACTTGACGATAGCGAGAAACAAACTGAACGATTGAATCTTTCTTATTATCGTGAGCGATGAGAGCAAGGGTGATGGCCATAAATCATTTTAAAAATCAAGCAATCGGAAGATAAAAGCGAAAGATACTCCCTTTTCCCAATTCGCTTTCCACTTCGATTTTACCATTTTGTAATTCTACCAAACGGCGGGTAATTGCCAAACCAATTCCCGTCCCGCCCGAGTAGCGAGATCGCGAGCGATCGGCCCGCCAAAATCGCTCAAAAATAAACGGTAAATCTTGCTCGGAAATTCCCACTCCCGTATCTTCAACAGCAATCCAAACCCGTTCGCGATCGCGCCATCCTTTCACCAAAATATGCCCTTGTTCGGTATAGTGCAAACCATTACCAATTAAATTCACTAAAACTTGCTCGATGCGATCGACATCAGCATTAACAGAGGGAAGATCTGCACCATATTCTAATTTTAAGGCAGGGCTATCTTCCATCAGTTGATCGGAAAAACGTTCGACTAAAGATGTTAATAAAGGATGCAAATTAACCGACTTTAAATGAATGGGTAAATAACCGGCTTCGGCTTTAGAAAGTTCTTGTAAATCGTTGGTCAATCGTTCTAAACGCTTGGTTTCTCGAACCAAACGCAAATATAATTCTGGAGACGGCGCGATCGCCTCGTCGGCTAATTCTTCTAAATAACCACGCATGACCGTCAAAGGCGATCGCAATTCATGGGTAAGATCGCTAATCAGTTCTCTTCGTCTTTGTTCTACATCTTCCAAACTATTCGCCATGCGATTAAAACTCATTGCTAGTTCGTTGAGTTCGGGAATATCACTGGCTGGCATTCGTTCTTGTAAGTTCCCAGAAGCAAATTTCTGCGTGATTTGCTGCATGGTATTCAACGGTTTGGTAATGCGTTGTGCGAACAAATAACTCAAGCCTCCCGCCGCAGTAATACCCACCGCAAAAGACCAAAACGTACCGCTATCTAACGCACTGTGAAAGCCATTAATTAAATAAGTTCTAGCCGAGCGAACAGTTAAAAAGCCTCTTCTTTCTAGTTGTTCCAAACGCAGCACAAAGAAGCGAGGGGAAGAATATTTAACAATAGCCACAAATGTCCCCAAACCAAAGATAATAACAAGAATATGAGAAAAAAACAAACGATTTCTTAAGTTGAATTTACTCATTTCGTGATTTGTTGTTTGTTATTTATTGTTTGTTGTTGGTGTCTGATTAATTGGTGAGCGGCCAGATGAAACGTCCGGTTCGGTCGATGTAGCCTATTCTACCATTTATTTCTACTCGCGCTAATCCATCAATAAAATCGCTTGCACCTTGAAATTGAGGCAGAATAATCAACTCTTCTTTTGGATTGATAAAGCCAATTTTTTGTCCGCTTTTGATGCGGGCAAGTCCTTCTGAAAAGTCCCACGCTGCATTATATTTGGGATAAATTGCAATTTCTCCATTTGCATTGATAAAACCCCATTTTCCTGCTAGAGAAACGATCGCCAATCCTTCGGAAAAATCGCCGCCTTCCTCGAATTCGGGTTCTATGGCAATTTCGCCTTGCCGATTGATATAGCCTACGCGATCGCCTACACCAATATAAGCTAGTCCTTCCGAGAAACTTCCCACGCGCTGAAATTGAGGTGCGATCGCGATTTCCCCATCTTCATTCAAAAAACCCCATTTCCCCTCCATTTTGAACGCCGCTAAGCCTTCTTGAAAGGGCAAGATGCGCTCGAAACTTGGGGGAACGATAACTGTACCGATTTTATCGATCGCACCCCAGCGATCGCCCATTTTAACGGCTGCCAATCCTTGCCGATTAAAATCTAGAGCATCCTCGAATTGTGCCTCGATAACAACTTCTCCTAGGCGATCGATATAACCCCATTTGCCATTCATTTTGACCGCCGCCAAACCCTCGGAAAAATCCCGGACAGCATCAAATTGTAAGGCGATCGCGATTTCCCCCGCAGCATTAATAAAACCATTTTTCCCCCCTTGACTGACCTGTGCCAACCCGGCAAAAAACTCGCCAATATGCTCGAATTGAGGTTCGAGAATGAGATTTCCCCGGCGATCGATCAGACCGCCTCTACCGTCGATCGCGATCGCGGCAACCCCTTCGGAAAATCGCCTCGCTGCCAAGGAAAACATAAATTGAGGTTCGATCTCGAGATTACCCTCGCGATCGATGTAACCTAACTTGCCATCTTTGAGAATGGGAAATAAGGCTTTCTTTTCCTCAGTCCGTTCCCCAGACTCCAGAACTTCTTGACTTGGCGAATTCTGTGCTACAGTAGGATATGAAAAGACTGCAAAAGTTGTTAAGATTAAAAGCAGTGAAATAGAATAATTCATACTTAAGGCAAAATTTAAAAACGAATATTCATGGCGATCGCAAAGTCAGTATAGCAAAAAAACTTTGATTCTGAAGGATGAACGCTAAATCTTGAATTTTGAATTGCTTATGTCTATTTCTACTGATAAATTAATGCACTTCGTCATTGGTGCAGTGACTGGCTGGAGTTACTGGATATTTCTCGATCGCTATGCCAAAACAGGGATTCGCTATCTCAATCCTTTGATTTTTCTGCTCGGAGTCATTTGGGGTGCAAGCGGATTGTTTTTCTTTCGCCAACTTCAAGTCCCCATTTTAGAGGGTCAGTTTTTTTATATGGCGATTCCCGATTGGGATCTGCCTCTTTATAAAATAACAAAATTTTCTTTTCTTTTACACAGAAGTTGGCTTTTTCACTCGGTTTTACTTCCCGTTGGATTATTAACGATGAGTTTGATCGGTATGTCGCAAAAGCAAATCTTTACCATATCCTCTTGGTTGCGAGATGCGGCGATCGCCCTCTGCGTTGGCATATCCGCTCATTTAATCTGGGATGCCTTGCTATCAGAAACCAAACGCGGTTTTTTCATTCGTGGTTGGAGTCATTCCGATTCTCTGATTTGGTTGGCAGTTAATCTCGCGATCGGCTTTGGTTTGCCCTTGATTTGCTTGAAGAGCCTTCGAGAAACTCAACCCAAAGAACTCGATTAAAACAGAAAATAACGCTGTGCCATTGGTAAAACTGTTGCGGGTTCGCAGGTTAATAATTCCCCATCGGCACGGACTTCGTAAGTTTCCGGATTGACTTCAATGTTAGGCATGAGATCGTTAAGTTTCATATCTTTTTTGCCAATTTTCCGAGTATTAGTCACTGCCGCAACTGGGGTTTGCAAGCCAATTTGTTCGGCAATTCCGCCTTCAATTGCTGCTTGGGAAACAAACGTTAAAGAAGTCGCCCCGATCGCGCCGCCAAAACTGCCGAACATGGGACGCATATGGACGGGTTGGGGAGTGGGAATGCTGGCATTGGGGTCTCCCATTTGCGCCCAGGCGATCGCGCCGCCTTTAATAATAATTTCCGGTTTCACTCCAAAAAAGGCGGGTTTCCAGAGGCAAAGATCGGCGATTTTTCCTTCTTCGATGGAGCCGACATAGTTCGCGATCCCGTGAGTAATCGCAGGATTGATCGTATACTTGGCAACGTAGCGCTTGGCCCGTAAATTATCATTGCGATCGCTATCTTCCGGCAAATGCCCGAATTGCACTTTCATTTTATGAGCTGTCTGCCAAGTACGAATAATGACCTCCCCCACCCGTCCCATTGCCTGAGAGTCGGAAGCGATGGTACTGAATGCGCCGCGATCGTGCAAAATATCTTCGGCGGCGATGGTTTCCCGACGAATGCGAGATTCGGCAAACGCCACATCTTCAGGGATGCCGCGATCGAGGTGATGGCAGACCATCAACATATCGAGATGTTCTTCGAGAGTGTTGGCGGTGTAAGGTCGGGTAGGATTCGTAGACGAGGGAAGCACATTCGCTTCGCCGCAAACTTTAATAATATCCGGCGCGTGACCCCCTCCGGCTCCTTCTGTATGATAAGTATGAATCGCTCGATTTTTGAAAGCGGCGATGGTATCTTCTACAAATCCCGCCTCATTTAATGTATCCGTATGAATGGCAACTTGTACGTCATATTCATCCGCCACGCTCAAACAAGTATCGATCGCCGCCGGAGTCGTCCCCCAATCTTCATGTAATTTTAGCCCCGCTACCCCCGCTTTAACCTGTTCTACCAGTCCCTCGGGTTGGCTGCTGTTCCCCTTCCCCAAAAAGGCAAAATTGAGGGGAAAGGCATCGGCAGCTTGTAACATTCGGTAAATATTCCACGCCCCAGGCGTACAGGTGGTGGCATTTGTTCCCGTCGCCGGGCCCGTCCCGCCGCCGATCATCGTCGTCACGCCCGAAGCGATCGCGGTTTCGATTTGTTGGGGGCAAATAAAGTGAATGTGCGCGTCAATGCCTCCCGCCGTCAGGATCGAACCTTCCCCCGCGATCGCCTCCGTAGCGGGTCCGATAATAATATCGACATTGTTTTGAATGTAAGGATTCCCCGCCTTGCCAATCTTGACAATTTTGCCATCTTTAATGCCCACATCGGCTTTAACAATGCCCCACCAATCGAGAATGAGGGCATTGGTAATCACTAAATCTACCGCCCCATCGGCGCGAGAAATGGGAGATTGTCCCATCCCGTCCCGAATCACCTTCCCGCCGCCAAACTTTACCTCATCCCCATACACCGTCAAATCTCGTTCGACTTCGATAATCAACTCCGTATCTGCCAAACGGACGCGATCGCCAGTAGTGGGTCCGTAAGTGTCGGCATAGGCGCGGCGATTCATGCGATAGCTCATACTCTCTCCTCAAGTCTGCGATCGGGGAAAACCTAGCTATATTACCTTATCAGGAATCGAGGCAGTTCCATAACACGAATGAACCAAGAAAGAATGTGCCTTAGACTCCTCAAAAAGTCAAATTCCCGATTACCAAGGGCTGCCAATTAAAGTAAATCCGCCCCAATAATAAGGATGAGAGAATGTCCGATCGCTCGGGATTCTCAGTTCTCCGGGCAAAGCGATCGCTTGCTTCTCAGTCTGCAAAGTTCTCTGGGCCAAATAGGTTTCTCCGCGTAACAAAGCGAGTTGCGCCCGTCGTAGGGCTTCGGCTTTCACGGGAGTTTGTTTTAATTGTTCGTAAAAACTTGTCATTAATCCCAACGTTCCCACGTCACTCACATACCATAAACTTCCTAGAGCAGACTTAACTCCCGCCGCCACGGCCAGTCCGGCAAAGCCCAATTCGGCATCTTTGTCTCCCAAAGCCGTCCGACAGGCGCTCAATACTAATAATTCTACGGGAGGATCGCGAAATTGCAAGGTTCGCAGGCGATCGAGGGGCAAGCGCTCGTCCCAGAGTTGAATGTAAGAATTGCCCGGTTTTCCCGGTCGGAATTCCCCGTGAGTCGCCAGATGCACGATCGCATAGGGGGCATTTGCTCGCGTACTCTTGAGATTGTCGAAGGTAAAAGCCTCATTCAGGAAGGATTTACCCGGCCAAAGACGACCCGCGATCGTTTCTAATTCTGTGGGTACGGCGGGAAGGGGTTCGAGTTCGGTAAATTCCGATCGCCCCATGGCCAAAACCGATAAATCTGCGAGGGGTGTATATTCGGTTTGGGTGAGGGTAAAACTGGGGAGCAAGCCGACGCTATAACGTTCAATCAGGAACGTCTCGCCATCGTGAAGGGCAGCCAAGGGGAGCGATCGCAGTCCTTCATCGACAATAAAGGCTAGATTTTCCAGTTCTCGCGCCTCTAATTCTGCTTCCAATGGGGCAATTAACCAACGATGGAGTTGTTGCGCGGATTTAAGATAGGCACTAGGGCGGCGAACATTCGTTACCGTGCGGCGAAATTCAAATGCAATCTCTCTCACTTTTTCCCGCGTTGCGCCCTCAATTCGCCACCGCTTCGGCTCTCCATCGGCAGAAATGAGCAGCAATTCCAAAACATCGCTATCTTGTGGGGCAAACGCGATCGGCGGTGCATCTAATGTCGTTCCGGGGTCGAGTAAGGCTCGAAAGGCTTGACTCGTTTGCGCTTCGCGGTTGGTAAAGTCAGAACGCCCGGCCAGCGATCGCGGCAAGAAACTGGCATAGACGATCGCCGACTTCACCCCTGTTAGGGCTTCAATATCCGCTAATTTTGCTTTGGCTTCTGCGAGGGAAGCAAGTTCAAGGGTTGTTGAGTTGCCGCGATCGCCGGAACTGTTGAGGGAGAGAGCGGAGAGGGGACGAGTTTGGGAAGAGGGAAGCGAATCTGATGTGAATGTAAGGATCGAAATTTCTCTCGCACTAAAATCTCTATCAAAAGCGCGATTCGGGGAAAGGAGAAAATCTCCAGCATCGATTTCTCCTAACGTCCCATTGGTCAGGGAATCCCCGACGGTAAAAATATCTCCACCGTGGCGAATGACAATGGAGCCATTCCCTGTAACTCCCGCACTGGAGAGACTAACTCCTGTTTCGGAATTGGTAGTAACATTCTCTAGACTTTGGATAGAGCCATCCTGAAAGCGGATAAAACTACTATCACCCTCTGTATCGATAAATAATGACGCAAAGGCTCGAAACGTTCCCGTTGCGGTAACATCGATATTGCCTCCCGTACCGCCTGCAAAACTCGCACTGGAAATCACCCCTAGGCTGATATCTTCGCCGCTCAACGTCACCGCGTTACCATTCCCTCCGGTGGAGAAAGCAAAAATTCCCTGCCCGATCGCAATATCGCCTCCCGCAGAGAGGGCGACTTCCCCCGCATTTCCAGAACCGGCAACCGCGCTAAAAATCGACGTTCCGATCGCGATCGCCCCGCCAGCATTGAGAGAAATATTCCCCCCTGTTGCGATTCCGCCACTATTCGAGCGATCCAGCGCCCCCGAGAGAAGACTATCTGTTATCTTGATATCTCCCGTTGCAGATAGGGTAATATTACCGCCAGTCCCACTCCCCGTTCCGGGATCGAGTCCTGAAGTGATTGCAGTGATGCCAATATTGCCATTGATGGCGGAAATTGAGACACTACCCCCATCCGCTGCCTCCGAGCCTGTCGAGATCTCTCCTGTTGTCACGCTACCATTAGTAGCGGCGAGCGTGACGGCTCCCCCAGAACTTCCCACGACTCCAGAACTTGTAGTTAGCACCCCCGTCGTCACGCTCGCGCCGGATATTTCCAGCGATCGCCCAGTCGTAACGATAATATTATCCGTATCCATTGAAAACGAGCCAGAGCCGTCTCCGTCAGTATCGGCGCGAAAGGATATCTCTCCCGTTCCCGCAAATGTTAAAATTCCATCACTTAAAGACTCGATAGTAATGTCGTTACTCGCTTCGAGAATAACATTCGCATTAATCCCCAGAAGTTCGAGATTATCTTCGTAGAGAATGAAAGGCGAACCCGCTTCAGATTGGAATACATCGGGTAAGGTTGTAAAATCGGTTCCCGTCCCCGAGCCTGCGCGAATGATAATATCTTCAGGATCCAGCAAGAGCGTTCCCCGATCGCCGCGATCGCTCCCTAAATCCGCCTCTCCTTCATAAATCAAGCTGGATTTACCGGACACTTCCACAAAGCCCCCATCGCCTTCCGCTTCTCCCCCTCGGGCGCTGACTTTCCCGGCAAACGCGGTCAATTCATCCGACCAAATAATAATATTGCCGCCGTCTCCTTGCTCTAAAGCATCGGCACGAATGCGGGTATTTTCATCAACAAACGTTCTGCTGGCGCGGGGTAACTTGCCCTCTCCCCGGCGATCGCCGCCAATTCTCATACTTCCTCCCCCACCCCACCCGGAAGCATCGATATCGGCATCGAGAAGGGCAACGCGATCGCCGAGAATATTAATTTCTGGGGGGGCAATTTCTCCCAATTCGAGAATATTAACGTCCGAAGAAGCAACGGAAACCGTTCCGGAAATTTGGGTTATTCCTGGTGCAATAGATTGAAAATTTTCAAGTTCTCCGGTTAATAAAGCAGGCAAAGTAAGGGGATTTAGAGGTAAAATCGTCCCTTTTTCATCTCGCGGGGGTTCGATTTCCAAACTCAATAAACCGCCCGGTTGAGACAGTCGAATTAAGCTGGTTTCGGGAATGGCTGCAACAGAAATATTGCCCCCGGGAGCAATTAATTCTCCCGTAGAAATGATACTTCCTGCCAGTAACGTTAAACGCCGTCCCTCTGAAACTTCTAAGCGTCCGGTATTGACGATCGCGAAACCGCCGCGATCGGCTGCAAAGAGAAAAGGCGTGCCGCTTAAGTTTGCATAATCATTATTTCCAAACGCCTCAAACCAGCGATCGCCGCCAAAACCGATCGCAGTAGCCGTCGTAGCAAAAAAGTCTCCCGATACGTTTAAGCGGGCATTTTCGCCAAAGAGAATTCCCGCAGGATTCATCAGATATAAATTTGCCGTGCCGCCACTAATTTGCAGCGTTCCTTCAAAAATAGAAGGATTGCCGCCCACCACTCGAGCGAGAATATTCTCAATATTGGTATCGACTAAAAAATTAGCAATTTCTCCGACATCGAGTCCCAATTCTGATAAGCTGTGAAATAAGTTCTCGCCGCCGAGCATACCACCAGAAATATTATAAGTATCTCCGTCCAAAATAACAATTGTTCCCGTCCCATCATTAGCCGGGACGATGGATTGAGAGAAGACGGGGGGCGCGGCGATCGCCATATAACCCAGTCCAAAACAACCCAAATACCAAAATTTTTGCCACATGATTTTGGTTGCTGCGAAAGAAAAATAGATCGGTTAAATTGGATTCAAATGTTTGACACCTTCACTTCTCAAAGTTTAAGCGCCACATCCGGAAGAATGAGTTAAGAATCCTTTATTTTTTTGCGTTGATGTACCTTAGAACAGTATTGAGGACGCGATCGCCCCAATCTCGATCCTCTGGAGAAATAACGAGCACCTCAAAACCATATTTTTCTCCTTCCAATTTTACCCCCGAAGAGTCGTCAATGTGTAAATCGATTCCGAACGCCCGAGGGTGTTTGCTGGGTGCGGCGTTGTTCTGAAAATATTTCTCATGGATGGTTTGATTGATAATCCCCTGAATTGAGATCCCATAACAGCACAACCATAAACGAATTGCTAGAGGAGAATGATAAGAAGTTGTATAAATCCAAACTTCACAATCGTATTTTTGCAATGTTTTGATTAATTGAGCCGTTCCTAATCGTAATGGCTCTCGGGCGATGGAATACCGCAACAAGAAAAAAGGCTCTCGTTCGTAAAGGGTTAGGGCGCGATCGCAAATTAATAGATCGTCGAGATCGAAAGAAATTCTCATCTCTTCTCAAAGCAAAAGCGTTAACAGCAACAAATAAAACGCTTCCGTCCATTCTACGATCGCGCCGTAAGTATCCCCCGTATGCCCGCCAAATTGTCGATAAAACCAATAGCCGACGGCGATCGCGAAACCAAACCCAGCGATCGCCATTCCCACCGCGACCCACCATCCTTCCCCCCAGAGAAAGATCGGCAGCATACCGATCCCGACCAAGAGCAAGAACCCGCCCAGTACATCGCCTGGATAGTGTAAATGTTCTTTATGAAATGCGCCCTTCCCCGTGGGTTTGAGATAGGGATAGAGGGCGATTGCCACGACTTGCCCCCAACGTCCCCATCCCGCCGCCAGCATCACCCCCAAACCCCGCCAAGCCTCAATTTCGCTCAAAGCAAGGGTTTTTAAGGAAAAAATAACAATAGCCACCATGACGGCAAACGCTCCGCTATGACTGTCCTGCATGACCTGCAAGCGGCGATCGCGATCGAGAACCGCCAATCCATCCGCCGCATCCATCGCCCCATCCAAATGCAATCCTCCCGTTAAGAAAATCCAAAGAGAAACCAGAAAAGCACTGCGCGGGAGTATGGGCATTTGCAACCATTGTAAACCCCAATCCACCCCCATCAAGAGCAGTCCCAGCAGCAGGCCGACGGCAGGAGCAAAACGGGCAATGCGATCGAACCGTAACCATTGCATCCCCGGCACGGGCAAACAACTGTAGAAAGCGATCGCCGCTAGAAAAGATTGCCCGAAAGAAAATAACCACTTCAAGACGTATGGGGGTTTCAATTGTTTCATCTCCTGTTAAACTAAAAACGAGGCAGTTGAAAAATATTGAGCTAATATTGGGTTAACGGTCGGTAGAACGGTCAAAAAAATGACCCGAAAATGGTCGGCCTTCTCAATCAGTTGCGGTGTTATTGGCAGATAACTCCACAAGATAAATTTCTAGAACGACATTAAATCGCAACTAGGAACGTATCTTCAACTGCTCGGGAGAACTTTTAATATAGTGTCAAAGCTGTTCTTTCAAGAAGCTATTCTTTCAAGAAGCCATTCTTTCAAAGCAACGCTTTGTAACTCCTGCGGGATAGATTCCCATCAGTTTATTTCTCTCGATTCACTTCCAGCAATTCGTTGTTCTAAATTTATTGTTTTAAATCCATGTTGCCATTGCATGGAACAATGAAACAATCTCATGAAATCCTCGCATTAATGGCTGTTTCCCATGAGTCACAATCCATTTCCCCAATCACTCCCCGCCCCTTGCATTATCGACAACGGTTTGATCGTCAACAAAGATGATATGCGCCGCTTGCTCGGTTCTCTAACGCGGGTCTACTACATTCACTCCCTCGATCGTCAGGTGCAAACTCAGGGAGAAGGTTACGTTTTAGAAGTTTTTGCTGATGCCGGGCAAGCAACCCTCATCGCCAATCACGCCCTCTACATCAACGTGCAGAGTTTTGATTACCTGCATCTCCATCAATCCCCCGATCGCGAAACCTATTTCGATCTCATTCAAGATAATCGCCAGTTGCGATTGATGCCCTTAAGCAACCCCTTACAAGACCGCGAAAATTCGGATAATCTGGACGAAGCAGCCCTCGAAGTCATGCTCGAACAAGTCCTCGCGGCAAAATGGGATGTACAGATGGATGATGAGGATTTTTAAGAGAGGTAATTGGTAATTGGTAATGGGCGATCGGGAAACGCATTCCTCTCCTTTTTCCTTTCAACTGCAAAAAACTTGTTCTCGCACGCGGGCGAGGGCAGGTATTTTTAATACGCCCCACGGCATCGTAGAAACGCCTCGCTTTATGCCCGTGGGGACGGTGGGAACGGTGAAAGGATTGACTCCAGCACAAGTAGAAACCACTGGGGCGCAAATGATTCTCGCCAATACCTATCACCTTCATTTGCAACCTAGCGAAGCATTGATCGAAAAGGCGGGAGGATTGCATCGCTTTATGGGCTGGGAACAGCCCATTTTAACGGATTCTGGCGGTTTTCAGGTGTTTAGTTTGAGCGAGTTGCGAAAAATTGAAGAGGATGGCGTAACCTTTCGATCTCCCCGGGATGGTCGCCTCATTTATTTCACTCCAGAAAGTTCCATCGCCATTCAAAATGCCCTTGGTGCCGATGTGATTATGGCGTTTGATGAATGTCCCCCCTATCCTGCCGAAAAAGAGGAAGTCAAAGCGGCGACAGAGCGGACGTACCGTTGGTTGGAACGCTGCGTCGAGGCACACCAACGCCCCCAAGAACAGGCTTTATTTGGGATCGTACAGGGGGGAGTCTTCCCGGATTTGCGGGTGGAAGCGGCGCGATCGCTCCTTGATTTCGATTTGCCGGGATACGCGATCGGTGGGGTCAGCGTGGGAGAACCGCCAGAACTCATGTATCCCGTGGTAGAAGCCGCCGCGCCGATTTTACCGGAACATAAACCCCGCTATTTGATGGGGGTCGGGACTTATCGGGAAATGGTTCGGGCGATCGCATCAGGAATCGATCTCTTTGATTGTGTCATTCCCACCCGTTTCGGCAGGCACGGCACGGCAATGGTTCAAGGAGAGCGGTGGAATTTGAAAAACGCCCGATTCCGCGAGGATTTTCGCCCCCTCGACGAGACCTGTCCCTGTTATTGCTGTCAGAACTTTACCCGCGCTTATCTGAATCATCTGATCAAATCTAAAGAAATGCTCGGTTATATTTTGCTGTCCCTGCATAATGTAACGGAGTTGGTTCGCTTTACCCAACGCATTCGCGAGGCCATTTGGAGCGATCGCTTTCCCGAAGAATTTGCAGAATGGTTGGATGACGAGTAGTTCGCCATACTATGTTAAAATCTATTGCAATTCTTAAAAAACGCTGTATCGGAAGGACTTATAAATCAATGAACGTTGCAATGCTGTTGGCTGAATTACCCGAAGCCTACCAAATTTTCGATCCCTTGGTGGACGTACTCCCGCTCATCCCCTTATTTTTCCTGTTGCTTGCTTTCGTTTGGCAAGCGGCGGTGGGCTTCAGATAAGTTCCTGATTTTAGTAGTTTGGAATGCTTGAAGATAGGACACCTCTTTAGGGGGTGTCTTTCAATTTTTGTGAGGTATGACTTATAATTTGAGTATTAATTGTTTTTCCTCCTTCCTCTAATAATTCCAATAATTTCATCAACAGACTTTCCCTCCGCGCGCGCCTGTTGTACTGGCTCTACATCATCCGGATGAACTGACAGCGATCGCTTTTTCCTTTGCTCAATATCCCAATATTGATAAACCCAGTGTTCGGAATCTTTTCGAGGGTGAATATAACCAGATGCAGGTTTTTTGTTGGGACTTCCTTTCTTCCTGCCACGTTTTTTCTTACGGGGCAAAATTTCTAATTCACCGCATTTCTCTGTGTGAATGCCCTTCTTTTTCTTCCTGTCAAGACGGGTGGTATCATTTAAGAAAGGCTTAAATTTGCGAATGAGAAATCTTTCCATCTTGGCAAGTTCAGCGTCTGCGCTGCGATTGACCATGTAAAAAATATCAACTTGAGAACCGTATTTTTCCAGCACTTCGATTTCTGCTTCTCGATTTGGAATTTGGAAGGCTTTTGGCTTGTCCTCCTGAAGGAGGAGGCTTGAGACCTTATTCTTTTGGTCAGGCTGAGGCTTTTTCTTCTTCACTCAGTCCAAACTCCAAACACAATTCTTCAACGGTCAAAGATTTATTACTCTTGTCTCGATATCGTTCTAAAGACTCTAGCAGACGCTTGGCATTTTCATGAGACTGAAATAAATAGACGGTCTCCAGCAAACTTTCTAATTCCGCAGTGGGAAGTAGCGAAACACTTTCATCACCGTCACGGGGAATCGCGATCGCTTGGCGATCGCCGATTACCGTCTCATAAATCTTGTCAAAGTTTTGGATTGCCTCGGTATAAGGAATTTCAACAGACATCGATTTTTTGGGAGATATGGCAAGTACAATTTTAACCCAACAATTCCCACGACAATCCAAAAAGCGCGATCGCCATTCTCATTCTTTCGTCGTTTGTCCGATCGCCATCGCATACAAAATCGAGCGATCGGTTTCTAAAAAGGCTTGCACTTCATCATCAAAATATGCGCCAATGCCGCTACAGCCGATATTCAATGCCGTCGCTGCGAGATAGATGCGCTGTCCGATGATGCCTGCTTGGTTCAACGCTACGCGATAATTGTCAAAATGGGCAGTGAAGAAAAAGACGACTGCACTATCCCGAGCGATCGCTTGATTAATGCAGAGATAGCCCGTTTGTTGCTGAAATTCTCCCGCTTTGAGGAGTTTTTCCCCTTGGGAGTAACGATAGATTCCGGGCTGCATCCCCGTTACGCGCTGCACGACGGCGAAAATTTCCAAGGTTTCCAATTGTTCGCTGGGAATGGGTTGTTGTAATGCCTCCCAAACCATTTGAAAATCATCGCGGCTGATGGCACGAGGAAAAAATCGCCGTGCCGATCGCCGTTGTTGAATTCCTTGCAACCATTGGGAAGGTGCAAAGGGAAAGATCGGTTGTTCGACAGCATTTTCTCGATAGCTCTCGCTAAAAGTCTCTGCGTAACCCTCTTCAATAAAAGGGTTAGGTTCAAAATAATCGCTACCGGAAACTACGGGGAGGGGCGATCGCAATCGTCGTACTGCTTTCTCTTTGGGTTCTCCCGCGATCGCAACCGCCGCGATAAACTCTTTGTTTTCAAAGCCGAGAACTTGATTGAGAGCAAGGCGATCGAAATCAAACGCAAGTTTATAGGGAGATCCAGAGACATAAGCCGCCGCCTCGATCGCCCCCAAATGATGCCCGCTATCCAAGAAACAATAGCGCAGGCTGCGATTTTTGTATTTCCAACTGGAGCGAAAATAGACGCAACTGACCAGAAAAATACAACCGCGAATCAGGCGAGAGTCTTGCAAGTATGCCTCGATGCCGTCGTCAATCAGTTCGTAAATCAGCGTCAGGACATTATTTTGGGGTTCTAGGTGATAAATGCCGTCAAGCATTCCCTTAATGCCCCGAATTTGCACGTATAGTTCCGTGGGATAAAGGGCACCGGCAGAAGGTTGAACTCGGAGCAAGTGAGTAACGCCGTCGCGATACTGCTTTCGATACGTGATAGCACTGGTGAGGGAAAGGAGGCGATGCAGGGGATTTTCCGGCTCTAGGGGAAAGCGACGGAAAAAATGGGGATAGATTTTAAAGGCGGCGGGTTGCGTCCTCGGATCGACATAGTTGGGATCTATCTGTACCGAGAGAGGGGAATGCTTCGTCGCCTCGTGATATTTGTTGGCGATCGCCTCAGACAGCAGCATTTTTTAACACCTTGATAATGTCAAAATTGGCAGCAAAATCGATCGCCCGGAAATCATCCAAATTTTTCAATCCAGCATTGGCATTCATCGCCAAAAGCGCCTTCACCATCTCGGTTTTCCCTGCCGAAGCCGCATACATCAGCGCAGTTGCCCCATTATCATTCTGATTGTCGCAATTGATGCCCGCATCGATCAATAACTCGATCAGATCGTAGCGATCGCGAAAACAAGCAAACCAGAGGGCATTATTGCCATCATTATTTTTGGAATTTAACAATGCACCCGCGCGAATCAAGGATTTCACGGTTTCGGTTTCTTCTTCTCGCGTTGCCTGCATCAAAGCAGTATCGCCATTATACCCGGGCTGTTCTAGATCGTTGGGATTGAATCCCCGCGCCAGCAACCAATTTTCGAGAACCGGATCGAGGCGATCGCAAACGGATACTTGACTCATGGTATTTCTGTAATATCTGCATCGGCTACCCAAAATTCTGTCGAGGGTTGCCACGGACTTTACCAGTTTAGAATGGGAAAAAAATCTATTCGCGATCGCTATTAGTCCCCCACTCAGTGGCGAGAATTGAGGTAGGGTAAGGGATTGGAGAATGCGATCGGGTGATGGTCTGAGAATTTTGCGTGGAAGGGGAATTTTCTTGGGGAAAGATGAAGGGGAGGGAGGTATATCCCACCTCAAAATAATGATTGTTAATTGCGATCGGCAAATTGCTCGAGTAATTCTTGCCGCGATCGTTGCATAATCAAAGGCAAAGATTCTTCAGTTGGAAAAGCAATCAATTTTGGTACTATCGCTTCCAATTCAGGATCGATGAGATCAAAACGCAATTTCATCACGCTTTCCACGACTTTTCGGCGTTCTTGTTCGATACCTTGCTTGATACCTTGTTCGATACCTTGCTCGATACCTTCTTGTAAAACTGTTTTTCTCGCCTGTTCGAGCAATTCTCGATATAAAGGTGATGCTTCTAATACCGCCATATCCCACCTCAGAATTTGTTTGACTAGATTGGCATCCAATACAAAACTAGCAAAAAAGCTCAATAATGTCTCGAAGTCTTGCAACTGTTCGTCGGCTCTCAACATTCGCAGGGCTTCTTGCACCATGAGTTCTTGGTTGCCATCTTTTAGCAATGGCACGAAGGGAATCAGAGGGCGAATGGGGGTATTGAGAATCGTTTGCGCTTCGATTTCCCAGAGGTTAATGACTTTATATTCCCGTAAGGCTCTCATGCCAGCAAATTCGGATTCGTAACGAGTCGGGATCGTTCGCTTTCCTTCCGGTTTGAGGAGATTAACCAATACAGGGTATACGGGAAGCTGATACTTCTCCTCTGCGAGGGCGGCGTAGGCTTGTATCCGCCTTGGCATTTGGG
>JBCCVR010000004.1:0-82882 GCA_039194995.1 Cyanobacteria bacterium P01_E01_bin.42 | reverse complement strand
TATAGGACTATATCCCACGTAGAATTCTTCTTTTCCCGTGCGTTTGTAATCTTTCCAAGCATCAAAAGTGGAACGAAAGAAAGCCGCGACATTATTAGCACGCGATCGCCCGGTTTCTTGGATATATTTTTGATAAATTTCGCAGCGTTCGTCGTCATTAAAATCAAATTTCATATGACGAAATTTGCTCACGTGAGGTGTTCTGGCTCTAACTTTTCCTTCTTCGTCAATAATGGCTTTATAATCTTGATAGGATGTCGCATCGAGAGAAAACACGGGATAACGATATTTAACGGGAAAAATTGAAGCCATGCGATCGCTAACCAATCTCGTCCCAATTTGGGATTCAAAGGGATAAACAAACATCTGGGGGTGTCCGTCGAGAAAACGGTGCGTGGTATTGCCACCATTTTCATACATTGCACCAAGCATTAAAAATTTAAAATTTTGCATTTTTGAGGGTAATGGATAATGGTGAATGGGAAGAAAATTCTCTGTAGGTTTTATGCCTCAGCGATCGACAACGAAGGAGTAAAATAGTTTAATATCTCGATCCCGATCGCGTTCTTCCTCAACAAGGAAAGGAAAACCCGAACTAAACTGATGCTCTACCCAATCAAGGGCAAAAATTTGATTGCCATAAGGCCAAATTAAACTGCCTAAAATGTTTCCCGATGGTACATCGATCGCGTGCAAACCGCAAACGCTTTTTTCGACATCCAAACCGGGGGCATATTGACGAAAGCGAGGAATGACGCGAGAGGTTCCCACAAAGGCAATGCGATCGTAAAAACACAATCCTCTCGTCCATCCGAGGAGTCGAGAAACAACGGTAAATTTCCCGTTTTCTACGATGCCAAATTCCCCATAACCGCTATTATCGACCCAAAGTTTATTTTCGTACAATCGGGCAGAATGGGGGCGCGTTAGCCCGCTAACAATCGGTTCTCTTGTTTGACCCGAAAAGATAACCCCGCGTCTGTCAACGGGAAAATCCGGGTGTCCGGGACGCAACTCGGAAATTTCCGCACAAGAGGCAGAAAAATAGGACGTTTCGAGACTATCTCCCGCAGCAATCGAGTTGAGTTGAATGTGATTTTGTCCGAATATGGGCTGTTCGTTGACTTCAATACAGCGAGGATGCCAAACTCGCTCATAAGCGCTATCTTTTCCCAATAATGCGATCGCATTATGTCCGACTGCATTGGCATATAAATTCTCCCCAATAATTGCTAAATCGTGAATGTATAAGCATCCGGGATAAAAATGCGATCGCACTGGAATTAAGGGGCAATCTTCTCGTATTTCTCCCGGTATATCCAACCGGGATAATGTATCGCGAACGGGCATTAGATCGTAGATTTGATTGGGGTTGCGGGTGCTGGCAATATGAACGATACCGCGATCGCGATCGACGGTTAAACCGGATGGATGGGGCATTCTGGTATACGTCATTCTCGGTCTGCCTTCTTTAACCCCTATTCCCATTAACAAATGCTCGTATTCTCGCGTCACCAACAGGGTAATATTACATTGTTCTAGAATCTCCCACCAATCTCCTATTACTTCGTATTCTAGGAGTTTGCGATCGGTTTCTGAGGCTTCTTGCCATTGGGAAGTAATTTGCATGGGATCTCGCCATTCTTGATAATGCTGTTCCCATATTTGTTGTTTATCTGGCGTTTTATTTCCCATTTTCTTGTAAGTTCTTATTCTTTCTATTTGTCCAGATTTGTAAGGCACCCCAATATAACTTGAATGCTGAGTTAATATTGGTGGTCGATCGCCCACCGTGACGGGAGGTTGAAAAGATGGGGACTTCTAGGACGGGATAGTTTTCTTGCCGACAAATAATATTAAATTCTACATCAATGAGATCGTCATCGCGCGTTAAGTGGAGGAGGCGATCGCACTGTCGGGGAAATATCTTGGGCGTTCCATTAATATCCCAATAAGACAGATCGAATAAAGTTCGACATTCTAAGTTATAGAACAACGACCCCAAACGGCGAAACCAATTATCTCGAATTTTACGATTTGCTTTGATAATAACTTGAGGATAAACCACTGCATAAAGTAACAATAATGTCAAGTCTTTAGCACTGGTTCTGGCAGAATTAGTATAACAGATCAAATCTCCCTTTGCCGCAGCAATTCCCAATTTAACCGCTAATCCCCAGCCTCCTTCTTCGCTATGAACGATGCGAATTGATGAATATTGACTTGCCAATACTTGACACACTTCCAGAGAGCGATCGCGGCAATTATTCACCACTAAAATGAGTTCGTGAGGGTTCTGAATATTGGTTAAGGCTTCTTCATATTCTTGCACGATCGCGCCAATATGATCGGCTTGATTGTAAACAGGCAAAATAATAGAAATTTGGATCATCGAAAGCGTCTTAAAACAGGAAAGTGACTCTGTAATTGTTTAGTTGGGTTTGCATCCGCCAAAAATAGCAAAATTGAGATAGCGCCAATGACAGCTAACATCAACAAATCCAACTTCTTTTAACCATTGTATTTGGTCTTCTGATGAAGCAGGAATATCTTGTTCGAGATAGCTCTTAAACCAGCGCTGGCTATCTTCTCCATTAGAGGCTATGTAGTCTCGCCAAAGTTGTTCGTATTGTTGGGTTAATGCAGGAGTTGCACCCAAGACGATATCGCGATCGAGAAAGATTCCTCCCGGTTTCAAAGCCTGAAAAATTGTAGCAAATAAGCGTTGCTTTTGCGGATCGTCGAGGTGATGAATTGCCAGTCCGGAAATAATGAGGTCGTAACCCGTTCCCAGATCGCATTCGGAAAAATCTCCTCGCTGAAATGTAATGCGATCGCTATACTCTGCTAGATTTTTGCGAGCAACTTCCAGCATATTTTTCGCCAAATCTAAAGCAAAAATTTTCGCATTGGCAAAGTTTTTCAAAATAAAATAGGATAAAATTCCCGTTCCTGTCCCCAAGTCGAGGACTTTGAGGGAAGTAGCGCGATCGCAGGGAATCAGATCGACCATTAATTGATGTTGTTCGCGATAGTGGGGAATGAGTTTGGGAATCAAACCATCGTAATCAAACGCAAACGTTTCAAAATCTGTTTTAACTTTATTTTTGAATTCAGACATTATTTATTTATCCTTTTTGATCGATCTAATTAATTATTTTATATCATTGTGCGTTCGGTTATTCTTCTATTTGATTCAGCATTGTTTTAGCATTTTGGACGAGATGTTCTACGGATAGTCCATGTAAAGCAAGTAAATAATCGCGGTTTCCCGATATGCCATTGGGTTGTGCCTTGATACCGCAACGGTGTAAGCAACAGTTTAACTTATTTTCTGCGATCGCCTCGGCGACAAAAGATCCCAATCCGCCCGAAATATAATGTTCTTCTACAGAAATTGCTGCTTTAAATCTCGGCAAAATCTTGACAATATCTTCGACTGGAGAAGGATTAAAACTAGAGACAACCATGATTTGCGTTGAAACCCCTTCGCTGGCTAAAATCTCCATTGCCTGACTAACTTCGCGGGCAATACTTCCTAGGGTAATGAATAATAAATCCGTTCCTTCTCCTAAAATTTGCGTTTGTCCTAAAACGAAATTCCCATTTAACCCAACAATCTCATTAATATCGTCTTTTCCCAAGCGAAAATAAATAGGTTCGGGCAAATCCCAAGTTTGTAATAAAGCCGATCGCGTTTGTCGATAATCTGCGGGAACAATCGTCGTAATTCCGGGTTGAATTCTCATCACGCCGATATCTTCTAAAGCATGATGGGTAATGCCCGCGTGACCGTATTCAAAACCGCCACCAATGCCGAGAATTCGCAGGGGAAATCGATGCAAAATCGCACCATTGCGGATAAATTCATAGGGGCGCAACACGGCAAATGTGGCAATCGAATAGAGAAAAGGAATAAATCCCGCTTCTGCCAAACCCGTTGCCAAACCCACCATATTTTGTTCCGCCACGCCAACATTAAAAAAGCGATCCGGAAATCTTTGGGCAAAGGGTTCGATAACCGTATAACCGAGATCGCCAGTCAACAAGACAATGCGGCGATCTCGATCGGCGAGTTCGACTAGGGTATTAATAAAGGTTTTTCTCATGGCGATGGCAGGATATTGTTAAATAGCATTGAAACATCAAATCTAACAAATTGCTTCGGGATTGATTCATGCAAACTGGGAAACTCCCCAATCTTTTTATTGGCGTGGATGGGGGCGCAACGAAAACCGTCGTTCGGATAGAAGACGAAAAGGGCAATCTTTTAGGAGAAGGAAAAAGCGGTTCTTCTAATATTCGCCTCTCGGTAGAAAATACGTGGCAATCGATTCTCGATGCCCTCGAACAAGCACTTTTACCGACACAAATCCCCCTCAATGCCCGAGCCTGCAATTTTTTCTGTTGTGCGGGGTTGGCGGGCACTCAAGTTCCCTCTGCTTGCGAGGAATTCCTTGCCCATCCCCATCCCTTCCGCAAATTAATTTTAGAGTCTGATGGCTATATTTCTTGTATCGGGGCGCATGGGGGCAAAGATGGGGCGGTTATCGCGATCGGAACTGGGGTTGTCGCCTATCAAGCTGAAGCGGGTCAGATCTCTCGGGTTAGCGGTTGGGGCTTTCCTCAAGGAGATGAAGGAAGCGGGGCGTGGTTGGGACTGGAAGCAGTGCGGGCAACCTTACATTGGCAAGACGGACGTAGGGAGAATTCTCCCTTGATCGAAGCCATTTTGACACATTTTCAGCAAGATTGGACGCAGTTTATTATCTGGGCGAATCAAGCAAAATCGACTCAATTTGCCGAACTCGCTCCGATTGTGGTGGAACAGGCACGACAAGAAACCCCCCTCGCGATCGAACTGATGTTGCAAGCTGCAAGGGAAATCGATCGCATTGGCGAGGCCTTGGCGGCCAAAACAAGCTACCCCCTTCCCTGTGCCTTGTTGGGAGGTCTCGCCTCTTCCCTCGAACCTTGGCTGGGAGAGAATTTGCGATCGCGTCTCGTTCCGCCTCAATACGATGCTGTCAAAGGGGCTATTTTGCGATTGCGCCAAGACGTTTGAACCGTTTGCAAATCATCTATACTCCTAGATGGGCAACACAAATAAGAGGTTAAGAATGAGTTAAAAAAAACTTAAACTCTTGTCAAAATTAACCCCACATTTTAGATTGAATAAGAGTGTAAAATTTTACTGCACCAAACTGCACAAAAAAAGCGTGCCAGTTCCTTTTTATGATTGATACTGTGATAAATCAAGCTCGACTATGGGGATTTTCTTGCGGGCAAAACAATCAAGACTGGCAAATTTTTCCTCGAGATACAAGTAAGAGTTGGTTTCTCGAGCAGCGTGAAGAACGCTGGATATTAATCGTGCGGGGCGTTCCACAAATTTATTTTCATCCTTCTGAGGCGATCGCTTTTTTAGAACTCCGCTATCGCGATATCCAACAAGAAAAAGTCAAGATGGAGAATATCAATCCGTTAGAGGAATAATTGTGCAATGGAGAATCTAAAAACCCAGTGGTATCGAGATGGATATATTATTTTTCCTAATTTTATCGATGAAACTGAAGTAGAGCAATTAAGAGGAATTTGCGATCGTATCCTCGAACAAATTCAAGCAAAACGACAAGCAAGTGAAGACTTCAAGGATGTTACCAATATTGCCTATCTCACGGAAACACACTATTTCCAAGATGATTTTTCACCGTTAATTCAGTTACTAGAATTTATGGGTGGCTGTAAAATCAGAGGTATTTTAGAAGAGATTGCTGGAGAGACTCCCCTTTTCCACAACAGCCAATATTTCTATCAGCCTAAGTGGGCATCTTGGGATGGAAATTGGCATCGCGACAGTCAATTTGACGCGCCGGATAGCGAACTCGAAAAAGTACGGATGCAGGAATTGACTGGCGTTCATTTTCGCGTTGCTTTTTTGGAAGACGATCGCTTAGAATTCGTTCCCGGTTCGCAAAAACGCTGGGATACAGAAGTTGAGTTTAACATCCGCAAAGGTAAAAATCCTAGCTTTTTTGATATGCCCGATCGCCAGCGAATTCATTTACGATCGGGAGATGCTTGTTTGTTTCATGCTTGGGGCATTCATCGCGGTTCCTATCATATCGACAAACCGCGTCGAACCCTAGATATTATTTACGGTTGGGGAGGAAAATGTTATTTTATCCCGCCCCCCACATGTTTTTCCGCGCCCTCTATTTTGGCATCCCTCAGCGAACCCGCACGGCAATTCTTTGCTCATTTTATTGAAACTTATCAACAGGCTTGGCCGGACAAAACTTCTCGAACTCGTTAAAATAAAGAAAATCAAAAAAAGCGATCGCCTCAGTATCTCTAAAATCAGAATTTCCTGTTGAGAAAGAAAAATTATCGGGTAGATTTTGAAATTGCTTTGAGGAATGAGACGTGTTTTAGAATCTGCCGCGATCGCCTATCCCGAAAAATGTTTCAGATCACAGAAGTATCCTTGCTGTATTGTTAGGATTGGCAACAGAGGGATTGTCAATCTCAATATTTGCATTGCCCAAAACCAAAAATGGGACTTTATGCCATTATCGAACACTGGGAGTATCCTAGCATCGCTGACCCAACTCACTCAAATCAATCGAGCGAGTGTACTGACCGATCGAGTTAAAGACCTCTCGATCAACGAATTTATCTGTTTGCTGGATTTCATTACGGCAGAATTTCAGCAATTTTTGCGGGCGATCGACGCGATCAACAGCGAAGCCCTAGAAACGATGTTAGATCGCATCGTAGACGCATTAACCCTAAAAATCGGGCAGATTTTGCAGGCCGATCGCACCATCGTATTTTTGGTCGATACAGAGAAAAATCAACTTTGGGCTAAAGTTAACCATGACGATCCCCACACGTCCAAAAACTTGCGCCTTCCCCTCAATGTCGGGATTGCCGGACGAGTCGCCGTCACGGGGCAACTACTCAACCTCGTGAATGCCGAAAACCATCCCCTCTTCAACGAGCAAATCGACGGACTGCCGGGTTATCAAACGAAAACGCTCCTCTGTATGCCGATCTTGAGTAGTAGCGATCGCGTTGTTGCCGTGGTTCAACTCCTTAATAAAAGCAATTATCAGCCCTTTAATCAAGACGACGAACGCCAATTTCAAGACTTTGCCGCCTCTATTGGCATTATCCTCGAAACCTGTCAATCTTTTTACATGGCAGCCCGCAACCAAAGAGGCGCATCGGCACTGTTAAAAGCGACGGCAAGTTTGGGAGAAAGTCTCGATTTAGAAGCCACGTTGAAATCGGTCATGGAGCAGGCAAGAAAGCTGATGAAAGCCGATCGCAGTACCTTATTTATGCTCAGTAAAGAAACTAACGAGCTTTGGAGTAAGATTCCCACTGCCGATGAAACAAAACTATTAGAAATTCGCATCCCTGCCGATCGCGGCATTGCCGGTTATGTTGCCACAAGCGGACAAACATTAAATATTCCCGATGCCTACCTCGACGATCGCTTCGATCCTTCAACAGACAAAAAAACCGGGTATCGCACCCGCAGTATTCTTTGTATGCCCGTTTATAATTCTGGTGGTGAATTAATTGCCGTAACGCAGTTGATTAACAAAGAACAAGAAGGAACATTCACCTCTTCCGATGAAGAGTTCATGCAGGCTTTTAATATTCAGGCCGGAATTGCCCTAGAAAATGCCAAACTGTTTGAAAGCGTGCTGACAGAAAAACAGTACCAGAAAGATATTTTAGAGAGTCTATCTGATGCCGTGATTTCTACCGATCTCGCAGGACGAATTGTAACGATCAATGATGCGGCATTAAAATTATTAGGTTGTCCGGAAGAGCTTCTTTATGAGGATCGCGTCCGGCAAATGTGGGAATATAAGATTCTCGATCGCTATGTTTGGGAAATTTTCCCGATTGACACCTTAGATGAGCGACTGTTGGAAAGTTTGCGAGTTGGTCGCAAGCATTACGTCCCCGAACAAACATTACTCCTCGGTATTGCCGATAGCCCCCAGTCAAAAGGATTTTTACCCATCCTTGCTTTTCCCGATCGCGCAGATGACAATATCTATATTCCTTGGAATGAACTCCAACGCGATCGCGATCGTTTGTTGCGCGATCGGAAAGAAGTTCAACCTATCGAACGCAGCGTTAATTTAACCGTAAATCCTCTCAGCAACCCGGAAGGAAACGTACGGGGCGGTTTGGTTATTCTCGAAGATATTAGCAACGAAAAACGCATTAAATCAACGCTCTATCGCTATATGAACCCTAGTGTAGCAGAACAAGTGATGGCATTGGGCGATGATGCTTTAATGGTAGGAGAACGTAAAGAAGTCACGATTTTATTCTCCGATATTCGCGGTTACACCACCATGACCGAAAATCTAGAAGCGACAGAGGTAGTGACGCTACTCAACCGCTATTTTGAAACGATGGTGGAGGCTGTTTTTAATTACCAAGGAACATTAGATAAATTTATTGGTGATGCCTTAATGGCCGTTTTTGGCGCACCGTTGCCATTAGAAAATCATGCGCTGATGGCGGTACAATCTGCCCTAGATATGCGGCGAAGATTAGCCGAGTTCAATCAACAACATATTCTAGAAAATCAGCCTCATTTTCGCTTTGGGATCGGCATTAGTTCCGGGGAGGTCGTTTCGGGAAATATTGGTTCTCAAAAGCGCATGGACTATACGGTGATTGGAGATGGGGTTAACCTCAGTTCTCGCTTGGAAAGTCTGACGAAAGAATACAATTGCGATATTATCATCAGCGAATCAACGTTTCAATTGTGTGGGGGACGCGATCGCCTGATCGTGCGAGAATTAGATAAAACTCGCGTCAAAGGAAAAAGTAAAGCGGTCGAGATTTACGAACTGATTGGCAAGCGATCGGACGGCATCGATGCGCAAACAGAACAGTTTTTAAAATTATATCATTGGGGTCGTCAATCCTATTTAGAACGCAATTTCCCCGAAGCCTTGAAATTTTTCCACCAAGCTGCTGATATTCGTCCACAAGATAAACCTTTATTAATGCACCTCCATCGCTGTCAAAGCTATCTAGAAACTCCTCCCCCGGAAAGCTGGGATGGCATTCATATTATGATGACAAAGTGAATTATTTATTGGTTATTGGCTATTGGTTTCTCCCCCTCTTGGGAGGGGGTTGGGGGGTGGGTTATTATTAGTTGTTAGATTTGCCATTTGTACGAGAATTCCTACAATTTTTGCGATATTGCTGATATAATATGAATCAAGATCGATCGCGATTGTTTGCTTTTCTAATTGCAAAAATCTCCATTCATCTCCTGTTGTGACAGCACCATAAATCGTAGATAAGTTAATATTTTCCTGCTCGTTAAATAGATTAGCTGCATACATTTCCGCAACGCATTGGCCAAGACCAGAAATAATATTTTCGTTCTTGGCTTCTACGATTGTAATAACAGGCCGATCGAGATAAAACTGTTCGGACGAACCGCTAATAATATAATCGCAAAAGCCAACGAGACCGCGATCGCGATCGACATTAAAATCTATTCCCGAAAAGAGGCCGATTTCTCCAGATAATTTATCTTTTACTTCGAGTAAGATGTTAACTATAATTAATTCCGATCGCGCTTTTTCAGTATTAATCGAAAGCGCCAAAGGAACATTACGCTTGAGCGTTTGACTCAAGTAATCGCTAATTTCTAGAGGTGGGGTTGCAGAGAATAGCGATCGGTTTTCAACAATTTTCAGACCGAGATCGGACTTCACTTTTTTGAGTGTAAAATCGCTATATGCCACGATCCTTTCTCTCTGAGACTATTAATATAATCATATCATGAATTCTTATCTTTTTCTCGTGTCAAGCTGACACCAACTCGACCGCTAAAATCTGGAATAGGTGCAGCTAGTTTTGTTAAATCAATCTGCACTTTCTGGATTTTTTCCAAAGATAGAATTTTTTCGACGATCACTGCTGCGAGTTTTTCAATCAGGGCAAATTTTGCAGTTTTAATCGTGCTTTGAACGAGATAGATGGTTTTTCGATAATCAAACGTATCTTGTAGCTTATCACTTTCAGAAGCCTTAGTGATATCCAGCCACAAGATTAGATCCACCTCAAACCATTGTCCTAAAACGTTTTCTTCGGATATTGCTCCCGTATAACCGTAAGCGCGAATTCCTGTTATTTTAATCTCATCCATTTTTGCATTTTTCATCACGACTTAAGCATTCTTTCTAAATATCTTGATGGGTAAACGGTTTGGCATTTGCGCCGGAATAGGTTGCCACGATATGACCATTTCCCGTAACTTGATATTTGTAAGTGACTAACCCTTCTAGTCCTACCGGACCTCTCGGGGGCATTTGTTGAGTGCTAATCCCAACTTCTGCGCCGAAACCATAGCGGAAACCGTCTGCAAACCGAGTGGAACAATTATGATACACGCCAGCCGCATCAACTCGATTTAAAAATTGAATTGCAGCCTCTTCATCTTCTGTGACGATCGCATCGGTATGTTTAGAGCCATATTGGTTGATATGGGCGATCGCGGCTTCTGTCGAGTCTACAATTTTAATTGAAAGAATCAGATCGCTATATTCGGTTTGCCAATCTTCCTCGGTTGCAGATTCGATATTTAAGAGAATCGAAGCGCGATCGCATCCCTTTAATTTCACATTCTTTTCCTGTAAAGCCTCGGCAATTTTCTGCAAATTATCCCTCGAAATCCTTTCATGAACGAGTAACGTTTCGATCGCATTACAAGCCGCCGGATAACCCACCTTCGCATCGATAATAATGGGAATGGCTTTCGTTAAATCTCCAGCGCGATCGACATAAAGATGGCAAATTCCATCGGCATGACCTAAAACCGGAATTCTGGTATTATCCTGCACGTAGCGAACGAAAGCATTAGAACCGCGCGGAATAATTAAATCTACATATTCATCTAACTCTAATAAAGCGCGAATTTCTTCTCGCGTGGTCAATAGTTGGACTGCATTGGGATCGACTTTTGTTCCTTCTAAGGCTTCGCGAATAATTTTAGTTAATATCCGACAGGACTCGAGCGCTTCTTTCCCCCCCTTGAGAATCACCCCATTGCCCGATTTAATCGCCAAACTGGTAATTTGAATGAGTGCCTCGGGACGTGCTTCAAAAATAATCCCCAAGACTCCGAGAGGACAGGTGACGCGTTTGAGAATCAATCCTTCATCCAACTCGCGCTGAATTTGTGCCGTACCCACCGGATCGGCTAATTTCGCAACATCCCGTACCCCGGCGATAGCGGAATCTAATTTTGTTTCTCCCAGCTTCAAACGCGCGTATAACGCCTTGGCAATGCCTTCTTTTTCTGCTCTTTCGCAGTCGGCAAGATTGGCGGCTTGAATTACGGCAGTAGATGCCTTTAAGGCTGCCGCGATCGCCTCTAATGCCGCATTGCGTTCTTCCGTCGATAAAACGGCAAGCTGTCGGGCTGCATTGCGAGTTTCCCGAGCGATTTCTGTTAGGGTTGGTGTAGAGTTCTCCAAAGCAACCATAAATGAAATACAAATAATCTAAAATTCCTTTATTGTAGCATAATTTACAGCCTCCCTTTGAACAAGAGAGCGTAATTTTAAATCGGTGAATTGATGTGACCGCTCAATTGTTTGATTGGGGTTGTATGCTCTCTTCTGTCTCTAAGAAATTCGAGGGACTGACTTGCACGATCTTGGTCACATCAATCTTCTCTGCAACTTCGGGCTTGGCATAACTGACAATATCTTGATATTGATCTTTGCTGGCAGGTTTGGCTTTATCTTGACAATTTCGCCAAGCCGATCGCGCTGGATTGGCTTTCCCTTGTTGGTCGTAGAGAATCCCCAGATAGCAATAACTCATTCCCCAACCTGCTAGTTCTTCATCAACCTTGTCTTCTAGAGCGAGGGATTTCAGGAGGGCATCTTCGGCTCGATTGTAAAGCATCTGATTTTCTGCTTCGGAGAAGCCGCCTAATTCCACTTGACGAATCAAAGTAAATCCGAGATGACCGTAAATGTAGTATTTTAAATTATCTCGGGCAGTCGGCTGTGCTAATCCCAAGCGAAATATTGATTCTGCTTGCACGAGATCGTCAATGGTCGTTGCCATTCGCATTTGCGCTCGTCCCGCACCATTAAAAGCATAAGGTCTCCCCGCTCTAATCCCGACTTCGTACAATTTATAGGCTTGTTCGTGCTTGGAAAAAGTTTCATAAACATCTCCCAAGGCCAGATCGATCTCTACACTTTGAGGTGCCAGAGATTCCGCCCTTTCAAAATTGGCTTGCGCTCGAGAGATATAACCATTTTCATAATCTTTCAAGCCTTGAAAATAAAAATATCGGCCAAAATTGGGAATGAAAGCATTTACACCATAAGTAGCAGCGAACAAAATTGCGGCGATACCAAAAGTTGCGACAGCTTCGTATTCCCCTCTGATGCCAATTTTCACGAGGCTATTGCGAACGACTTTTTGACCTTTATCGGTTAATGTGCCGCTCGTGACTAAAACCAAACCCGCACCTTGACTGATGGTACTAAATGTTTTTAATAAAGCTAGGCTTTCATGGGAAAATGCGTTGACTGTATTCGTTGCATAAGTTCCCGCACCCACCAAACAGGCAACGGTTAGAAAGCCCCACAACCAATCGAAATGAGCGATTTTGGGTGGCGGAGAAGGCGGGACTTCCAAAAACCACCACCAAGCGCTTTCTGGTGGCTGTCTCGTCTGACGACATTGTTCGAACTGGGGATGAGACGCGATCGCCCCGGCCGATTCTCGCAAGCGAGCATCAAGGGCCACCAATTCGGCCAAGGAATTTCCGGTCAATTCCGAGCCATTATTCCGTAAGGCTTCCACCTCGTCTCGTGCCAATAAAACCGCCAAGACTCGAGGCAGTTGGGGCGATCTGTACAGACTCAGTTCGGCGATCGCGTTCTGGTAACCCATGAGGGCTTCCGTAATGGGAGGATTGAGATGGACTGTCATGATAATTGGCTTGGGTGACTTTAGGGAAAATTACCAATCTCTAACGCGAGGTCGGGATCGACTGAAACCCCGATCGGTCGTCTAAGGAGTTAAATCGCTTAACTCAAACTGATATTATTCAGTCAAACCTATCGCTTACTGAGTTACCGACTGGGATTGACTGACTTGTTTCTGACTTGTTACTGAGTTGCACAATCGCTTTAACCCGAACCGACTCAATTTCTAAATTGCACAAAAGAGACTGAGCCTCTCATATTCTAGATCTATTAAGAATCGCGATTCTCAATCGCTTTGAACGAATCGTATAATTTTCGTCGTATTGACATTTTCGGCAATTTCTGGCGTACCATAAATAACAATATCTTCATACTCGTTATAACTGGCAGGGAAGGCTTTGTTCTGACAATCTTGCCAAGCCTCCCGAGCAGCCGCAGTTTTTTCTTGTTTGTCATATAAAATTCCGAGATAACAATAACTCATCCCCATTCCCGGAAGTTCATCATCGATCTTGCTTTCGAGTGCGATCGCAGCTTTGAAGTTTTGTTCTGCTTCGGTATATCTTGCTTGAATGATGACCTCTGAAAAATTGCCTGATTCCACTTGACGAATGAGGGTAAATCCCAGATGTCCGTGCATTGCAGCGATAAGATAATCAGGAAGGTCAGATTGAGCCAATCCCAAGCGAAATAGTCCTTCTGCACGAACCAGACGGTCAAAATCTGTTGCTAATCGCAGATTCGTTCGTCCTAGTCCATTCAGTGCTTCCGGTATACCCGCTAAAATCGCTTCGGAATATTGCTCTTCTGCTTTTTCTTGCATCATAAAAGTTTCGTAAACATTCCCCAAAGCAACATTAATGTTGGCATCATCGGGAGCGAGGGAGAGTGCCTCTTCAAAACTGAGTCTGGCTTTATCGACGTAACCGTTATTGTAATGGCTTAACCCCCGACGATAGAATGATTGGCCGAGATTGGGAATAGACGCATTGGCAGCATAGGTGACACCCAATAACAACGCAGCGAAACCCAAAGTCGCCTCTGCTTGATATTTGGGTTTAATGCCCATATCGGCGAGGGTCTCGCGAACGACTTTTTGTCCTTTGTCGGTTAGGGTTCCACCCGTCACGAGAACGAGTCCCGCACCTTGACCGATCGTACTAAAAGTTTGTAATAAGTTTAGATTTTCGCTCGACAATTTTTGCACGGTGTCTGTGGCAAAAGTTCCCGCACCCACCAAACAAACAACGGTGAGGAAATTCCAGAGCCAATCCTGTTCGAATAACTTAGCGTATTTTGAGGGTTTTGGCGGGGGCGGCGGTGGGGCTTTGAGAAACCACCACCAAGCTGTTTGATGCGGCTGTAGGGTATTTCGACATTGTTCGATTTGGGGATGGGCGGCGATCGCGCCCGCGCATTGTTGTAAGCGATCGTCCAGTTCCACCAGTTCGGCAAGACGCTCTCCATTGAGTTCTGATAAATCCGTCCGCGCTGCTTCTACGACATCGCGACTGGTTAATGCAGTCAGAATTTGGGCAAGATTTGGGGATTCATTTGTATTTAAAATCGCGATCGCTTGTTGATAATGTAAAAGTGCTTCTGTAAAAGCAATTTTATTTTGTGATTCCATGAAAATAGATGCGTTTTTGGTATTCTATCGCAAGTAAAAAAATACCCCCTAATAGTTGGAGGTAAATTTTATTACTTTTGTAAAAAAAGTTTAAACTAAAGGTTCTTGTTGGGTCGTACAGTGAATCCCGCCGCCGCCTGCCGCTATTTCGTCAATATTGAGTTGGATGATGTCGCGATCGTCAAACAATCTCTCTAGAGCTTCTTTAGCATTGCGATCGGCATTGCGATCGCCAAATTCGGGCAGCAGCACGGCACCGTTGCAGACGTAAAAATTAATATATCCGGCTGCAAAATCATCCCAACTATACCCCTCGCGAATTCTTGTCGGTGCCTCTAACACGACAACTTCGAGTTCGTTTCCATCTGCATCGGTTTGGGTTTCTAAGATTTCAAGGTGCTTTTTCGTCACTGAATGGTCGGGAGATTCGGGATCGGGATCGTATGCGGCAAGGACAACCCCGGGGCGGGCAAAACGGGCGTAAAAATCCGTATGTCCGTCAGTAATGTCAGCCCCACGAATACCGGGTAACCAAACGATTTTCCGCAGTCCCAGCAGTGCTTTTAATTCTTTTTCGCAATCGGCTTTACTCCAGCCCGGATTGCGATTGTCATTGATAATACAACTTTCCGTTACAATTGCCGTGCCGCGACCGTCTACCTCAATTCCTCCTCCTTCAAAGACGAGTTCTGTGTTAATGACGGGAACTCCCGCTTCTCGGGCGACAAACTGGGCGACTTCTGCATCGAGCTCGTGCCTTTGCTTGTTTCCCCAACCGTTAAAATTAAAGTCAACGCCTGCTTTTTCTCCCTGTTCGTTGACGACAAAAACGGGGCCAGTATCTCGCATCCACAAATCGTCAATGGGTTGAATGATTAACTCGACTTCTGAGGCGCATTTCCGCCGGGCAATATCGTAATCTTCCTCGCGAACTAACATTTTCACGAGTTCGTAGCGGGCGATGGTGTTGGCAATTTCAGCGAGATTATCTTGGACTCCCTCGGCATATTCGCGTCCCCAAATATCCGGACTGGCACTAAATGCCATCCAAGTACACAAATGGGGTTCGCCTTCGTCGGGCATGAAAAAAGAAGAGTTTGCAGCCATAGCAGCAGTATGATTTTCGACTTGAGGAGTTGCCGCGCAGCCAACCAGATTTTTGCCCAAGAGAATCGATCCGGATGTTGCTGCTGTCAATTGCAGAAAAGAGCGTCTTTTCATAATATTGGAGTATTATTCGATCGGAGAAATATCGCCACGTTTTTACTGGCTTTATTCTACCCTTTTCTCAGTTTGATGGGGAGATCGACTCCGAATCTTGCCAGATTTTGTTTTCAAACTAAAGGTTCTTGTTGCGTCATGCAGTGAATGCCACCGCCTTCGGCCGCAATTTCATCGATATTGAGTTGAATAATGTCGCGATCGGGGAATAGTCCTTCTAAAATTTCTTTGGCATTGCGATCGCAATAGCGATCGCCAAATTCGGGCAGCAGAACAGCACCATTGAGGACGTAAAAGTTAATATATCCGGCTGCAAAAAAATCATCCCAATCATATCCTTCACGGATTCTACTCGGCCCTTCTAAGACGACAACTTCAAGATCGTTTCCATCAGCATCGGTTTGGGACTCTAAGATTTCAAGGTGCTTTTTTGTTATGAGATGGTCGGGAGATTCGGGATTGGGATCGTACCCGGCAACAACAACTCCGGGACGGGTAAAACGGGCATAAAAATCCGTATGTCCGTCGGTAATATCGACCCCGCGAATACCGGGCAACCAAATGATTTTCTGCAGTCCCAATAATGCTTTTAATTCTCGCTCGCAATCGATTTTACTCCAGCCCGGATTGCGATTGTCGTTAATAATACAGCTTTCCGTTATAATTGCCGTACCGCGACCATCTACCTCAATCCCACCGCCCTCGCAGGTGAGTTTTGTAGTAATGAGAGGTACTCCCGCTTTCTTGGCAACAAATGGGGCAGTTTCTGCATCATTCTCGTGGTACGCTTTGTTTCCCCAGCCATTAAAATTAAAGTCAACGGCTGCCTTTTCCCTTTGTTCGTTCACCACAAAAATGGGTCCTGTATCTCGCATCCACAGATCGTCAATCGGTTGCACGATCGACTCGACATCAGAACCACATTTCCGCCGCGCAATGTCATAATCTTCCTCGCAAACTAACATTTTCACGGGTTCGTATTGAACGATTGTTTTGGCAACTCGAGCGATAGTATCTTGGACTGCTGAAACGTGTTCGCGTCCAAAAGTATAAACATCTGGGTTGGCACGAAATGCCATCCAAGTACACAAATGGGGTGCAGCTTCATCGGGCATGCAAAAAGAAGAATTCGCAGCCATAGTCGCAGTGCTGTTATTTTCTATTTGGGAATTTGCCGTGCAGCCAACCAGATTTTTGCCCAAGAGAATCGAGCCTGATATTGCCGTTGCCAGTTGGAAGAAGCAGCGTCTTTTCATTGCGTTCGAGTTTTTGCGAGTGTTCGGGGTATTGCATTCGCCTGCTCCATCATAATCTGACTCGATCGCATTTTCGATCAAGCGCGTCAGTAGCCACTTTTTATCTGAATTTGTCCTTCTTTTCCTTGCATCTCTTCGATGATTTTTCTTTCTAATTCCATAGATCGTCAACGCCACAAACCTATGGGAAAGGGCAGGTATTGCCTGCCCCGATCAACTAACCCAATAATTCAACGGCACGCTTCACAAAAGCCTCAGCCGTTAAACCATTTAATGCCATTACCGCACCCGCACTCGAAGCAGTTTCGCCGCGCTTCCATGCAAAGGTATCTCGTACTGAAGAACTCCGCAACATGACGGGTTCTAACATGGCAGAAGAACCGCCGGTAATGCCCAGTAAAACATCGCCGCCTAACAACTTTTCAAACCCTTCATTATCTAAGAAACCGCCATCGGATTCGGAACAAGTTTCATAAGCTGTATCCGCAGGACGATATAAGCGACGGGGACTGATAATGCTGACAATTTTCGAGCCAATTCCTTGAGTTGCTAATTGCGCTGCGGCATCCAAAGCCGGAATTAAGGTCATATCGCCAATCACGGCAAAAACGACCATCTTTTCTCCCGCAGTTTCTTGCACGATAAAGCCGCCATTTTCCAAACCTTCACGGGTTTGTGCAAAGGTGCTGCGAATTGGTAAAGGCGATTTAGAAGCAGTAATGGTAATGCCTTTATTTTTTGTTCCCAAAGCCCATTCATAGCAGGCTTGAATACTATTGGCATCGCAGGGGAATAAGGGGAAAACATTGCCGTTGCGCATTAATGCAGCAAAATAGTTTTCAATTTCCGGGCGTTGGTGCGTCCAACCATTTCGCCCTTGTTCTAATGCTCCTGCCGTGAATAAAGTAATCGTAGAAGGGGTCACATGACGCAATTCTGCCATTGCTTGGGTGACAGTCTGCCAAATGGGTAAACCGTTGATGGCAAAAGATTCGTAAGAACACCATAAAGTCCGCGCCCCAAATAAAGCTAAACCTGCTGCTAAACCCGCACAAGCATCTTCGCTTAAAGGTTCGTAAACTTGTCCGTCGGGTTGCTGGAAATAGTCCGCATCAACTGTCGGATGAACGATTTTGAGCGCAATATTAACGTTATTAATTCCCGATGCGGCATTTCCATCCGCATTGGTTAAAACAAACTTGGGATCTTTTTGTCCCACAGCACCCACGATCGCTCCCATTGCCGTCGTCGCGACTTTTTTATCACCTCCCACGGCAAATTCTTCTAACGGTAATTCTCCCAAATCCGGTAAGGGATATTCTTTCTCCGTGACCACGGTTTGAGATGCAGGGCCGCCCTGCGATCGCGTGCAGTTTTCCCGGACTAATTCCCATGCTTCTGGGGTTAATGCTCGGGTTTTTAAAGCCTCGACAATATAATCTTTTTCTGTCGTATCTCCAGGGTAAAGGTTATGAGCTTTTGCCCCGCGCTTATGGACTCCTGCACCTTTTAATTGTTTGATAATTAAAACCGTTAATTCTCCATTTAAAGCACATTTTGCCGCCCGATCCGTGGCATCCAATACAGCTTCTACAAATGCCATGCGCTTTGTTAAGGAAAAGGCGGTACTATCTACATAATCGCCCGCTTGTTTGGCATCGTCGTAATCTTTGGCATCCACGAGGAAGATTTCTTTAAACCCATTTCCACCCCAATATTCGATCATTTCGTCATTGGTTTTGGTGGAAACCATGCTGTGATGTTCTTGGGAATAGCCATTCCAAACCAAAATCGGCAAGAAATTGGTCACTTTAGGATAAGCCGTATTAAAATGACCGAAACTGCTCATCACATAAGGTTCACCTAAGCCGCCGTCTCCAATCGTGACGGGGAATAATGTGCCGGGGTGTAACTTTGCCCCCGCCATCGCGAAATGCTGTCCTTGTCCCAAGGGTCCTGCGGGGTTGAGGAGACCGGGAATTTGCCCGGATAAGTGACCGAGAAGACCGTCAGTCTCCCGATAGCGATCGCGCATCTGTTGTACGGTTTCAATGCCCATCGCTTCGAGAGAGCGATCGATGAACATATTGCTGTAAAATCCGGGAGCGTGGTGGCCGACTTCGGTGATAATATTTTTGTAACCCAACATCACTAAAGCGGCGATTCCGTCAGCAATACTGGCAAATCCGCCGGGATGTCCCGAGGCTTTTGAGGCGGTAATTTGCAGGGTTAAATAGCGCAAGGCATCGGCCAACAACAGAGTTTGATAAACTGCGGCGGGATCTTGCGGGGAATTAATTGCGGTCTGTCCTTCTCCAATGGCGGGAGTTTTTCCGTATTTGTCAAACTCCGGTAATGTTTCGCTAAAATACTGAATTCCTTGACAAAATGCCGGGATTGCGGTAGCAACAGCCATACTGTAAGATTCCTCTTTAAATTGCTTTAATTCTTAAATTAATCTTACAGTTTGCCGGGATCGACGAAAATCAATGTGTTCCCCGAGAGGGAATAAAAAATTCTTGTCCGATCGATTACCCACTCGCGCTGAGCGACTTGTGCTGAGCGATGCCGAAGCAAGCCGAAGCGTTACCCCTTAAGACGCATAACGCGATCCCGGAATAACATAATCCCACGTTGTTTGTTGAGAGGGATTGACGAAAATATCGAGAGTTGGGGCGTATTCGATGAGCTTACCCACCCGATCGCCCTCGGCATTCGTTTCCATATTGAAAAAGGCAACGCGATCGGTAATTAATGCGGCTTGTTTGAGATTATGGGTAATAAGAACGATCGTATAGTATTGCCGCATTGTCATTAGCAAATCATTCACTCGTCCTGCCGAAATCGGATCTAAAGCTGCGGTGGGTTCGTCCATGAGAATCACTTCCGGGTTCAGGGCAATCGTGCGGGCAATACACAAGCGTTGCTGTTGTCCTCCCGATAGATCGAGGGCATTTTTCTTGAGTTTATTTTTGACCTCATCCCAGAGTCCGACATGACGCAACGCCGTTTCGACGCGATCGTCAAGATTGCCGCGATAGCCATTGACCCGTAAAGCGACGGCAATATTATCGTAAATTGATTTGGGAAAAGGATTGGGACGTTGAAAAACCATACCGATGCGGCGGCGCACTTCTACCGGATTCATGCGGCGAATACTTTGCCCAAAAAAGCGGATTTTTCCTGTCGTTCGCGTTTCGGGAATGAGGTCGTTAAGACGATTGAAACATCTCAAAAACGTACTTTTTCCACATCCCGACGGCCCGATAAAACCCGTAATTTGATTTTTGTAGATTTCTAAATTGACATTTTGTAATGCTAGGGTACCATGATAGGAAACGGAAATATCTTCGGCTTGCAAAATCGTTTCGCCGATTTCAGCTTGTTGATTATTCCCCTCTTGGTCTTTGGGTTGGGGATAGGTGGGAGATGGGTCTGGTTTAGGCATGGTTTGTTTGTTGATATTCATAGCGATCGCTCGTTTGTAACTCCTTGTTTGTTATTCGCTGATTCTTTTTTGTTTGCGATAAAAGTCTCGCAATAGAACAGCAAAAATATTCATGACTAAAACAATTGCACCCAAGACGAGAATTGCGGCAGCCGCTAAATCGTGAAATTCTTTCTGCGGTCTGGCAACCCAATAGAAAATCTGCGTGGTTAGGGTTGTAAAATTACTCTGCAAGTCTGCCAGAGAAAATCCTGGAATAAAGGAAACAAAAGCCACTGCACCGACGGCGATTAAGGGCGCAGTTTCCCCGATCGCCCGGGATAAGGCCAGTAGCATTCCCGTAATAATACGCGGCAGGGCCGAGGGTAAAATAACATGTTGAATGGCTTGCCATTGGGTCATGCCCACGCCAAAAGCAGCTTGACGCTGATTTTGGGGAACCGATCGCAATGCTCCACGCGTGGTAATAATCGTTAGAGGAAGAACAATCGAGGCTAAAACTAACGCTGCTGAAAGCAAGCTGCGCCCTCCCGTTACGGGTTGCAAAACTCGCGCAAACAAAGCCAAACCCAGTAACCCATAAACAATAGAAGGCACGGCGGCTAAGTTGGCTAAATGAATTTCTAAGATATAGCTGAGAGTATTGCGAGGCAAATATTCTTCGAGATAGATCGCCGCCCCAACGCCGATAGGAAAAGCGATCGCCGCCGTCAAGACCAATAACCATAACGTTCCTGTCAATGCGGCGATAATCCCCGCATCTTCCGCCTTACGGGAGGCAAAACTGGTAAAGAAGCCCCAATCCAATATGGGCACGCCGCGAAAGAGCAAACTCGCTAGGATAATCGTCAAGACTACAACTCCGATCAGAGCCGAAAGCAAGGCAACCGAGAGAAAGATGCGATCGAAACGCTGGCGGCGGGTTAGGGCTTTCTCAAAGGAAATCGGCGTATCGAGGGGAAAATTTAGCGTCGCGATCGCCCCCGTCAAACTCGAAGTTTTATTCGTATCGCTTTCAAATTCTGCTGAGGGAATAGTCAGCCCTTTCATCATTTTTTCGTGACGGCGCACTAACCAATGTCCCAACCAGTTTAAACCGAGGGTGAGCAGAAAGAGGACAAAACCCACGGTAAATAGAGTATGAAAAAGAAAAGAGTTCGCCGGAACGTCCCCTAGGCTAACTTGAATCAGAAAAGCCGTTATACTTTCTACAGGGACGAGGGGACTGAGGGTTAATTGTGGATTTTGTCCCGCCGCGATCGAGGAAATCATCGTTTCTCCCAATGCCCGAGATGCGGCAAGGGTAACGGCTGCGACAATACCGGGGAAGGCAATGGGGAGAATCACCCGCAGGATATTTTCCCGTTTGGTAAAACCGAGAGAATATCCCCCCTCGCGCAGTTCCGCCGGCACGTTTTCGATCGCGTCTTCGCTAATAGAAGAAACAATGGGCGTAATTAAAATTCCCGTTACCAGTCCCGCACTCAGGGCGTTAAATCCACCAAGATTGGGGATAAACTGCTTCAGCAGGGGCGTAACCAGCAAGAGGGCAAAATAGCCGTAAACAATCGTTGGAATCCCCGATAAGCTCTCTAAAGCGGGTTTGAGGATACGCCGCCCTTGCGGAGGAGCATATTCCGCCAGATAAATTGCTGCCAGCAAACCGAGGGGAACCGCAACAAGAATGGCAATCGTCGCAATGGAAAGGGTCGCACTGGCTAAGACAAAAATACCAAATTTTTGGCTGGAAAAGAGGGGAGTCCATTGCGTATCGGTGAGAAATTGCCAGAGGGAGACTTCTCGGAAGAAAAAAGCCGCCTCATAGACAAAAATGCCGAGAATAGTTAGGGAAATTAAAACAGGGATTGCGGCCGCGATCGCCAAGCCGACTTCAATAATGCGTTCTCTCATCAACAAACCAGCTAACGATCCCTTTTTAAAACGTTTGGGGGGTGACTTTGGGGAAAAAGGGGAATAATTCATATAGTATTATGACGGTTTCGCTTTTTTCTTTCTCGGAGGAAATGGTTAGGGGTTTGTTTAGCATTTGCGGTTTGGCTGGATATGTTGAATTTTTGGATGAGCTATCCCCGATCGTATTAGTTTCGAGTCCCTTCTTATCTTTCCAAAAAATCCCTAACTTTTCGGTTAAAAATAGGTTAACCCATGTTAAACAAGGGAAAATACGCAAAAATGAGAGTCATGCAAGGACTTTGGTTAGAAAATAATCGGTTGCAATTTCGTCGGGATATTCCCCTTCCTCAAATCTCTGAAGAGGAAGCGCTAGTACGGGTAGTCCGGGCGGGAATTTGCAACACGGATTTGGAGTTGATTCGCGGTTATTATCCCTATGCAGGGGTTTTGGGTCACGAGTTCGTGGGAGTTGTGGAGGAAGGGTCGGAAGCATTAAAAGGGCGGCGCGTGGTGGGGGAAATCAATGCGGCTTGCGGTCTCTGTTCGATGTGCCTCCGGGGGATGCCCACCCATTGCACAAACCGCAGCGTTTTAGGCATTGTCGATCGCAATGGCGCATTTGCAGATTATTTGCAGTTGCCCGTTGCCAATTTACACCCAATTCCGGAGAATGTATCGGCAGATGAGGCGACCTTTACAGAACCCCTCGCGGCAGCATTGGAAATCCAAGAACAAGTGAAGATCGGTTCGGGAGATCGCGTTTTGTTGGTGGGGGATGGCAAGTTGGGACAGTTGGTCGCGCAAACTTTAGCCCTGACGGGGTGCGATCTGTTGGTGGTGGGACGGCATGAGGACAAGTTGGCCAGATTGGGCGATCGCGGCATTAAAACTGGGCTAAAGGATGCGATCAAATGGCGTTCTTTCGATCTAGCAGTGGAATGCACGGGAAATCCGGAAGGATTCGAATTGGCTCGCCGTGCCTTACGTCCGCGAGGCGTTTTAGTCTTAAAAAGTACCTATGCCGATCGCCTCACGTTAAATGCTTCGGATTTAGTCGTCGATGAAATCACCCTCATCGGTTCTCGTTGCGGCCCTTTTGATAAAGCCTTGAAACTCTTGGAACGCGGGGAAGTTGATGTGAGGGCTTTAATTCAAGCGCGTTTCCCTCTAGAAAACGGTCTTGAAGCCTTTGAACTGGCTCAACAGCGGGGGGTTTTAAAAGTGTTATTGGAAATGGGGGAATGAAAAAATATGAACCACACCAGACACAGAGAGCGCAGAGAGAAGAGAGTGAGATGCACCTGAATTTAAGCACTAAAACTGAGTTTCTTCTTCTGTTTTGGGTTGAACGATCAAGCCATTGGCAGCACTGAACAAATTGATGGGATTTTTACCATCGGTAATGAGCATACTTTGAATGCCCAATCCTTCCAGTAAACGCGCCTGCATTTCCGGGCCTGCTTGGGCGATCGCCCTGATCGTTTCCGGGCCGATCGCTTCGACTTTTTGGCGATATTCTTCGGCCATAATTTCAGCCATCGCTCGGGATTTCTCAACCTCTAATTCATTTAATGCCTGTTGATGTGCCAATTCTGCTTCTTGACGCGATCGCAACTGTGCTAATTCTGCTTCGGCACGAATGCGTGCGGCTTCGGCTTCTTGCTGTGCCAAATTGACCGCCAATTGCCCTTCAATTTGTGCCGCTTCCGCTTTAGCGCGCGCCTGTGCTGTCGCCGTTCCCGATGCTTCGATGACCGCATTTTCTGCCTGTAATTCCAGCAGGTTCTTGCGTTCTGTTTCCGCTAAACCGCGATCGACAATCACTTGACGTTCCAATCGCGCTTTTGCCTCTTGTTCGATGCGATCGGCATCCCTTCGCGCCGCCGCTTCTTGGGCATCAGTTGTAATTTGAATCGCCAATTGTACGGATTTTTGTAGGCTTTTTAAGGTCTCGGCATCGATAGGTTCGACGGATTGAATATCAACGTTAGTAATCACTAATTGGTTGGCCGTCATGCGGAACTCATCCCGAATGCGTCCTTGTTCATCCTCACCAAAAACGGCTTGTCGAATAATTCGCGCCGAATTGCGGTGAAATTCATCAAACTGAACTCCTGCTACAGCCCCTCGCACCCGAGAGGCAACTGCCTTACAAACCGCCCCAACAAAATCCGGGACTTGAAATAGTCTTGCTGCTGCTTGTTCGTCATGGCGATCGACATCAAAAAACCAATTATAAGAAAGTTGCAATTGCAAGCGGGCATGATCGGAAGTTTCCACCGAAAAAATATCCGTCATAAAATCCGGCCCTAATAATAAAGCCAGAGATTTGATAACATTTGGCTGCTTGGGTTTTCCGCCCGATAAACTCAACACCGTAAAGGCTTCATCGGGTCCCAACATAACCAGATCGGGGCCGAATACCGTCCGCGCGCTTCTGTCTTTATAATCGTGAATTTGTACCGCCGCATTTTGGGGAACGTGGAAGACAACCGCCCGCGTTTTATCGCGATAGTTTCGCGGTTGTTGCTGCACTTCATCGCGGCTGCGATGGCGACCGCGATCGCTCACGGGATCGCGCTGTCGTCCCAATAATTCATCTACAACAGGGGGTAATTCTTTCGCCCACAATTCCTCATAAGGACTCAATAAATATGCCTGCGGGCCGCTTACCAACTTCAATTCTCCAGTTTGAATATCCCGCACGTAAATGCCTTCATTTTTATCCAAAGGAATAGCTTTACGACGCTCTTTTACCTCAACTTCTACCGGGGGAATATAATCCCTCGGCCCGACAATCGACCATAAATCTCCGGGTTGGCGAATGGTTTCATCTGCTTCGATAAACTCTTCTCGCGCCCGCAATAAGAGCGCTTCTTGTTCTCCTAAAACATAAATTTCTTCGATGCCGCTTTCTAAAGATTCTCCCGGATGTAAGAAAAAAGAAGTGCGTCCTTGGCGAATTTCTTGCATTCCCAATTGCGGTTTTCCGTCTCTATCAATGGGATCGACAACAATACACCATTCGCGATCGCTCAGTGTCGTAATTTCGACTTCTCCCACCACTGTTTCATAAACATCGGGAATGTGGATTTCCGTATCTTCAAACGTCACCAACCATTCATCTCCCGCCTTGCGCTGCCGTCCGAAAATATCGTTAAACGTGCGTTTCGCTTTTAAATGTAGTGCTTTTTGTTCCGTGAGAATATAAGCGTCAATCAAGGCTTGTACTTCTTCATCGACTCCGGTTAAATAAGCCCCCTCCTCTCTCACTAACCACTCTTCTCCCGCCCGGCGAGGCATCCCGTCGCGATCGCGGCAATTCTGTCTCGCTGCTAGTCTTAGAGCTTGGTTGGGCTTGATGGTAATAGCTTCCACGGTTTCCACCACCTGCACCTCCACCCGAGGAATATAGGTGGCGGGTCCTTCAAATAACCACTCATCCCCCGCTTGTCGCGTAATTTCCTCTTCCGCGATCGTTTCGCTAAAATCGCGAATTGCACGCAACCGCAGCGCCTCATTCGTTTCTACCACCGAAAGCCGCGTGACGATACTCGCTAGTTCTTCCCCCGGATAGAGGGGAAAGGGATCTTGAGCAAAGCGCACCTCCTCATCCCCGTAACGCAGGCGAATTTGTCCGTAGTCGTCGGCGATCGGGCTATTTTCTTCATCTCGCAGGACGGGATTAGCAACGATACAGTAATGACGGGGCGGTACGATAATCATGGGAGTCGGTTTGAGGATCAACCGTTCTGCATCGCCGAGGGTTAGGGTTTGCGGTCCCACCTCCAAGCGAGTGACTCCTGTATTGTTATCGAGGATATGAACAAACTGTTGGGGTTTGAGACGAATTACGCCGCTAGAAACGCTCGGGGCTTCATTTTTGGTGTCAGATTTCATGATTTTTCGGGAGTGAAGTGCGCTCTTTTTTGATTGTAATCACTTTGATTTTTTCTTGCTGGTAGAGAAGTTAAACCGTATGATTTGCAATCAAGATTAAGCCTGTTAAAAATATCCGGTCTCCTTCTTCTTTCCACGCTCTCTACAGTTCATCTCCCACCGATCGCTAAATCAACATTTGATTGATCTGCGTCAAAAGCTCGGGCATTAACTGCGCATCATCAACAATTGTTTTCGTTGCCAACCGATCTAATAACTCATCTAACTCGCGATTCCCCGTCCCGACTAAGGAATTATGTTCGAGGACTAAAATTGGCGGATGGGCGGTAAGATTGTCTAAGTTTTGCACCCCGTCTAACCAACATTCGATATCTCGAACTTCTCCCAAATTGATAATCAGTAAATCAACGCTGTGATGTTGGATTTGACTGTAGACTTCTGCCCAAGATTTTGCCAATAAACTTCGCAGTCCGGCAGTTTGCAAATATTGGGTTAAAGCATGAGTAAAATCAATTCCTGCGTGGGGTTGAGTCTCTGAAGTTTCATCAAGATCCGGCGGGAGTTGATGGCATTCATTACCCGCTTCAATGATGAGAATATTGGCTTGCTGGCTGACCCCGGCTGCTACCTGAATGACTTGCAAGAGCGCCACAATACTCTGTTCGGTAATGGGAATTAAACAAGGAAAGACCGATAATCCAGTAATTTTATTAGCAGATTCGGTAATGGCCGCATCGAGTGTAATAATGGGCAGGCGAGAAAGAGAATCGATCGCACCCAATGCTTGCAAATACCCGTCGGGATCTTCAATTTTGCTGCCATTGAGTAACAAAACATCGGGTTTCCAAACCTTGGCGAGAATTTCCGCTTGTTCAATATCGCTGGCTTCTAAAATCCGATAATTTAAGGTTAAAACGCGATCGCGAAAAATTTGCGTTGTCCGATTTTCTCCCTCTCGCAGAGACCAAGGGTGTAAGTGCAAAATCGTCAGGTTCTTCCGCGTTGGTGGGGGTGCGGTTTTTAAACGGGATAAACTATCTTGTAAAGCCGGAAATCGGACGGGCAAACTTAAAAAACCATCGGCACCATTTTGTTGAGCCTGACGTTTATCCGCCTGCGTCGCGGTCATAATCACGGGAATATCCTTCGTATTGCTATCGGCTTTGAGTAAGGTCAAAACATCCCAGCCTGAAAGGAGGGGTAAAAGAGGATTGAGAAAGATCGCCCGAGGTTGAATTTGCCGGGCTTGTTCGAGGGCTTCCGTACCGGAGCGAGCGACAATGCCGCGATAGCCCAACTTTTGTAACTGCCCGATAATGCGTTCGATATATTGCGGAACGGCTTCTACAATCAGAATGAGGCGATTGGGTTCTGGCATCGCCTTCTCGCGATCGCGACGAGTTTCTCGGTCTGGTGGAGCGGGTGGTAAAAGTAAGGTGAACTTACTCCCCCATCCTACTTTGGAGGTAAAAGAGATATCGCCACCGTGAGCGCGAGCGAGACGTTGCGTGAGAACCAGTCCCAATCCCGTCCCTTCAAATTGACGGGTTAAGGGACTTTCCAATTGTTGAAATTTTTGGAAGATGAGATGCTGGGCGGATTCGGGAATGCCGATGCCCGTATCCCAGACGGTAAAATCGATCCAACCCTGCCAGCGATCGACGTGCAAGCCGATTTTGCCGCCGCTGGGAGTAAATTTGAGGGCATTTTCCAACAGGTGTACGAGCATTTGCCGCAAGCGTAACTCATCCGCCACCATCGTTTCTAATTCCGGCGCAATGGTTAAGGAAAAGTCAATGTTAGGAATGTTTTGAGGCTCTTTGCCCCGAGCGGAAAATAATTGCTGTCGTGCTTGCTGGTAGGCGCGATCGCAAACATCGTTTAAATTCACGGATTCGAGATTCAGCTTTAACTGTCCCGTTTCAATGCGCGTCAGGTCGAGAATATCGTTAACCACGCCCATCAATTGCTGTCCGCTCTGATAAATGAGTTGAGCGTAGCGGGACTGACGCTTGTTGAGTTCTCCCAGCTTGTTATCTTTAAGTAGGCTGGAAAGACCTAAAACTGCCGTTAGGGGGGTTTTCAGTTCGTGAGAAATACAAGCCAAAAACTCGTCTTTGAGGCGATTTAACTGGACGAGATCGGCATTTTTTGCCGTCAGTTCTTTGCACAGTTGGCGCTGTTCGGTAACATCCGTGGCAAGGACGAGCCAAAGGGAGGTAGGCAGTTGGGAGGTCGGTTGGGAATAGATTCTCAGGGGAAGTTTAACAAATTGCCAAACGCGATTGGCTTTTTGGGCAAGCTCTGAATTGGTTGATGTAAATTGCCGCTCGCCTTCCGTATCCCGCTCTGTATCCCGCTCTGTATCCCGTTCTGTATCCCGCTCTTCTTCATCCCCCCGTTCGGCAATAAAATTACACCAGCGATCGAGAACGACCTCTGGATCCAAACCAATTTTCCAATTGGGGGGGACGGTTTCCCACAGGTTTTCACCATCGTAGCGAGGAAATGGCAAAAATTCTTTCGTATATTCTTTTGTGTATTCGTTCGTATCGAGATCGCCCCCTCCTGCCACTCCCCGACCGATTTGCCTTTGCCAAGTTGAATTTTGTTGGATGACCTGCCCTCGTTCCCCCTGTAACATTAGCGGAATGGGCAATTGTTCTAATAAGTTCAGCAGAGATTCTAGGGTCGTGGCATCGAGAATGGGAAGTTCGGGCAGTACCACCGATAGAAGTCGCCAAACATCTAACAAGCCTTGAAATTGACCCGATTCATCAATAAGGGCGCAATATTGCTTCTCATCTCCCCAACCTTGTCTTCGCAGGCGGGAGCTGGCTTCTTCAATGCTCGCTGTTGAAGGAAGGACGAGAATGGGTTCGATCAGATCGGGTAAATTATTTTTTTCCGCGTGGGGGCTCGAAGTTTCTTCAGAAACGGCTAAAGGGAAAAGACCGTGAGGCAATGGTTTCTGCTGTCGTGCCGTCTCCCTCGTACTTTCTACCGCCCCCAATTTGAAGAGAATTTCCCCATCCCCACTCGGACGACTGTGACAAGCAATATTCCCTCGGGCGAGCAGGCGCGATAGACGAATAATTCCTAGGGGATAGCCTCGATCGCTTAAAACCGCGATCTCCTCGGCTTGATTGTCTCGAAAAATTTGTAGCAGCGTATCTGGGTCTGCGGTCGGTTCGCAAACGGGAACGGGACGAATAAATTGTTGCAAGGTGCGCGGTAAGCTGGGCATGAGTCGCAACGTTAAAAATATAATGCCTCGCGATCGGGATGCCCTCGGAGTTGGGGCCGACTATGGGGAATGGGTAAAATTTTGAGATTTTGCGTTCCAGGTCTATCAGAGTCCCAATTTTATTATTGCCTTTCGAGCTAATTTTCCGGAAAGAAGATTACAATTAATTACATTTCTTAGTCTGCCTCAACAAGTGCGATCGCCAGAATGACCAAAAACTTTACCAAAAACTTTTACATTGGCGATCGTGACAAGATCGCCAACAAATTTTATATTATTTTAAGATTAGACAGAAAAACAGCAAGAGCAAATGGTTGGCTAAGGTTTACGATTGATGACAAGCGAGACATCTTCCCTTTCTACTGCCTCAGATCCTCAATTATTTATTTGCATTTATGCTAAAACTGAGGGTTTGTGCCGATCGCTGAAGAATTTATTAGGCAGCGATCGCTACATTTACGAACAGAGAAGCAGCCAAGATGATTTTCTCGCTCTGGTAGAACGCGATAAAGAACGGATTGACTGCCTGATTTTGCAGAATATTTCATCCGAGCTAGAGGTGCTCGATACCCTCTACCATCGCGGCATTTTGCTGCCGATCGTCATTATCGAGCCGACCAATTCACAAAATACCAATCCCAAAACCGACGAAATTAAGAGCGAACAGTTTTCCGAAACTTTTCCCCATACAGCCCCAGAAGCCGCCAATTATCTCTACCATACCGGAGAAGTTTTACTGTTGGGGAAGCATCTCGAGCAAATTCCCACGGCGATCGAGCGCGCGATCGCCAATTTTCTCAAACTCGCCCCCGCTAGCGATCTCGAGACATCAGCCGACACGTTAGCATGGGCTAAGGCGCAGAGCAAGCAGAATTTCCTCCTCCTGCAACAACGTCGTTTGGCTGAGAAACTCAAAGAGCGCCTCGGGTACTTGGGAATTTATTACAAGCGCAACCCCCAAGACTTTTTGCGAAACTTATCTCCCCAAGGGCAAAAATCCTTATTGCGAGAGCTAAAAAAAGACTATAGCGAGATATTTTTGAATTACTTCGTTTCCAACTATCCCCTCAATCCTCTGTTAGATCAATTGGTCAATCGTGCCTTTTTTGCCGATCTCTCAGTGTCCCAAATTTTAGAGATTCATATGGAACTCGTGGACGAATTCGCCCAACAGTTGAAACTCGAGGGGCGCAGTGAGGAAATTTTACTCGATTATCGCCTCGTGTTGATTGACATTATTGCCCATTTATGCGAGATGTATCGGCGATCGATTCCCCGAGAAGACATTCCCTTTGAAGTCTTTGCAACAAGGGAATAAAATCTTAAGGTACGTTAAGCTGCTAGTTTATTGCTGTTAACCCCTCATTCCTTATCAATCTATGAGTCTCTCGAAAAAAACGTATGTGCTTAAGCTCTATGTTGCCGGAAATACCCCCAACTCTGCTAGAGCTTTAAAAACCTTAAAAACAATTCTGGAGCAAGATTTTCAAGGAGTTTACGCCCTCAAAGTCATTGACGTTCTCAAAAATCCCCAACTTGCCGAAGAAGATAAAATCTTAGCCACGCCGACCCTCTCTAAAGTATTGCCCCCTCCCGTGCGGAAAATTATAGGAGATCTTTCCGATCGCGAAAAAGTTTTGATCGGTCTAGATCTACTCTACGAGGAAATCTCGGAAGCCTAACCCAAGTCCAAAATTTTTTTGATTTTTCTTTTTAATTCATTCTTTAAAACTGCATTTAGTAAATTTATTTTTTGGAAAACTCGTCAATGAATCAAGCAAATCCTAACGAACAAGCCAACGGTCAAACCAATCTCAAAGGGGTTCGAAAAATCCGGACGATGATCGAAGGATTTGACGAAATCAGCCATGGTGGAATGCCCGTCGGGAGAACGACTTTAGCAAGCGGAACGTCAGGGACGGGAAAAACTTTACTCGCAACACAGTTCCTCTATAACGGGATCGAACAATTTGGGGAAGCGGGAATTTTTGTGACCTTTGAAGAGTCCCCCCAAGATATTATTACCAATGCTTGCAGTTTCGGTTGGGAATTGCAAGAACTGGTCGATCGCGGTAAACTCTTCATTCTCGATGCGTCTCCCGATCCTGAAGGTCAAGAAGTCGTTGGCAATTTCGATCTTTCAGCATTAATCGAACGCATTCAATACGCTATTAAAAAATACAAAGCCAAACGGGTTTCGATTGATTCGGTTACGGCGGTTTTTCAACAATATGAAGGCGCATCGGTGGTGAGACGGGAAATTTTTCGCCTCGTCGCGCGGCTCAAGCAAATTGGCGTAACGTCGATTATGACCACGGAACGAATCGATGAATACGGTCCAGTGGCACGTTTCGGGGTAGAAGAATTCGTCTCCGATAATGTCATTATTTTACGAAATGTAATTGAAGGGGAACGACGCAGGCGAACGATTGAAATTCTAAAGCTGCGGGGAACGACCCATATGAAAGGAGAATATCCTTTTACGATTACCAACGACGGGATTAATATCTTCCCCTTGGGAGCAATGCGTTTAACTCAGCGTTCCTCTAACGTTCGCATATCTTCGGGGGTTAAAACTTTGGATGAAATGTGCGGCGGCGGGTTCTTTAAAGATTCTATTATCTTGGCAACAGGTGCGACGGGAACGGGGAAAACGCTATTGGTGAGTAAGTTTCTTCAAGAAGGCTGTAGGCAAGGAGAACGAGCGATTTTATTTGCTTATGAAGAGTCTCGCGCTCAACTATCTCGTAATGCCAATTCTTGGGGGGTTAATTTTGAAGAAATGGAGCAGAGAGGATTGTTAAAACTGCTCTGTACCTATCCCGAATCGGCGGGATTGGAAGATCACTTACAGATGATAAAATCGGAGATTGAAGAGTTTAAACCGTCTCGGATTGCGATCGATTCTTTGTCAGCAATGGCGCGAGGTGTGACGAATAATGCTTTTCGACAGTTTGTAATTGGGGTAACGGGATATGCCAAGCAAGAAGAAATTACGGGCTTTTTCACCAATACAACGGATCAATTTATGGGATCGAATTCGATTACCGAGTCTCATATTTCCACGATTACCGATACCATTATTATGTTACAATATGTAGAGATTCGTGGGGAAATGTCGAGGGCAATTAATGTCTTTAAAATGCGCGGTTCTTGGCATGATAAAGGTATTCGCGAATATACCATCAGTTCCGAAGGTCCCGATATTAAAGATTCCTTCCGCAATTACGAGGGCATTATTAGCGGTTCGCCAACGCGCATTAGCGTGGACGAAAAAACGGAACTTTCGCGCATCATTCGCGGGGTATCGGGAAAGAGTACCGAGGAGAAATAATCGCAAATTTTGTAGGGTGCATTAATAACACACCCCCTAGAATTGTTAGACTTTTTCGACGCGGCAGGCAAAGCATTTGTAGGCTTGCTGACCGGATAGATTATCGTAGTAGCGATCGTCAATTAACACGCTAGCTGGTTCGTAGAGAGGGGTGCCCAACTCTAAAGCGACTTCTTGTTTGGGACCGAACCAGTTCGGGATAAAAATCGTGTCCTTGCGAATCTGTTCCCAGAGCAAAGCCGTGCCCTCGATCGCTCCCCTCGGGCTCTCCACCCTGATGCGATCGCCTTGATTAATCCCTGCGGCGCGGGCGGTTTCGGGGTGAATTTGAATCAGCCGGATGCCATTCATTTGCTTGCCCGTATAAGTCCACTGGGTCACGGAGTGAAAATGTACCACACTTGGCCGGCCTGTCATGCCCATGAGGGGATATTCTTCGTGTATGACTTCCGATGCGGGTTTGCCGAGGCTGGCTTTAAGGGTTAGGGCTTGAGGATTGACGGGATTTTGCACCAATTCGCGACTATATTCGATAGAAGGGTGTCCCCCCGTGACCTCCGGATGGGTGTAAAAACGAGGTAAGGCACTGTGACCGACCGTGCTTAACTGCGCTTCGAGTTCGGCGGTGTAAATCTCGACTTTGCCACTGGGGGTTAAAAACCGTTTGCCCTTTTGATTGGGATCGAGGGACTCCACCGCTTGATACCAAGAGAGATGATCGAGATAGAGGGTACTGACTGCGGGGCGATCGGGGGAGGGGCAAGGATATTGTAAGGGTTCTGCACTCCGTTCCATGCGCGCTTGGGTCATGCCTCCCATACTGGGAGTATTTTCCACGAAAGTCGCCCACAGGTTGCCATAATCTTTCCAAGCGAGGGGAAAATGCTCCGTCCAGTATTCTGGGGGGTTTTGCCGATCCAGTTTCGCCGTTGCATGAGCCAGATCGATCCAGATGTGCCAATCGGGTTTGGACTCCCCTACTGGGGAAACTACTTGCTTTTGCCAGCGAATGGCGCGATCGTCCCGGCGCATATAGACCGTTTCCATCTCAAAGCCACTGGTCACGGGGAGAATAATATCGGCATAATAGGCCGACTCTTCCATAAACAATCCGGTGTAAACATAAAAGTCGAGTTGCTGATAGGCGGTTTGCACTTTTTTGTTATTGGCGCAGGCAACGAGGGGGTTTCCTTGGGTCACGATCGCCTTCAACCCATAAGGTTTCTCAGTCAAAATCGACTCGGCAAAGTAATCCGGGCCCACGGGCAACGCGACGGGTTTTTCGGGTACAGTGGCGGTCATGGGAGGTAAGTTCAGTCCGCCAGGCCAAGTGTTGTGCATGAAGTTGCAACCCCCACCAGAAACGCCGATATTGCCCGTAATCGCCGCGAGGAAGGACAGAGCGCGGTAGGTATCGAATGCCCCCAACTGGTGGGAAATGCCCGCATTGCAGAAGATAGCGGCGGGTTTGGCGGTGGCATAGGTCGTGGCAATATCGCGGATGCGATCGGCGGGTACGTCGGCAATGGTTGCCGCCCATTCGGGGGTATACTCGTTTTCCAATAGATGCGCCTTGAGTTCTTCAAAGCCTAGCACCCATTGCCGTACGAATTCCGCATCGTACAGGTTATTGCTGACAATGTGATGGAGCATCCCCAGAACCAAGGCTAAATCCGTATGGGGTTTGGGGGCAAGCCACTCATCCGCCTCGGCTCCTGTGGGGGTTAAGCGGGGATCGATGACGATTAACTTTGCATTGGTTTTCGCACGACTTCTGAGGAGATAGGCAAACGTGACCGGATGGGTTTCTGCCTGATTGGTGCCTAGAAATAGAAAACATTTGGCCGATCCTAAGTCTTCTTGACCGATATTGCGATCGACACCGTAGCCATTGGTAAAATTGCCCATGCCAAAAGTCCAGGTTAAGGCATTGGCCCCCGCATCGTTACAGACTGGCCCCACATCCGTGTTGTTGGGACTGCCCAATAAGGTAAAGTAGCGCCCCACCAGAGATCCCGTCCCTCGTGGCAGGCGACCGGAGGTTTTGTTGGCGATCGCCCGAGCCTCCCCGGTATCTCGCAGGGCTAAAAATTTGCGGGCGATCGTTTCTAAGGCTTCATCCCAACTAATCGGCTCAAACTTGGAGTCTGAAGACCCCTTTGCCCCCCCGACTCGTTTAAGGGGACGAGTCAGACGGAAGCGATTGTAAACCAATTGGGTCATCATGGGACCTTTAACGCAAAATCCCCCCGCCTGCACCGGATCCTCGGATTCCCCGGTCACGTCGATGATGCGCCCATCTTTAAGGTGAACTTTTAAGCGACACAAACTATTACAGAACTGACAGGCACTATTGACAATGCGATCGGGCTGCAATGCCCCGGACTGCTGGGTAAAATCAAATTCTTGGGGTTGGGCATTATCGACGGGCTTAGCTGGATAAACACCATCGCTGGAAGCCTCAACGGGCTTCTGATTTTTGAGGAGATCTGCCCCTGTTACAGCAGCCGCACCTACGGCCATATCCTTGAGAAAATTCCGGCGCGAGTTTTTTTGACGGTTAGATGTCATGATTTTTAACGTATAAAAACACCCCTAGGAAACAGTACCATTGAGGGAAGCGCAGCCTACTGGAAGAATAAGAGGAACATTATCAACCTGCAATTGCGCCCCAGATATGTTATCACGCCTTTCAGTTGGTTTGATACCCGATTCAATAGTTCCCAAACCCATAGGACTCATTTTTTGTCAAACTCCCGATCGCCATTAACCCAACATTAGAGTTTGGAATAATTTCAGGGTTTTATAGATTCGATAAATTTGTCATCTTGCTAATACCTGAATACAGCGATCGCAAAACCAAAAAACCTAGTTCGGTAAACCGAAAATCAACGAAATAGGTTCGGAAACCTTGAATTTTTAATTCGTTAAAACCACACTGACTTAACAGTTTTCACTCGCTAAAGTAGTAACCAAAGGCAAGCAAAGTAAACGCCTGAAAGAATAGAAAAGACAACTTCGGAGATTAATATTATGAACCTGATTCGTTTTCAACCCTTCCAAGAAATCGATCGCTTGCATCGGGAAATGAATCGCATTTTTGACGATGCGCGAATTGTCCCCGATCGCATGAATGTAAACTTTGTTCCGGCTGCGGAACTTGAAGAAACTTCAGAAGCCGTTCTACTCAAACTCGAAGTTCCCGGTCTCGATGCTAAAGATATCGAGATTCAAGCAACAGCCGAAGCCGTTTCTATCAGTGGCGAACGCAAGGCGGAAAAGAAAGTGGAAGAAGGTGGCGTAAAACGCAGCGAATTCTATTACGGTAGTTTTCAGCGCGTCATTCCCCTTCCCGTCCGCATTCAAAACACCAGCGTGACTGCTGAATACACCAATGGCATTCTTCATCTCACCCTACCCAAAGCAGAAGAAGAAAAGAATAAAGTTGTCAAAGTTGCTCTCAACTAAGCGCCTTTGCAACTGCCAGAAAAAACGGCACTTTAACACTTTAGTTTAATCTAAGGGCGGGTCACTCCCGCCCGATCCCATCCCCAGTACGAAATCGGAGAAAAAATATGTCTAAAATTGTTGGAATTGACCTCGGAACGACGAACTCTTGTGTTGCAGTGATTGAAGGCGGACAGCCGACAGTAATTGCGAATGCTGAAGGTCATCGTACTACGCCTTCCGTGGTTTCTTATACCAAAAATGGCGATCGCCTCGCGGGACAAATTGCCAAGCGACAAGCGGTGATGAACCCCGATAATACTTTTTATTCGGTTAAGCGCTTTCTCGGGCGCAAATATGATGAAATTCAACAAGAAAGTAAAGAAGTTGCTTATCAGGTCAAGCGCGATCGCAATGGTAATGTTAAATTAAACTGTCCCCAAGCGAAACGCGAATTTTCCCCGGAAGAAATTTCCGCCCAAGTGTTGCGAAAACTGGCCGATGATGCCAGCACCTACCTCGGCGAAAAAGTTACGCAAGCTGTCGTCACTGTCCCGGCTTATTTTAATGATTCCCAACGCCAAGCGACTCAAGATGCGGGAAAAATTGCGGGCTTAGAAGTGCTGCGTATTATTAACGAACCCACCGCCGCAGCCTTGGCTTACGGGTTGGATAAGAAAAGTAATGAAACTATCCTCGTTTTTGACTTGGGAGGGGGAACTTTTGATGTTTCCGTTCTCGATGTCGGAGAAGGGATTTTTGAGGTGCTTTCGACTTCTGGGGATACCCATCTTGGCGGGGATGATTTCGATAAGCAAATTGTAGATTGGTTAGCGAATGAATTTAAGGGCGATCGCGGTATCGATCTCCGCAAAGATAAGCAAGCCTTACAACGCCTGACGGAAGCCGCAGAAAAGGCAAAAATCGAACTTTCCAGCGCAACGCAAACATCCATCAGCCTGCCCTTTATCACCGCCACCCCAGAAGGTCCCCAACACATCGAAATGACCCTAACGCGGGCGAAATTCGAGGAGATGTCTGCGGATCTGTTAGATCGCTGTCGCATTCCCGTCGAACAGGCGTTAAAAGATGCCAAACTTTCCGCCGATCGCATCGATGAGGTGGTTTTGGTGGGTGGTTCGACCCGCATTCCCGCCGTGCAAGACCTCGTAAAGCGCATTACTGGAAAAGAACCCTGTCAGGGGGTCAACCCCGATGAAGTGGTCGCTGTGGGTGCTGCCATTCAAGGGGGCGTTCTCGGTGGAGAAGTGAGCAACGTACTTTTGTTAGACGTTACGCCTCTCTCTTTGGGCGTGGAAACTTTGGGCGGGGTCATGACTCCTATTATTCCTCGCAATACCACCATTCCCAGCAAAAAATCGGAGGTGTTTTCGACGGCGGCGGACAGTCAACCCAATGTGGAAATTCACGTTTTGCAAGGGGAACGAGAATTCGCCAATGATAACAAGAGTTTGGGAACATTCCGTTTGGATGGCATTCCCCCCGCACCGCGTGGCGTACCGCAAATTGAAGTCACCTTCGATATTGATGCTAATGGCGTGCTAGCGGTTTCTGCGAAAGATAAAGCCACTGGAAAAGAGCAATCGATTACCATTTCCGGAGCCTCAACTTTGGATGAAAAAGAAGTCGATCGCATGATGAAAGATGCGGAACGAAACGCAGAAGCAGATAAGAAACGCCGAGAGCAAATCGATGCCAAAAATACGGCGGATTCCTTAGTTTATCAAGCCGAGAAACAACTGAACGATCTAGGCGATCGAGTTGCTTCGGAAGATCGCGATCGCGCCGAAAATCTCATCCAACAGTTACGAGATGCGATCGAAAAAGAAGAGAGCGATCGCCTGAAGTCTCTCAGCGATGAATTGAAACAAACCCTAATGCAAATCGGCAATGCCATGTATGCCAATTCTAACGAAGAAACGGCACAAAATACCAAAACTGATGATGATATCATCGATGTTGATTTTGTCGATTCTGCTGCATAATTCGGGTATTTATAGGGACTTAAAATTTTGCATCCCTACAGTTAATAAGTCGGGTTGCTTTATCTCAACCCGACTCAGAAAAATTATGTTTATTCAACCCAACCTACATCTTCTTTCTGAAAAGATGTTTTGCAAACTGTATCAACGGGTGATTTCACTTGTAAAAAAGCAAAAATGCCCAGAAGAATTGTTGAGTGTTGTTCGGTGAACTTACCCCACCCGGGAATCGTTCCTCGTCGCCACCGACATTGTCGGTTAGTTTCTACCGTACAGTAGATCCGGCGACCCCCACCAATCCACACACCAACAATTTTCCATTTGTTTTTTTTCAGTTGGTAAGTTTTCATTGGTACAACCTCCTTGAGAACTTTATGTGTTAGGTCTTGTGTCGATTACATTTTTATGGTCTTCGAGATTTTGAATTTCTAGTGCGATCCAAATCTAAAATTTTAGTGAACGATCTTATATTTTTTTTGTGAAGTAGATTACCACTGAAAATGAGTTAAATTGGGATTTTTTACGATCGCGCTTAGAAGAAAACAAGATTGAGATCTTTGACATTCTTTGGAAATCGGGTTAATCTCTGACTGAAAAAAATAAAAATCGGATTCGCGATCGCAATTTAACCCATGCTAATGAAGCCTCTTTAAGGTGCTATAGTTAAGAAACAGCAACAGGTTACGATTGCTCGAGCGATCGCTAAATGCTCCTAAGTTTTGCTCTGCGACGAACCCACCGGAGTCTTAAATTATCAAACGGGAAAGCAGGTTTTAGCTTTCAATCCACTGCATAACGTGTAAATTGACGTTTAAAAGCAGAATGGAAGCCCAGAACGATATCTGAAGAGGGTACGCCCATTTCTACCAATCTTTCAGCAACAGCCTCTTCCGTTCCGTTATATTGCACCCAAATTTTGCCATTTTCAATATCAAAGTGCATCACGGGTCCAAATACTCGTTTATCTCCCTGCCAACCTACAAAAGATAACTGATAATGGTCTCGTTCGCGATCGAAAATCAGTTGCGGTTTTACATCTGTATCCGTGCTTGTGGAAATCTGAGCGTGTTCTGTTAAAATTTGCTCGATAAATTGTCGATATTGTTCTAGGCGATCCATTCTTCGATCTCCTCCAATCTAGGATTATAAATAATGAGATTCATTGGGTGACGAGCGATCGCTCGTTGAATAAAAGGAAGTTGAAAAAAATCTCGATAAGTCTCCACAGGAATGGCTAAATACAGGAGACGATCTGGCTCTTGTTCTTCAAGGGCTTGATAATAGTTGAGATATTGCCCCAGTGCGGTATGAAAAGCACTAATATCTGAATCTGCGATAAAACTCTTAATTTCTACTGCAATTTTTTCAGAATCTCGTTCTGCTGCGATCGCATTTTCTGCGGCTAAATCGATCTGCAATTTCACGGCTTCACTGATGCGGAGGGTTAGCGGGTCGTGAGTAATCGTCCACCCGTCCTTGATTAAAGCACTTTTAACTTGTTGATGAAAAATGTCTTTTGCCACGATCGCTATTTCTTATCCGACTGACAGTTAATTTTATTCTATCTCCTGCACGCGATCGCATCGATCGGGTTATCTGCATCACTTCAATATCTGCACGAAAGCACTCTCGAGTCAAACTCGCGATCGCTGTCGCCTTACCGCACAGATGGCAAAATGTTTGTAAGCATCGGGTTCGCAAAACTACTATAAAATATCATGGACTCAGAAAAATCTTTAACATCAACTTGTCGCCGTTGTATTTTTTATGCCCCTCAAGGAAGACGTGGTGGAAACTGCCGTCAATTAAACGTCCCAGTACAAGGCTGTTGGAAGGCGTGTAGTTTGGCGGCTCATCCCTTTGAGGCTTCAGAATGGAAAAAATGGGATACAAAGATGCTCGCATTGCAGCCTTCACTTTCCTGATATCTTAATTCAAATCAAAAACTCCTCGATGGTTAAAGTGAGATGTGGAAAGGCGATGGGAGAGATATTTTCGCCTCCTGAAATAATCATTTCTTGTTGATATTGACCCGATCGCGGGTTTCGAAACAGGTGCAGACGATTTTGTTGACAATCGAAAACCCAGTATTCCGGGATTCCCGCGATCGCGTAAACTTCTGCTTTTGCTCCTAAATCGAAAGCGAGGGTTGTATTTGAGACTTCAATGAGCCAGAAAATATCGTCTGGTAGGGGATGTTGAGTCAGATAACTTCTCGCCGTCCCCCGCACGATCGCCAGATCGGGACTGGGTTCTGAGTTTGACAGGGTAATGGGAAGTTGCGATCGCACATAAGCATTGCCTTGCAACCGCTCTCTCAATAAATCTGCTAACAAACAAATTAAAACCGCATGAACGGGCTTTTGCGGACTCACATCGACAATTTCTCCTCGAATCAGTTCTACGCGATCGCGAGGGGTTAAAATCCCCGTTTCTATCATTTGGTGGTATTGTTCCACCGTCCATCGGTGCGTGGAAATTGGAGTGACAACCATTTTTTATTTTAAGAAGTTGTTACCGGGGTATCCGAGCCAGAAAAATATTGATCCCTAACATAAATTCCGCCAATTGTCAACAAAACAATCGCGATAAACCCCATCCCCAAATAACTCGGCACCCAGTAAACTACCTCAATATGATTGATTTCTCCGGTTTGTAGCGTCCAAATGGAGCGATCTCCAACCCGTCGCACGGGGGGAGAAATCCCGTCGGGAGTGCGCACCAAATATCTTGCACCCCAAGGAGTGGAGAGGGAAAAATCGATGGTAATGGGGAAACCAGACTCGAGGGAAATAGGAGAGCGATCGCTCAATACTTCCAACCCGCGCATATCCACCGCCAAACTAAGGCGATCGCGTTCGACTAAAATAAGATTGCTTTGCTCGATCTCAATCTCGGAAACCAGTTGGACTGCATCGAGAGTGTTGGATTCCGAGGTAGCAATATCCTGTCCGGCGGGATTGAAAAACTTGTTAAACTTGGAAACTAAATCTTTGCCATTATAGAACGGAATCGTGACGAGAAGTTCGTCATCGGCGATATATTTGCTCTTCCCTTTCAGTTTTTTGGCCCGATCTTCAATGGTTTTCAGCCAGCGAGAGGCTTCTGTAGGACTAAAGCGAGTCAGTTGTTCGCCCAATTTAACGTGCTGGGAAATCGTCCCGCCATTTTGACCCCGCACCGTTACGCCTACATCATAGCGAATGCAGCCGGATAAAAAGAGCGCCGAAACCACCAAAAAGGCGACGAACAGCCAGCGAGACAGCCGGAACTTTAAACGCCGTTGTCTGTATCCCAAACTCATGCGGCGAATCTCCTCCACAATTGCACCTACTCCTCTCGATCCTACAGGAAACGGGGACTTTTCCGCGTTTTCTCTTTCCGGTTGCCCTCAATGACAAAATTAGATATATTCTGTTACAAAGTTTTAACAACCGCAAACAGCAATCATTTTTTAGGATAGCGATCGCAGCCATGAAAATCTCGGAAATTCAAAACACAATCTCTCTAGAAACCAATACCCTCAAGGACAAAATCGATCGAAGAGAGTTAATTTTGTCAACCTATGTCGGCGATCCGACTCGACTCAGAACCGAACTGGAAAAATGGCGTTCCGAGCTAGAAATCTGGCAAAAATGCAAAAATATGATCGACCAAGCACAATGGTAGTCGCGATTCGCCGCGATTCGCAACCGAGAGAGACCTCAGCATCCCTCGACCTCAGTTCGCGATCGGGGTAATTCGTTTGTACAATGGGGATGGTAGAGTTTGAAAAACCTTTGAACGCTTCAACATCCCCCTTAACTTTGCTTCTCGTTGACGGACATTCCCTTGCCTTTCGCTCCTATTATGCCTTTGCTAAGGGACGAGATGGGGGATTGCGCACTTCCACGGGAATTCCCACTAATATCTGTTTTGGCTTTCTCAAGTCTCTTTTGCAAGTCATCCAAGTCGAACAACCGAAATATCTGGCGATCGCCTTCGATACGGATAAGCCAACCTTTCGCCACCAAGCCGATCCTAACTATAAAGCCGATCGCCAAGAAACGCCGGAAGATTTCTTCCCGGATCTGAAAAATCTACAAGAACTTTTACAAGCATTAAAAATAACGACGGTTATCGCCCCGGGATACGAAGCCGATGATATTCTTGGTACGCTGGCTCGATCGGGAAGTCAAGCGGGACATCGCGTTAAAATTGTCACTGGCGATCGCGATTTATTTCAAGTCGTTGATGATGAAAAACAGATTAGCGTGTTGTATTTAGATCCGAAGGCGATGAAAAGTGCGCGATCGCGATCGCCGGAATTTAAAGCTGCAGAAGTTGAAGAAAAAATGGGAATAAACCCTTCCCAAGTGATCGATTATAAAGCCCTGTGTGGCGACAAATCCGATAATATTCCCGGCATTAAAGGAATTGGCGATAAAACAGCAGTGAAATTGCTGAAAGAGTATGGGACATTAGAGAATATTTATGCAAATCTCGACCAAATTAAAGGAGCAAATAACAGGAAACTCACAACCGGACAAGAAGATGCTAAACACTCCCAGTTTATGGCAACCATTAAACTCGACATTCCTTTAGACCTTGAATTCGAGAATTTGCAACTGTCCGGATTCGATCGCCAAAAAGTTCAACCCTTACTAGAAAAATTAGAACTCAAAAAGCTACTGCAACAAATCGACAAATTACAAGAACGATTCGGCGGCGATTTTACCGAATCCGCTCTCTTGGAAATGGACGCACCGGAAAGCGAGGAGACATGGTTTTTTAGTGCTGAAGATACCGACAATGCAGAAGTTGAAGAAGAGACGATTATTTCACCGGAAATTATCGATACAGTAGAAAAATTAACAGCCTTAGTCGATCGCCTAAAAACCCATACCAATCCCCAAATTCCCGTTGCTTGGGATACAGAAACCAATTCCCTCGAACCTCGCGATGCTGAATTAGTCGGACTCGGTTGCTGTTGGGGAGAAAAGCCCGATGAAATGGCTTATATTCCCCTCAATCATAGCGAAGGGCAGCAATTGGAAAAAACAACGGTTTTAGACGCATTAAAACCCATTCTGGAAAGCGAAAACTATCCCAAATCCCTACAAAATGCAAAATTCGATCGCCTCGTTCTCTTATATCAAGGTATTTCCCTAGAGGGCGTTGTTTTTGATACTTTGTTAGCCAGCTATATTCTCATTCCTGATGGCCTGCATAATTTAACCGATCTCTCCCTCAAATATTTAACCGGGATCGAAGCCAAAAGCTATAAAGATTTAGACATTCCCAAAGGTAAAACGATTGCCGATCTCTCCATTCCTAAAACTGCAAACTATTGCGGTATGGATGTCTACTCGACCTTTTGTCTCGTGCCAAAATTGCAAGAAGAACTGGCAAAAATACCCGAACTAGAAAAACTATTTCTAGAAGTCGAACAACCTTTAGAACCTGTCCTCGCTGTAATGGAGGATCGAGGTATTTGTATCGATACCGATTATCTCCAAAAACTCTCCGAACAGTTAGGGAAAGACTTGACAGATATCGAAAAAAATGCTTACAAAGAGGCTGGAGAAGAATTTAATTTAGGGTCTCCCAAACAGTTAAGTAAATTGCTGTTTGAAACCTTGGGATTGAGTACGAGAAAAACCCGAAAAACAAAAACAGGCTATTCCACAGACCACGCAACTTTAGAGAAATTACAAGGAGATCATCCCGTCATCGATCGCATTCTCGAATATCGCACCCTCTCCAAACTCAAATCAACCTATGTAGACGCAATTCCCGCCCTCGTCCATCCCAAAACCCAACGCATTCACACCAATTTTAACCAAACGGGTACCTCAACGGGCCGCCTTTCTTCCTCCAGTCCCAACTTACAAAATATCCCCATTCGCAGCGAGTTTTCAAGGCAAATTCGCCAAGCTTTTTTACCGCGAGAAGGATGGCAATTAGTCTCCGCCGATTACTCCCAAATTGAATTAAGAATCCTCGCCCATTTAAGTCAAGAACCCATTCTCTTAAAAGCCTATCGCGATCGCCAAGACGTGCATCGCGTCACCGCACAATTACTCTTTGAAAAAGAAGAGATTACCCCAGATGAGCGCCGCTTGGGCAAAACGATTAATTTTGGGGTAATCTATGGTATGGGTGCCCAACGCTTCGCCCGAGAAGCTGGAGTGAGTAGCAAAGAAGGCAAAGTCTTTATCGATCGCTATCGAGAGCGTTATGCCAATGTCTTTGCCTACTTAGAACGAATGAAAAAAGAAGCGATCGCCCTCGGTTATGTCGAAACCTTGTGCAAACGCCGCCGTTACTTTAATTTTGCCGGAGAAAGCCTGCGCAGACTCAAAGGACGAGATCCCGAAGCGATCGAACTAGAAACCCTGAAAAAACTTTCCCAAGGAGATTCACAACTCTTAAGAGCAGCCGCCAATGCCCCCATCCAGGGATCGAGTGCGGATATTATTAAAATTGCCATGATTCGCTTGCACAAAATTTTGCAAAATTATCAGGCCAAATTGCTGTTGCAAGTTCACGATGAATTGGTTTTTGAAATTCCACCAGAAGAATGGCAAGAATTAGAACCGCAAATTCGAGAAGGGATGGAAAATGCCGTACGCTTAAGCATTCCCTTAGTTGTAGACGTGCGAGGCGGAAAAAATTGGATGGAAGCGAAATAAAAAAATAACACAAGTGAACGGCGATCGGAGGGCAATTTTTCCCTTTATCCGGAAATTAACTGAAAACTGGCGGGAAGTATAAAGAAATTCCCCATGCCAAGTAAAATAAAAGCGACCGCCCGCGATCGCTTCCTCCCTTACAGCGTTAAGAAAATGTCCCCAGAGATATTTATCAGCGTATACTAACGTAGAATGACCCCCATACCCCATCGCAACCGGAATGACACAATGAGAGGACGCAGAACCTTAATCTTCATATTTTTGATCGTTTGCGCCGTAGTCGTCGTTATCTTTCTGCAAGGTTCGGAAAAAGTGGCCGGGCCTATTTTGATTAGCCTTTTGCTGGTTGCCGTTTTTGCCCTCATTTCGGTCGGCGCAACGACAGAACTCTACCGGGATATGGTGGATAGTCTCCGCAATGATTCCATCCTCAAGAAGCCTTCAAGTCGTTTCTATCTCTACGGTCGCGGCGGTAGCGGCAAGACCACGTTGATTAAAAGTTGGCTGGGTGGGGAAGTCAGACCCGAACAAGCCACAAAATATTTTGCCTTCTATACGGCAGAAAAATACTTAGACTTGGAAACGAAACGACGCTGTCGGATTGTTGTCTCCGATTATCAAGGTCAATCTCCTTCCCAGAATACTCTCAATGCGTCACCACAGGTTATTGGTCCCCCAGACAGGCGTTTGGTGAATGGAGTCTTTTTTATTGTTGATATTGCCCCGCGAATTGAAAAAAATAGCAAACCACTAGATACTAATGAATTAGTTGAATGGTTGGCCGTTGATACCGAAACTAAAATCCGCAAGCGAGTTGAACAGCATCTTGAATATATTGTTCCGGCAATTTTAGAAATTGTTTTTGCCACGGTATACAGTAAAAACCTGTTGTGTGTGACTCTAATCATTAATAAGATGGATTTGCTAGAACAAATTGTAGCAATGGGCTGTATCCCCGGTGTAAGTTTGGCGAATGTAGAAGAGTACGCCCGCAATCTATTCAAACGCATCGAGTATAATATTCGCGATGCTTGCGATAAAATTGCCAAACCGGAACATCATATCGATTTTTCTGTCGCCCTAGTGAGTGCATCGAAAGGAACGGGTGTTGCAAAAACTTTTAATCGCGTGATGAAGAAATATGCAGATATGAGATACAAGGAGAAAAAGAAGTAATATCAAATCCGCTTGAATTACCGCAAATAACGAACACTTCGAAAAAGCTCAGTGCAAGCCACAAACAAGCGGTCAGACCCCGCGTCGGCGAAAGCGGTGCGACCCCGCGTCGGCGAAAGACGCAAGGGAATGCGCACCAAGAAAGACGCAAGGGAATGCTGACCAAGACACAAATAACACTTTATACTCTTCCCTTAAGCGCTTCTAATTCTTCTCGTAAAGTTGGGGGATTATAACCCAAATCAAAGGCTTTTGAACTATCCATTGCCAGATCGGCGGGTCGAGGGGCTGGCATGGGAACATCTTTTTGAGAACAAGATTTTAAACCCGTTTTGGGTAGCTCTAAAACTTCTGCCATTAAACAGCCAAAGTCGTAGCGAGAAAGGCGTTCTTTTCCACCTAGATGTAAGATACCTTCTGCTTTTTCAACCGCTAAAAATAAACCTCTGCTTGCAGTTTCTGCGCTGACAGGCACTCGGTATTCATCAAAAAATAAACTTAATTCCTCCTCTTGACGCAGTTTGGAAATAAAAGGTTGAATAAAACTAGAAGAATGGGGAGCAGCAACACCAAACATTAAAGGCATTCGACAGACGGCAGTTTTGGGATAGCGTTCTAATATACCACGTTCTGCTAATACTTTTTGTTCCCCATAAATACTGACCGGACAGACGCGATCGCTTTCGCGATAAGGTGGATTTAAACCGTCAAATACGAGATCGGTAGAAGTAAACGCACAGGGAATCTCGAATTCGGCACATAGATCGGCAATATGATAAGAAGCCGTGACGTTAATGCGATAAGATTCTTCTGGATGGGTTTGACAGTAATTTGGCTTGGAAGCGGCTGCTAAATGAATGATGGCATCGGGTTTAATTTCCGAAAATAGTGCTTTTAAGGCCTGAAAATTGGTTAAATCGATTTTTATGGAGGCGACTTCGGGAAGGTTGGGAGAATGGGCGTAATACGTTCCAAAAACCTGCCAATCTTGTTGTTTGGCCATTTGGCATAAATTCCAGCCGAGAAAACCGCTAGATCCCGTAATAAGAAGTTTTTTCATTCGTTGCAATAATCTATTTGAATGAGTTGATACTCAATCACTCTCTTTGACTTCATTTTAGATCGGTTGGGTGCGTTAGGAACATCCGCGAGTTATTCTTTCCTGACTTTCCATTGCAATTGTTCTCGCAGACGTAGAAGGTAAATTCTGGCGAGTTGATAAACTTCGCGATATTGTTCCTCATTATGTTCGGAAAAACTTCTTCCCGTCGCTTCCTTAATATAAGCAAAAACGGCAGAATGAAGAAATTGTTGATTATTTTTAAAAGAAACCTCCTCTCCTTTGGCTTCAACGCGATCGATTTCTTCTTGTAATAAAGGCACGGGACGATCTAATAAAAACGTCCCATTTTTACCATCGGGAACGAAACGATGCTGATGCAAAAGATCGTGAATCAAACTCCGAATTTGTCCCCCATAACGTCCTTGGATTTCCATTTTCGCTTTATCGGGACGCGCGATCGCATTGTCATTTTGGGGGACTTCAACATCAATACTGGTTAATTCTGCTTCCAATCCTTTCAAAAATAACTGATAAGCAGAATCTGGCATCAGCGATCGCAATTCTATACTATTCGCAACAATCTCGCCTTCTTCGTTCAAATTAAAACCTTTTTGTTGCAAAATTTCTCGTTTTTTATATTCGGTATAAGACATGAGTTCCTCTCCAACCATAACTTGCCAATCGAGGTTAACGTGACTCAGAAAATGAGCATCCGGTAACGATTGAGGCGTGCGTTCCCGCTTGATTTTTGCCCCTCGGGGAATATCGTTCCATGTTGGTGCAATTTGTACGTGTTTTTCGTCTAAAACGGCTTCTATTTGAATATTAAAGGTTCGCAAACTGCGGATTTTCCCTAAATTTTCTGCGATCGCATCGACTTCATTTTGCCAAGGTAGGGGAGGACGTAAAGCACGATCGCCACTCGGTAATTGAGGATCGAAATGTTCCTCCCCAGAAAGAGGGGATTCAGATTCATTCGCAGCAGCAATCGCGATCGCGGCACGATCCTCATAAGTTCCTGTTGATTCAGCAACGGTTGTCGATCCTAATTCTCGACCTAAATTGAATTTAGGAGGAGGACTGGGTTCGGACTCTACCCATGTGGACAGTTGCAAAATATCTCCCGATCGCAAAGAAGAGGTATCGGAAAGACTTAAAATTGTTTCTCCTGCTTCATATTCGCTAACAAGAACAGGATTGGGACGGGGGGGAGGAATATCCTTGATCGTGTCACTTTCCATTCCTTGCAAGAATTTCTCGAATAGAGGACGAATATCTAAACTTTCATGAGTTACGATAACGCCCCAATTCGGATGTTCTAAGCTGGGAAAATAGCCCGGGGAGTCTCCCGGTACGCGACGCACGATTCTACCCCATTCTTGCTCGGCGGGAGACATACTTTTGAGAACGCACAAACAACAACTCACAGAAGCCCAAGCATGATCGAATCCAACTCCCACCATCCCGCAATGAACTAAAACCCAGAAATCGCCATTATAAAACCGTTGGATAATCTCCCCCGGACGACCTGCCAGATCGAAACCTTCGCGATCGCTGTGAATGCTTCCCACGCGACCTTTTAAGAGAGGGAAATTCTTCTCTAATAATTCCGTAACCCGATGGGCGTGGGGGATATTTAACGCACGCACGATCGCCGCGTGAGGTTGCCCTGTTTTTTGACGTTTTGCCAAGAGTATTTCCACTGTTTTTTGCAATACCGGGAGGGAGAAATTATCAGCAAATAAAATCTTGCGAAACCAGAGGCGATCGCATTCGGCTTTATTAAAAAATTCTTCAGGGGTATAAGAAATTTCTTCTCCTTCTTCTTCAATTAAAAAGGCTTCGCTAGTGGCTTCTTGCAAAGTTACTTTTTTAATAGGAGGCGGCTCTAATTTCCACGCGTCTTGTAAAGAAAATTCATAATCGGCAACGGGTGCATAATGTACGATCGCCTCATTATTGACATCCCAATCTGAGACCTCTGCATAGCGGACGTAGGGTAAAGGCTGACTGTCAGAGCGGAATTTAGAGCCGGTAAAATAGGTTAATAACGCATTTTCAAAATAACCCGTAATCGTGCGATAAGAAGAAGCGGCAGCGAAATGCGCTTCATCCACAATTAATATCCCCAAACTATCCGGTTCGATGTCACCACGATTAACCAAATTCACCACAAATTGCCGATTTCCTACCAAAATATCGGCACAGTGCATGGCGTAAGCATAACTATTAAAATTGCTGGCATCTAAGCCTACAATCGTCGGCGGTGGCACTCCGGGAGGTAAAATATTTAAACTGTAAAGCAGCCATTGTTGATAGTGGGGATGACCTTTAGCATCCGTGGGAAAATCTCGCAGAAAGCGATCGCGCAGGGTACAATTATCGGATAAAAAGAGGGCGCGTTCTCCTTGCATCCACGGGGATAGAATAAAGGGTGTAAGCGCCTGAATTAAAGTTTTGCCTGTCCCCACTCCTGCTAAAATTAAAGCAGCTTGCCGATGCACGCCGTCCAAATCTCCCCGCACGGCTTTTTGATAGAGGGCGAGGAGTGCTTCTCTTTGATGGGAATAGAGTCCCGTTTGACCAGATAGGATGCGCGAGAGAACCAGTTCGTGATACGTTTTAAAATAGTTAGCGATCGCCATTCTTTTTACTCCGATTGTTTGCGACTTTAACGATCGCCTTTCCGACTGTTACAAGTCTTGCATAATGCCTGTCCGTTCCAAACTTCAGTTGCCCTTTGTTTGGAATAGGGAATGCGATGATCGGCTGCAAAATTATCTGGAGTGAGTCGAACTCCGCAAATTTGACAGCAATAACCTGCACGACGCAATAACAAGAGTTTTTGCGCTTTGGTAAAACACCGTCTCATGATTTTCGATCGTTATTGATTTTTTATTCTATCTAGAGTTGCTCAAAAAGTCAAGCAAAAAGCGATCGTGTTGATATTGGGAGTAAAATCGTGATATAGAGCCAAGAGAAAGAACCGAGAGAAAAGAGCAATTATGAAAATTATCGAGAAAACAGAAACCAAACTTTCTATTCAACCCGAATCGAAACAGAATCGAGTTCTCGGTATTTTATTTTCCGGTTTGGTTTTTGTCTTCTTTGCATTGATTTTACCCTTGCGATTTCCTTGGACTTCTAGTTTATCTTGCGATCGCATCAATCCATCTGAAGTCAATTGTCAACTTGAGGAAGTTTTTACAATAGGATTTAAAGTCAGAAAATCTTTGCATCATGTATTGACTACAACCCCGAAAGTCGCAGGATTGAACTTATATTACGTGCAGCTACAGCTAAAACAAAAAAAATCCTTCTTGAATCTTATCAATATCCACAAACCAATCATTAGATTTCCAACCAATCAAGGTTTTATTACTTTGTCTCAAAAACAAGAAATGGAAATTGTCAGTAAGATTAATAGATTGATAGGAAATTCTAGAGATAAATCTTTAACAATCGAAAAAAATGCCGATATATTGACCGTCTCAATCTGGGCGATCGTTGTTTTGATTACATTATTGGTTACATTATCATTCTTGTTTTGGCCACTCAAAACCTATACTTTTGATAAAGATGAGCAAATTCTGATTATCACAAAAACAATAAAATTCATTACAACGAAACAACTAAAGCACTCTTTTCAAGAAATCAAAAAAATTGAATGGGTCAGAGGAATCAATATCCCAGATGACCCTTCCAATAGTGATTATATTATTGCAATATCTTTGGAGCCTAGCGGTCAGACTTATTACTTGGGAAATGTAAATAATCGCATCACTGCCAACCAAATCGTTCAATTCATTTCGAGCTTTGTTAAATCGAAATGAAATTCATGATACAATAATATTATTTCAGACAGAGTAAATATTTCCCAATGACCGATTGGAATCAAATTGCAGCCGAATTGGATGGATTGGAAATCGTAACCGATGCCGATCGCATTGCCAAACTCTCTCTCGATTACTATCATTTCAGTCCCATTCTGCAAGCACAATTATCCGAAAAACGTGCGGATTTAGTCGTTCGCGCTGCAACAGAAACGGATGTTCTAAAAGTCGCGCGAGTTTGCGTCACAAATAAAATTCCCCTAACGGTTAGAGGGGCGGGAACGGGAAATTACGGGCAATGTATTCCCCTCACAGGCGGGATTGTTCTCGATATGACTCCGATGAATGCGATTCGCTGGATAAAACCCGGTTTGGCGAGCGTAGAACCGGGGGTGAAAATGGCAGCATTCGATAAGAAAGCAAGGGAAATCGGTTGGGAATTGCGGATGTACCCCTCAACCTATCGAACGGCAACAATTGGCGGCTTTATCGGTGGGGGAAGCGTCGGTGCGGGGTCGATCAATTACGGACAATTGCGCGATCGCGGCAATCTCCACGCCCTCCGTATCGTAACAATGGAGGACGAACCGAAAATATTAGAATTGCGTGGCGATGAAGTCCAACAGGTGAATCATGCTTACGGGACGAATGGCATTATTATCGAGTTAGAAATTCCCCTCGCCCCCGCTTATCCTTGGGCGGAATTAATCGTCACCTTTGATGAGTTTTTAGAAGCGGCGAAATTCGGGCAGGCGATCTCGGATTCCGATGGATTGGTTAAAAAATGGGTTGCTGTTTTTGCCGACCCCATCCCCACTTATTTTACGGCATTGAAAGACTCTATTCCCACGGAAAAATCTTGTGCATTACTCACTATCGCCGAAACTTCCCTCGAACCTTTCTATGATTTAGTGAAAGAATGGGGCGGTGAAATAACGTATCAGAAAACGGCAGAAGAAGCGAAAAAAGGCGCGAGTTTAGTTGAATTTGGCTGGAATCATACCACCTTACACGCCCGGAGCAGCGACCCTAATTTGACTTATCTGCAAACCTTTTATTGGAATTTGGAACGGGTCGAGCAAATGTATCATTATTTTGGCGATGAAGTCATGATTCATTTGGAGTTTTTGCGGGCAGGAGGAAAAGCGATTCCGGGCGGGTTGCAATTAGTCCGTTATTCTACGGAAGAACGACTCAATGAGATTATTAAATATCACGAGGAGAATGGTGCGGGAATTGCCAATCCTCATACTTATATTATGGAAGATGGCGGACGTAAAATCATCGATCCGGTACAGTTGGCATTTAAAAAGCGCGTCGATCCCTATGGATTGCTTAATCCAGGGAAAATGCGGGGGTGGGAGGAAAGAAAACAATAGATCGAGTGTCGGCGATCGCAATTTTGGCAACATCGTTTTAGTTGACTCGAATGCGATACAATTAAACTGCTTTTACACTCAATCGCAATGGATTGGAAACCCGTTAGTGAAGTCAGGGAGTGGCATTGTGCCGCTAACGAAGAAGACTATTTTAAAATGGAAGAGCGGTTTAGACAGCAAGGACTGGATATTCGCTTGGTCGATATCGTTGAAACTGACGATCCTATTTTGCGGGTTACTTGCATCTTTGATGGTGCAGATGCCGATCGCCAAGCTGAAAGATTTAAGCCTTACCAAGAAAAAGAATAGGAGTCGAAAATATGAGCTATTTAGTATTTTTTGATGCTCTCAACGATCGCGATTACAAAGCAGGAGAAGCTCGCAAAATCGAATATTTGGCAAATCCTCCAGAAGTGGGAGATCGCGTTTCTTTAGGTCGTGAAAGGCTTTGGTCAATTGTTGGAGTCGATCGCTATGAAAGCACAGAAAATTCAAAAGAAGCAATTTATTTGGTACATTGTGCGATCGGGACAGTAGAGGAAAGAGCTACTTGGTTTCGGGTTCGTGCTTATCGCGATCGCCAACTCAATTTACAATTGTATTTAGGAGAGGGCTTGTTATTGCAAGTACGACGCAATTTAACTGGAGATCGACCCGAAATCGGCTCTCTTTTACCTCAATATCGTACCCAAGAGAAAATAGTAACCTCTCAACCTTGGGGAGTCGCTGCGATCGATTCCTACATTCCCGATGCTAAGATCGTGCAACCTTGTTATTTAGTTGTACATCTGTGTAAATGTGTTTACGTGCCAGAAGCGTTAGAAGCGGATAAAGCAGAACAATTTGTTAAGGTTTAAGAAAAACTAATGGCAAATCAAAACCACTTAGATATTCTTGCGAAAGGTGTTGAAATTTGGAATGAATGGCGAGGCAAAAATTGGGATATCGATCCAAACCTTAGAAAGGCCAACCTTAGCAATATGAATCTTAAAGAAGTAGATTTTAGTCAAACCGATCTCTGTGAGGCAGATATTTGCAATACAGATCTCAGGGAAACCGATTTCTATTTAGCCAATCTTAATGGAATTAAAATTAATGAAAAAACACAATTAGATGAGAAATGGCAAAAAGTTTGGGAAATTCTTAATCATCCCCTTAAAAATCGTAATCTCAGAGAAGCCGATCTTGAAGGAGTCAATCTAGGAAAAACTAATCTTTATTTGAATAATCTCAGCCAAGCCAATCTTAGAGAATCCGATCTCAGTCAAGCCAATCTCCATTCTGCTAGTCTTATTCAAAGCGATTTATATTTGAGTCATCTTTGTTATGCCGATCTCAATGGTGCAGATCTAAGCTATGCAAATCTAGGTGAAGCAGATCTCAGTGGAGCTAATCTTAATTTAACCGATCTTCGAGGAGTCAACTTGCGGGTTGCTTATCTCCAAGAAGCAAATCTTAGTGAAGCCAACCTTTATGATGCTTCTCTCGATCGGGCAAAATTCAGAAAAGCCAATTTAACTAAAGTAAATTTAACTCGAGTCCAAGCACTTGCAACTGATTTTAATAATGCCAATTTAACAGGAGCTTGTATTGAAGATTGGCACATTAATAGTGAGACGAAATTTGAAAATGTTATTTGTGAATATATTTACCTAAAATCAGAATTCAAAAATGGCAAAACAGTTTATACCGATCGCAGACCTCACGATTCCAATAGAATCTTTGCACCTGGAGATTTCACTAGGCTCGTTCAAAAAGCAACAGAAACGCTCGATCTAATTTTTAATGATGGTATTGACTGGGACATTTTTGCAACCTCTTTTCAAAGCCTTAAACAGGAGCGAATCAGTGTAGAAGGGGAAAATTGTATTTTTGCCGTTCGTACTATTGACAATCTTGATGACGGCTCGCTTGTCATTCGTATCCGCGTCCATCCATATCTTGACGAAGCGACTAAAATTGCGATCGAGCAAGACTTTTGGGCAAAATATAACCCCTTGTTAGAAGTAAAAAATGAGAAAATTTCTTTTTATCGAGAGGAGTTACAAAATAAACAAAAAGAGCTAAAATCACAAGGGAACGAATATACAAAACTCTCAAACACGATCGCAAACATCATTAAAACAATAGCAGAAAAAGATAGATCTAACTACGACTTCAGAGGAGCTAAAATTGAAAACTTAGCGACGGAAGCAAAAGGAAATAATTTTATCGGATCCCAAGAATTCAAAGATAATGAAATTATTGGCACTCAATACAATTACTCCTCTGAAGAAAAACAGAGTCTTGCTGAGGCTGTCAAAGAAATTCAAGAGCTTTTAGGCCAACTTTCCCAAACTTATCCCAATCCTTCACCAACGGAGCAAATGCAAGCAGCAAGTCAAATCGTGCAGCATATTGAAAACACCCCCACATTGAAAGAAAAGCTGATTTCAGCATTCAAAGGAGGATGTTTAGAATTTCTCAGAACAAATCCTCTCAGCGCACCTGTTGCGGGTTTAATTGAAGGATGGAGTAATGCAGGTCAATAGAGAGTAAAGTAATGTCAGATCGAGAAAATAACGAAAATGTCCACTATGCTGCCAGTCGGATGCAATGCAAAATTATGGCTCGATTAAATGGGTGGGAGTTAGTTCGCATTGAACCCACAAACGATCCCATTCTCAAAGCTAAATGTGTTTTTAAAGGCAAGCAAACATCTTTTATGGAGGATAATTACCATGAGCGAAACGAATAAAGAAACTTGGATTATTTTCCACTGCGACGGAGAACAGCCCGGATGGGAAAAGCGTAAAAATCCGATGGGAAACTTAACCGATATTCTTGACGAACATTGGGATTATAACCCTGATGGAAACATTCCCAAAATTGGCGATCGCCTGCGCCAGTTTCATCGCGTGGAAGGATTTGAAGATGCGATCGCGCCAGAAAGTTCAACTCACGTCCGCGATGGAGATTGGGTCATTACTCGTATCGATCGCTACCCCGCAGCATCAGGAGATTGCGAGAAAAAGGAAATCGTGATTTGTTACTGTCAATTCAGTCCTATTGCATCACAATTAGAACTGCTTCCGAAACCAGAAGTTCCTAAAATGCAAGAAGTGTGAAGAAAAGAATTGATAAAGTTTGAAAGATGTGAAAGGGCGATCGCATTGCAGCGCGATCGCCTCTTCAATTCCTTCAAAGCCTTTTAACTATTCTCTTGTAGCCATTCCTCAGCAATGCGCTTTTCCCGTTCGATTTGGGGTTGATTGGCTTGAGGATTGGGGAATTGGTCGATTTCTCCTAATGCCTCGTTAAACAGTTGCACGGCTTCGCGGACGGTATTGGGCTGATTTTCTTGCTTGCCCAATTCGTGGAGAATTTGCGCTTTGAGATAGGTAATTTCTGGATTATCTCCAGTTTGAGATCGCGCTTGCTTGACGCGATCGAGTGCCTCTGGAAAGCGTCCTAAATCCCGATAGGCTAAAGCCAAACCGCGATCGACTAAATAGGAAGGCTTGGCGGAACGTTGAAAATTTTCGATCGCCGTATCGGGACTGGAAAACGGCAAATTTACCGCCAAGAGTAATTCCATATAGCCCTTAGCCAAATTCAATTCCGGATCGTTGGGATCGGCAGCTTGTGCCGCATCAAAGGCTTGGAAAATTCTCTGGAGTTTTGGGACAGCCCCGAGATAATTCTTGTTTTTCAAGACATCATAAGCACCTTCCAACATTAAACCCACGCCCTTATAAAGATTGCCCCGCACGGCATCGCGAGAGATTAATTGTTCTGCGGCTTCCGTGGTTTTTTCCCCGTGAACTTTCAACGTTTCCCAATCGCCCTCATTATAAGCAAGAGCCGCTTGGAGAGCGTGGGCAAGGGGTTCGTTGGCATCTTCGCGCAATGCTTGTTCGATCAGGCGTTCTGCTTCGCGATAATCCCCTTCTTTAAACATGGCCTCAAATACATCTTCAGTCGCATCGCCGATGGGTTTCTCGGGGCTGCGTTCAAAGGGATCTCCGGCGAAAGCGATCGCACCCCAACCGATCGCGGCGATCGCAACAGTGGAAGATAGAAGGAGAGACAGCGATCGCGATGATTTTAATAATTGTTTCAGCATGAGAGTTTTCCAAATATTGACCAGGCAACACAAAAGGCACAAGCTGACGAGAAATCTATTTGAGTGCTTCTAATTCTCGTCTCTGGCACCCTGACGGACTCCTATTTGCTCGAGTTCCACCCCTTCAATATTGAGCGATCGGCGATCGATTATCAATTCAGAATTTTTCCGTTTAATCTAGAGGAAGGGAATCGGGAAAAAACGAGTTGTTTCGTCACCCATTCCCCATGATTCACGCTTCTCCTTTAATGTTGTATCTAAAAGATTTAACTTATCACCCTCCCGCGACTCCCGACCCCATCCTAAAAAATGTCAATCTCGAACTTGCCCCCCAAGAACTCGGTTTAATCGTCGGGCCGAGTGGTTCGGGAAAATCAACGCTTTTGGAACTGCTGGCCGGACTAGCAGAACCCACCCAAGGGTTTATTGCTTGGGGAGAACAAGAGCTAGATGCTTACGATCTGCAATATCTCGCGGGTTTGGTCTTTCAGTTTCCCGAGCGACATTTTTGCGGGGGGACAATGTTAGAAGAATTGCGTCTCGGTCATCCAGAATTGGGTTTAGAACAAGTCAAATCGACCTTATTTGAGGTGGGTTTAGATCATCTTTCTCTCTCAACGCCCCCTCATGTCCTCAGTGGCGGGCAACAACGCCGCCTCGCCCTCGCCGTACAATTAATTCGTCAGCCCAATATTTTATTGTTAGACGAACCGACGGCAGGTTTGGATTGGTCGATCCGCCGCCAAGTCGTAACATTATTAGAGAAATTAAAACAGCATTGGACCTTACTCATTGTCACTCACGATGCAGAAGGGTTAGCGAAGATTAGCGATCGCTGTTGGCGTATTGAAACGGGTACGCTGATCTCACATCAATTCTGAAATAAATATAATATCTCTGTAAATATATGAGTAGAGAGCTATCTTGGATTAAAAGAACTAAAGTTCTGAAAAATTACTACCAAAAAGAGTACAAAAATCTTTTTTTGGAGATAGATTAGGATTTTTAGTCATTCTCAACTTCAAGGGTACTATGAAACGATTATTTCTCATTACCATCATTTCCCTGTTTATCTTGGGAGGGACTTCTGCATTAGCAGATGAAACTCCTAAAATTGTTGGCGATTATATTGATAATTATGGAGGGTTGCAGCAAATTAGCAATACAGAATGGTCAATGGGTTCTCCAGACGATCCTTCTTTGATTTTTACCTATACTTCGGTAGATAATAAAAACAAGGTAATCATCGCAAAAAATACTAAAAATTCTCCAAAATTTAGTGGGAAATTTAGCCAATTTGATTGGACATACGATAAACGCGGACTTCTGTGGTATTGTCAGCAAGTTTATGATGCAGACACGGCAAAACAAGCTGCCGATCGACCCTACGCAGATACTAGCGATCCATGTAGTGGAGGATGTGGTATCCGGACAGACGAGCATCCCCAAGGTTTTCCTTGGTCTCAATTGATCGTATATCCTGATCAACAATAAGATGTTAGTTTATGGAGCGAATCTTTTCTGTTAGAGATATCGCTCTATAGTTCTATTTGGTCTAATTGTGCAAATATTTTCTGCATGAACCTTTCTGGATCTCGCGTAGGCAATTCCCCCATTGCTACATATTCTTCAGGAGTATATTCCCCATCGCTTTCCATTGATTCTTGAATAAAATTTGATAAATTATCGGGATGTTCTAAAAGATAACAGGCCATTTCATAAGCAGTTTTCCCAGTTTGTTCCGGTTCTATTTTTGTTGCCAAACAAAAGTTTAGTAATTTGCCCAAGTCAGTTTCGGGACGAATTGACATGAGAAAAGACATAGTTTGGGCGAGCGTTTCTTTATGTCGATCCATTTTTATCCTGTTTCCTTGTGGATAATAAAAAGAGTGAAACTATAGCAGAAAGGGCGTAACTGTTGCATTCAATAAATCGATAAGCTCTTCGTCCATGTAGCGATATTCATCAGGAATACCTAAGACATGAATAGGTTTATCTTGAAGCGATTCCGAAAATTTTGCTTGCAACTGATTTTTGTGCTTTTTCTCCATGACAAAAATCAAATCAGCCCAATTCAAATCCGAATTAGAGACTTTTTTTCGAGCTTTGCTACTCGTTCCTGCCGAACGCACTTTTACGCCATCAGTATTGCGAAAAAGACTTGCGGCGGTCGGACTGCGCCATTGATTGCGGCTGCATATAAACAATAGATTTGGCATTGCTAACTCCTGAGTTGCTAACTTTTAGAATTCGGGATCTGATAAGGTTGCAAAATAGCGAGTCATAATCGATCGCGGAACTTTCCCGACCAAAGTTTTTTGGAGATGACGATCGCGATCTAAAAAGATAAACTGAGGAACTCCAGTTACGCCATATTCTTGAATCATATTAACCCATTGGGGATCGTCAATGTCGAGCATGACTAAATCGACATTTTCTCGAAATTCCGCCTCTAATTTTTCCATAGTTGGTGCCATTCCCTGACAGGTGGTACACCAATTCGCATAAAATTCGAGAACCATCGGGCGATCGCTGTTCGCGGCTGTATCATAAGCAACCGACTCCGCCGCCATTTTTTTCATTGTCACCAAACCCGCTAAAGAAGAACCCGAAAAAAGTCCGGCTTTCGCTTCGGAAACCAACAAAAAACTATTTAAACAAAAACAGAGTAACAATGCGATCGCAATCCTTCGGCAATGAGTAACGAGTAATGAGCGATCGGTATTAGAGAATTCTAACATTTTAAAAACAAATAACAAACAAAAAACAACTATTATTGATAATAGTAAGCTAGAAAAATATGAAAAACAAGCATGACACAAAAAGCCGTAACGAGGAAAATATGAGTATTGAGCCACCAAGCACGTAAATTGCGAATCAGTGCGGCTTTAGAGATGAGAAAACGACTCTTATGAACTTCTTTTGTATCGTGAGGAACCCAACCGAAATAACGTTGAGAAGACTCTAATACTCCCGTTTCGGCAACTGCCCCCACTAAAGCCGACAGTGTGACCCCGAAAAAAAACCAGAGAAACACTGCATTAAAATTTAAACCCCGCGATCCGATCGTATGAATTAAAGTTGTACCCAAAAGAGCAACGCCGAGAAAAATGTGCCAGCGCCGCCAAATTTGTAACGATCCGGGAAGTTTTATTTTTACTAGCCAAGTCCGCCCTCGCTTGCGAGCAACGATCAGCATTTCTACAAGCACAAACAGTAAAGAAAAGTATCCCGTGATTTGCTTGTAAATCTCTCCTTGTAAAATGAGATGAATTTCAAAAGCGCGATCGCGGAGATAAACCAAATAGTAAGGACTGACAACAAAAGGGACGAGTAGTAACGCGACCAAGAACGTCAAAATAATTAAAGTAGTAAATGTTGGTTTCATTGTACAATTTTAAAATCTTAATTCCATTGGCGATCGCGATTACTATTCAGGGACGTTGCCAACAACGTCCCTAGAGAATGTCCGAACATGATTACCGAACTAGCTTAAACTAAGCGCCTTCTAACGGCAAGTTGATCACGACTCCCCCCATGACTTCTCCCATTTCAAACTGTTTGTCGGGATAGCGTTCTAGGTGGACGGGATGGGTATTATGGCAAGTAATACAAGCCTCTGCAACGGCGTTATCGGGATAGACGGCGGAGAAGTATTTTTGACCGCCAATTTCTTGATAATTTTTATAAGGTTCTCCCGTTTCGATGACTTTCGCCATTGCTTCTTTTTCAAAGTCTGTTTTCGGGGCTTGGGAATCATTAATATTCCACGGAGAAATTAAACCGTAAGTAAATGTTCCTTCTTCGGCGGCAATTTCTGCACCCAAACGGAACATTTGTGCAGGTAGGGGAATTCCCCCGGTTTCTTTCCATCCTTCTGTCGCTTCTGCGGGGACGACACCCTTTTCATTGGGTTTTCCTTCTAGGGTTTCAAAACGATTGACAACGTGCTTGGTATAAGCTGTTCTATCAGCTAATAATACCGTGTGAATGTAATCGACAACAACTTCCGGATTAATCCCATCACCTCCTGCTTGCGGTGCGGAGCCACCTCCACAAGCGATCGCGATGAAACAAATTGCGACGGCTAAAGTCATTAACGCAATGGTTCTTGCTTTCAATTTTTTCAAAAAAGCTAACATTTGGTGTTCTCCTCTGCAAATAAACAAACTAACTCGTACCCTTCCGAATTGCTCTAGTTTTAATTCCCCGTTCCCGATCGCTTTTTCTCGAGGTCTTTTACCATATCAAAGGTCTCTAAATATTGCGTCGGGGGTGCATTAAAATTCGCTTCCACCAACTCATCATCAAAGATACTATTGTAGGAATATTCCAGACCGTGACAATTCATGCAAACATCTTTGACCATGCGATCGCGAGGCAATAAATTGTAAGTATTGTTGTGGTTGACAAAAACAGTTTTTGTGCCTTCCACTTGTTGCCGGGGTAGGTGACAAGTCGCACAACTGACTAAATCGGCTGTGGGGGCAGGTAACAATTTCGCTTCGGCAAATAATAAACCGTGTTTTGACTTGACATAATTCAAGGAATGGGTATCGTTATGACAACTCAAACAAGAATCTACCGAAGCGGTAAAAGTATCGACCGAATGAACGTCGTGACAGGTATTGCAATTCATCTGGCGATCGCTTGCCGTTTCTTTCATCGGTAAATGTGCCATTGCTGGGGTTAATGGAGAAAGACCTTCAAGAGAGCGAACGCCATGTTTTCCGAATAGAAATGTCTCGACTTGTCGTTCGTGACAGGTTTGGCAGCTTTCAAACTTGGGGGCAATAATTAATTGTTTGGTTTCCGCTTCTAGATGGCAGCTCGAGCAATTAATATCGGCAAAAGCATGGGCGCTTTTTTGCCACAAACTGTTAATTTCCTCGATATGTTGGGCGCTAAAGCCATCGGCCCGAGCGATCGCGGGAAAAGACAACAAAGACCCCCAGAAAAACCCGATCGAAAGAACAAAAATCAAGAGTTTAGTTGCGCGATCGCTCATTCTGTCCTCCCCGTTTTTGCCTGCAAAAATTCCCGATTCAAGTCAGGTTTTGGCGGTTCGCCCGAGCGATCGGGTCTCGACAAGGGGAAAACCTCCGGCACGGGTAACAATGGTGGTGCATCCATGTTCTGCCGCAAAAATCCCGTAGAAATCGAGCGATGATCGTGGAAATTATGACAACCAGCCGTCCAACAACCATCGGGTGCAAAACCATCGTGACTCGCCAGTTCTCCTGTAATAATGTCTTCATGACAGGCCATGCACAGATCCGGCTTGAGATGAACGCCGCGAGCGAAAATATGCACGTGTTCCGCATGACAAGCCGTACAAGTTAGCACGTCAACGCGGGTTAATAATTCCGCCCACCGAGGATCTCGAAATTTCTTCGCACCGTGAGCATCTTCTGCCATTTCTGCCTCGTGACAGCGCAAGCAAGTTTCATTCGTCACGGGTTTAAATCCTTCGTGACAGGAACTGCAAGATGTCTCGAAAAGAACGTGACCCACAGAAGTCTTTCCAGGAAGAAAGATGGTGCGCCGATCCACCACAAAAGCAACGGAAAACCAAACAACGAGCAGCACGATAATTCCAAGAATGGCAAATTTCGATTGAAATATTTGATTGGGTTTAAAAGCCCGACGAACAGGATTTGCCATCTTTCCAAAATTACAGCAATAGCATCAAAGAAACAAGAACTCCTGCCCCCACAAAAATTCCGACAAACAAACCCAAATTAATCTCATTTTCAATAATAAAAGATTGGGATTGAGGGGGGAGAGTAGGCTTTTTTAGGGCGACCTCCTCGGCTGAATAATCGGCTCCTGACAGCATAATTTCGGTAATAACCCCATAGGCTTTCACCCATGCTTGTTTGACTTCTTCTGTCCAATCCATGCCCAAATATTGCTCGAAAGTTGCTAAAAGCGCGTTACCCACAAGCGGGTAATGTTCTGGCAATGCACCGTATTTAACGTGTCTTGATCCCAATCCTTTTAAGGATTCTGTTAATACATCTGGCTTGCGTACATTTTCGACAACTAAAACCAGAGAAGCGAGGAGCTTTTTCTTTTGCCCGGCCATATCCGTATGGCTAAACAAAGGTTTTGCTTCTGGATTGGCAGTAAAGAGATTAGCGTAGAAACTGTTTACGAATTCATCGGCTTGGGGTTTGATTTTCTCAAAGCTAGTTTCGAGTAATTCAGCAGCTAATGGAGACTCTTCAGAGGAGGAATCTAAGATGACTTCTTTGGCGGAATAATCGGCTCCGTCAAGCATTAATTCGGTAATTGCACCATAGGCTTCGACCCATGCTTGTCTGACTTCTTCCGTCCAAGCCTCGCCTAAATATTGCTCGAAAGTTGTTAATAGAGCGCTACCGACAAGAGGATAATGTTCGGGTAATGCCCCATACTTTACGTGTCTTGCACCTAAGCCTTTGAGTGCATCGCTCAGTACGTCAGGCTTGCGCAGGTTTTCGACAACTAAAACGAGAGAGCCGAGTAGTTTTTTCTTCTGAGCAGCCATATCTGTGTGACCAAATAAAGGCTTGGCTTCTGGATTGGCTGAAAAGAGGTTTTCATAAAAACTGTTTACGAATTCATTGGCTTGGGGCTTGATGTTCTCAAAACTCTTTTCTAGGATTTCAGCCTGTAAGGACATGAGATTGTGTTCTCCTACTCAATGCGATCCTCCAAATTTTAAGCATAATATTCCTTGCGAAATCAAGAGATTTCAGCAAGTGATTCTATTTCTTCAAACTGGAGATTGCACTATTGCTTGAATTTGCGATCGCTGAGTTGTAGTTATAGAAGCTATTTCTAGCAAATTTCGTAACTTTTATTACAAAAAAAAACTTTTTATTACATTTTTGCAAATCATCAATGCAATTAAAACATATAAAAATCTCAGCTACTGCGGTCAAGCGAAAGAGAAAAGAATTAGAGGCAGATTGAGTTAGCCCCCATCGAGAGAACTTTTTTTGACTGTCAAGACCTCCCGAGCGCGCAGCTTCTAGGATGCGAGGGAAAACCAATTTTTCGTCTCCGTGCAGGGCTTTCACGAAAGCGCGAACGAGAGCTTCTGCTTTAAGGAGAGTTTCTTGGAACTCCATTTCGGGGTCGGACAGAGCAATAATGCCACCGCCAATACCAATCGATGTTTCTGTCGGGGTTAAAATTGCCGTGCGAATGACAATATTGAGGTCAGCCGTGCCATTCAGTGCTAAGAAGCCGATCGCGCCGGAATAGATCCCCCTCGCTTCTCCTTCGAGGCGATCGATAATTTCCATTGTTCTGAGTTTGGGGGCTCCAGTCATCGATCCCCCCGGAAAAGCCGCACGAATGCAGTCTATAGCGTTTAGATCGGATCTCAAGCGCCCTCGCACGGTACTCACTAATTGATGAACGGTTGCATAAGTTTCCACTTGCATGAGCTTGGGAACGCAGATGCTGCCTACTTCGCAGGTTCGTCCGAGATCGTTCCGCAACAGGTCTAAAACCATGAGATTCTCGGCGCGATCTTTTTCGCTCTTCCCCAGATATTCGCCGATTTGACGATCTTCTGTGGGTGTTTGACCGCGCGGGAGCGTTCCTTTAATGGGTTTGGTTTCTACCCACCGTTGGCGATCGATTTGTAAAAATCGTTCTGGAGAAGAGCAGGCGATCGCATAATCCCCAAACTTGAGAAATCCAGAATAAGGGGCTGGATTTTGCTGCCGGAGATGGCGATAAAATGACAGAGGATCGGGGGTCGCATGGGTATAAAGTCGATTGGTCAAACAAATTTCGTAACTCTCGCCGTTGCGAATTTCTTGCAGGCATTGTTCGATATTTTGAAGATAGGTTGGCCGATCGCGGCTTAAATAAAATTGTATGGGTTCTGTTCGTTGGGGAGAGGCGAGCGCAGGAAGAGGAGGCAGTTCCCTCAATCGAGTTTCCATCATTTTAAACCATTTTTTTGCCTCTTTTTCTTCATGAGATTTGCCCGAGTACAGTAGATAAGTTTTTCTTTCGTAATGGTCGAAAGCAAGGATTTGCGTTGCAAGGAGAAAAGCCGCATCGGGTAATACAGATGGATGAGAAAAACGAGCGCCGCACTCTAATTTGAGTTCATAACCAAAATAACCGACAAATCCGCAATTAAAATCAAAGGGTAATTTTTCGGTCTGACAGAATCGGCGATCGAGTTCTCGTTGGAGATAATCAAAAATACTCTCTTTTATAACAGTTATTGTATTATTCTGTGTGATTTTTAGCTGGCGATCGCGACAATTATAGGCAATTCGCAAACTATGACGGCTGCGATCGTCTCCCATAAAAGAAAAGCGCGATAAACCCATTTCAATTTGGCTGCTATCCAGCCAAAAAGCATAAGGATAATCACCATATAAATGAACGAAAACTCTCTCGGAATCAGGAAAAAGCGCCAGTTTTTTGTAAAAGACTTGAAAGTCTGACGATCTTGAGGAAGGTATTTCGATCTGAGAGCGATCGACTAAAGGGGGATCGCTCTGCATTGGTGAAAAATACTGATTCTTTGGTTGAGGCTGGGTAAAGTTTATAGATTTTTGATAATTTAAAGTAATATTTTTGAAATTTTCTAAAATGCGATCGCCATATTCCGTGCAAATTGATTCGGGATGAAACTGAACGCCAAAAATAGGTCGATCGCGGTGGCGCAATCCCATAATTAATCCACGATCCGTCCATGCTGTTATTTCCAAACAATCGGGCAAACTGTTGCGATCGACGATTAGGGAATGATAGCGGACGACGGAAAAAGGATTGGGAATATCTTGAAATAAGTCAGCTTCTCGATGATAAATTTGACTATTACGACCGTGCCTAATTTCTGGGGCATGGGTCACGATACCGCCAAAACTATATCCGATTCCTTGATGACCCAAACATACGCCTAAAATTGGTTTTTCTAACTCTTTTAAGATGCGATTGCAAATTCCAAAATCCCGTTGGTTAGCAGGATGTCCCGGACCCGGTGAAATGACGACATTATCAAATTTGTTCTCAAATTTCAGTTTTTCTAATTCTTGCCAATTTAGGCGATCGTTAGGAACAACCAAAGGGAACTCATTATTAATTTTAGCAATCAGTTGATAGAGATTAAAAGTATAAGAATCATAGTTATCAATTAGTAATGTTTTCATCCAACATTCTCCAGAACCAGCAAAAACGTTATTTATGATATCCGATCGCGGGTCACCTCTAAATAAATATGTTCTAAACTAACAGGTTGACGGGAAAGCGAGTTTAAGGTAATATTCTCAAAACAAGCAATAATTTCTGTTAATTCCAACACTTCTGGCAACCAAAAAGCCAAATCGCCACCATAATAACGATGAGGAAATCCAAGTTCTTTGCCTCGGGCGATCGCTTTATCTTCTTCTGGTGTTTTTATGGTTACGATTTCCTCGGCTTTAACCCATTGGCGCAAGTGACATAAATCTCCCTCTACCAACAATTGTCCTGCCTGTAAAATTGCTAAGCGATCGCACAGTCTTTCAGCTTCATCTAACAAATGAGTCGTCAGTAAAATTGTCATACCTTCCTGCTGGAGTTGGCGAATTAAATGCCATAATTCATATCGCGTTTCAATATCCAAACCCGTTGTTGGTTCGTCCAATATCAAGAATTTTGGTTGGTGAACTAAAGCGATCGCTAGATTTAAACGTCGTTTCATACCACCACTGAGGGTTTCGACGAGACTATTGGCACGATCGCTCAAATTCACGGCGGCTAAAGCGGTTGAAATGCGATCGCGTTGTTGTTGTCGATCTAACCCATAGAGACGGGCAAAAAACTGTAAATTTTCTCGACAGGATAAACTTTTATAGAGTAGGTTTTCCTGCGGCGCAACGCCAATCTGATACGAATTCGTGCGAGAAATGAGCTGTTCGTTGAGTAGAATTGTACCGCGATCGGGTTGCAGTAAATTACACAAAATATTAATGATTGTTGTTTTCCCCGCACCATTCGGACCGAGAAGCCCATAAATTTCCCCTGTTCTCACCTCAAAACTCAAGTCTTGCAAAACAGATCTTTTCTGATAAGATTTACTTAAATTTTCGATTTTTAGCATACCTGATAATTGACCAATAACTAATAACCAATAACTAATAACGAAAAATGTACAATATTCAACAAACAATTTACCTCTCCGATACAGATGCAGCCGGCGTTGTTTATTTCGCTAATATTTTCAGATTATGCCATCAAGCCTACGAAGAATCATTGGCGCGATCGGGATTGGAGTTGAAGGCTCTCGTTAGTCCTTCCAATCTTGTTATGCCGATCGTACACAGTTCGGCAGACTTTTTGCGACCTTTATTTTGCGGCGATCGCATCGAGATTGAACTGACACCCCAACAACTCAGCGAGACGGAGTTCGAGATCGCCTATCAAATTTGTCCGCTCAACACCCCTCAAAAAACACTAGCACGGGCCATCACTCGCCACGTTTGCATTCATGCTGGAAGTCGGCGGCGATCGCCTTTACCTCAAGAAATTTTACAATGGATTCGAGACAAGCGTAAAGCAGAAAAATAGAGGAGAGTAACTTTTCACCACTCTCCTCTATTTTTTAAAATTTTATGCCGATTCTACGCTAGTTGATAAACATATTCTTGTACTTTTGCTCGACGTTTGCGGAGATGGGAAAGTGCCTGATTTTCAAGCTGTCGCACTCGTTCTCGGCTGATATTGAGTTCCTTACCAATTTTCGCAAGTGAGAGGGTTTTTCCGTCTTTTAAGCCATAGCGCAGAGCAATTACGTTGCGCTGTTGGGGCGTTAATTCTGCCATCATATTGCTTAAATCTTGACGCAAGGATTCTTGGGTCAGATAATCATCGGGAGAGGCATTTTCATCTTCTAAGAGTTCCGACAATTCCGTATCTTGGTTATCTCCGACTCGCATATCGAGAGAAATCGGTTGACGGGCAATACTCAAATATTCGCGAATTTGAGCGGTTTCCAAACCCAATTCTGAAGCGATTTCTTTTGGGGTGGCACTGCGTCCCATTTTTTGCGAGATCTCTCGTTGCACGCGCTTAATTTTATTGAGCTTTTCGGTGATATGAATGGGCAGGCGAATGGCACGAGATTGTTGGGCGATCGCTCTTGTAATTGCCTGACGAATCCACCAATACGCATAGGTCGAAAACTTATATCCTTTGGTGGGATCGAACTTTTCTACACCGCGTTCTAAACCAAGGGTTCCTTCTTGGATGAGGTCTAGAAATTCCATATTTCGCTTTTGGTATTTCTTGGCGATCGCCACCACTAAACGCAAATTAGCTTCGATCATTTTCTGTTTGGCACGCCGCCCTTGACCCAACAGTTTATCTAATTCGTTTTCGCTTAAATTAACCTGCTTAGACCATTCCGATCTCGTTGGTTCTCGCTGCCATTTTTCCAGCAATACTTCCCTTTCTTCCAACAATAACATTAATTGTTGAACTTGTTTGCCGTAGAGAATTTCCTGTTCGTGGGAGAGCAAGGGTACCCGGCCAATTTCCCGTAAATAGGTGCGAACCATATCCGCAGAAATGGTCGGAGATTTCATTTTTGTTTCGAGTTTCGCTGTTGGCATCTTACTTTTCGTGACTCCTTAATGGCAGAAATTCTTATCGTTGCTCCGATTGGTTCTCGTGGGAAAATGCCCTATAATGTTTGGTTGGATGCGGGAGAAACAACAATCGGGAAGCCTCTACTTTTTCCGATCGCGAGCTTTTACAACGTGGTGATTGAATTGGGTGATTGAATTGAGTTGGAGGAATTTAGGGAATCTCAATTTTTATTTGAGGTCATTACTCTTGCTCGACCCTCTTACTCGTTTACTCCAATTGAAAATCGTTTTTAAAACGAAGTCATTATGACTTTACTTTAGTTTACTACATCTATAGACGCATGTAAAGCAATAAAAGTTCATGCTTCCTCCTCGGGGGAAATCCAGATATTTCTATGATGGCTGGTTTTTTGGGGACAGGGGTGGGGTAGATGGGGGCGGATCGCCGAACATTTGATGTTTGAGTCAAAATACTGCGGCCCGAATAATCTACAATGTTTCCAAGGGAGATTCCGAATTCTTTTCAATAAATTTTTAATTAATTTTGTGGCGCGATCGATCGCCCGATAGACAGTTTCTCAAACCGTCCTCGGGTACAATGCAGAGAAATAATCGATAAAATTTTCGATAAGATTTAAAAACTTAACGTTATAAGGCGATCGCCAACCTAAAAATGATGTCCGATCCAATTCCACCCGTTACCCTACCCCCCCTGAAAAACTCCGACGTTGAGGGGGAGTGGTTGCATAAAAATTTGCTAACTAGGCTCAATGGCGAGTTTCTACCGGAACCCGTCAACCACAAGATCGCCAAACGCGCGGCTCAGATTTTCGTGCGTCAGCGTTTGGAAGGAGAGAACGATCTCGGATCTTTGGTCATTGCGATCGTGACGGAGATGCAGGCATTTGACTTTAGCCAGAGCTTTTATGGCGAGTTTGCTGTTGCCAATGCCGTCAGCGATCTGATCTTGGACAGTTTGGGGATCGATCGCTGTTGCGGCGAGTGATATCAATTCAAAGTTCAAAATTCAGAATTCAAAATTTTGAGAGTTTTCCCAACTTACCAGCTAGATTTGACGACACCGGGTAACAGTCCTTCGTGGGCCCACTCGCGGATGACGTGGCGGGAAAGACCGAAATCGCGATAGTATCCTCTAGGACGACCCGTTACCATACAGCGATTGCGAACGCGCACTTTGGAGCTATTCAGCGGCAAGCGTTGCATTTTTCTCTGGATTTCCAGCCGTTCTAAGGGGGTTTGGGCTTGCTTCATTTGTTCTTTGAGGGCTTCGCGCTTCGCGGCGTATTTTTCAACTAATTTCTTGCGCTTTTTTTCGCGCTCGATCATGCTCTTTTTTGCCATGTTTGCCTGCGTTCTGTAAATTTTGACAGCATCCTCTAGGATAGCATTTTTTCTGTGGGGCGATCGCTAAAAATATAAAAAAAAGGGTGCTATCGGGCAAATGAAAACATGGAAATTGCATTTATTGGGGATTCCTTCGTCTGTGGGACGGGGGATCCGGAGTATTTGGGTTGGGTGGGAAGACTGTGCGGGGAAACGGCGTTACGGGGATATCAATTTACAATTTATAATTTGGGCGTTCGTCAGGATACCAGTGCGGATATCAAAAAACGATGGTTGCGGGAACTATCTTATCGCTTTCAACCAGGAGAAAAAAATCATGTTGTCTTTTCGTTTGGGGTCAATGATACCGCCCTCACAAGGGGACGACCTCGGTTAGGATTGCGAGATTCTTTAAGTAATACTTACAATATTCTCAATGTTGCTAAAAAGTCATTTCCCGTTCTGGCGATCGGGCCGCCTCCGGTTGCCAATACTCAACACAATCAAAGAATCTATCGCCTCTCAGAAGCGTTTTTTTCGGTTTGTATAGAATTAGATATTCCCTATCTCGATATCTTTACGCCCTTGCGATCCTCTGTCGCGTGGATGCAAGAAGTGCGAGAAAATGATGGCATTCATCCCTATATTGAAGGGTATGCAGAATTAGCGGATTTGGTGCAAAATTGGTCGCCTTGGCTGTCCTGGTTTACTGCAAATTATTCCACCGATCGCCGACGATCGCGATCGTCAAACTCTCTTTATTCCAATTAATTCCCTTAGCAAAACAGAAAAGTTAAGGGAGAAGGACGATATTTTTAGCCTTCTTCCCTCAGTCGTTATCCTTCCTGCTTTGACACAACCGTTACGGCTTCTTGATGGGCGCAACCGCCTTCAAAAGCCACATACCAAGTATCGCTAATGGTTTTAAAAAACTGAGTCACGGTGACAGTTTGACCGCTATAGGGAAGCGCGATCTCGTCTCCGGCTTTCAATCCGTCATGCTCCCAAATTGGCTCGACTTTGCGGGGTTTGGGGACTTTTTGCGGCTTACTGGGGACGGATATCGAAGGCTTGCTCGGGACGGTGGGAGTCGGTTTGGGGGCAGCGACTTCTTGGGAGCTGGCGGGAGTCGGGCTTTTGGATGCTTTTTCCCCTTGAGGACGCGGTTTCGGACGCATTAAAGCGGGTTTATTGGGTTGATTCATGCTAACTGGGAAGGCTGTCATCTTCTATAAAAATAGCTTACATCTTCTTTCCGTCGCTATCGGGAAGAAGATGCAGTCAGCGATCGCGAAGGGATTATTCCCATTCAATGGTTCCGGGGGGTTTGGAGGTAATATCGTAAACCACGCGATTTACGCCCTTGACTTCATTAACGATGCGATTGGAAATTGTTTCGAGGAGGTCGTAAGGGACTCGCGACCAATCTGCCGTCATGCCGTCTTCGCTGGAGACAAAACGCAAGACAACGGGATGGGCGTAAGTGCGCCGATCGCCCATCACGCCAACACTACGAATGGGCAGGAGAACGGCGAAGGCTTGCCAGAAGTCGTTGTATTTGCCCTGTTTTTGGATTTCATCGCGCACGACAAAATCTGCATCCCGTAAAATATTCAAGCGTTCGGAGGTGACTTCGCCAATAATGCGAATGGCTAAACCAGGCCCTGGGAAGGGATGGCGGCGGATGATTTCCGAGGGGAGTCCGATTGCAGTGCCGACTTTGCGCACTTCATCTTTGAAGAGTTTCCGCAGAGGTTCGATCAGTTTGAATTGCAGATTTTTGGGCAGTCCGCCGACGTTATGATGGCTTTTAATTTTCACCGCAACCCGTTCCCCGGTTTTCGGATCCACGTTGGTATCGGCAGATTCGATCACGTCGGGATAGAGGGTTCCTTGAGCCAGATAATCAAAGGGTCCGAGGCGTTGGGATTCTTCTTCAAAGACCCGGATAAATTCGTGACCGATGCGGCGGCGTTTTTCTTCGGGATCGGTGATGCCGTCGAGTTTAGCGAGGAAACGCTCTCGGGCGTTCACGTATTCGACGGAAATGTGAAACTGGCGATCGAAAATCTCCACCAGTCGTTCCGGTTCTCCTTTGCGCATGAAACCCTGATCGATGAACATACAGGTGAGGCGATCGCCGATGGCTTCGTGCATTAAAAAGGCGAGGGTTGAGGAGTCCACGCCGCCGGAGAGGGCGAGAAGAACCCGTTTATCGCCGACTTTGGCGCGAATTTCCCGAATGGATTCTTCGACAAAAGTTTCCGTTGTCCAAGTGGGTTCGCAATCGCAAATGTGATAGACAAAATTACGGATCAGTGCTTGTCCGTCGGTGGAATGAACGACCTCGGGGTGAAACTGCACGCCGTAGAGGTGTTTTTCGTGGTCGGCGATCGCGGCGCAGCGCGTATTCTCGGTATGAGCGAGAATATCGAATCCTGCGGGCAGTTCCATACAGGAATCCCCGTGACTCATCCACATGGTCGATTTGTCTTCTACGTTGGTGAGCAGATCGGTGGGATCGTCAATGATGAGGGAGGCTTTGCCGTATTCTGCTTGTTTGGCTCGTTCCACAGAGCCGCCCAATTGCTGTACCATTAATTGCATCCCGTAACAAACCCCGAGAATGGGAATGCCTAAATCCCAAATGCCGCGATCGCAATGAGGAGCAAATTCGTCATAAACAGAGCTAGGCCCTCCCGAAAGGATAATCCCTTTGGGGTTGAGTTTGGCGAGGTGTTCGGCGGTGGTACGATAGGAGAGAACTTCTGAATATACTTGCGTTTCTCGAATGCGTCTGGCGATGAGTTCCGAATATTGGGAACCAAAGTCTAGAATCGCGATGGTTTGGCGATTGATACTGGTTTCTATGGACTTTGGTGGCAAAGTCTCTACAGTGACGTTAGGTCGGGTTTGAGTGGTCATAGATTATATTTAGGTATGCGAAGCCAAGCCGATCGCGGCGATGGTCTAAGAAGAAGCGGTTTGAGTTTTAATTCAAAAACAGAAGATTAAATGCAGATGCAGTCAAGTAGACCCTTTTAGATGGCGAAATAAAATCGCAGAATCTAGATAGGCGCTCAAAATTATGAGTTAAAAAACATTCTCAATTATCAGGAGTCAAGCCGATCGCAAACTCTAGTTGCAAAAAACTCCACATCGTAGTACCAATTCTCACCAATTCTCACCAATTCTTCAAATAGTAATTACAGATTCTAAGAGATAAACCTAGATCCGATCGGGATTTCCCAATTGAGAATTGGTACAATGATTTTTACAAATTGAGGGATTCCTCCACCCAATCTAGAAAGCGAATCAATGAGACAGCAAGCAAGAATGCCTTATAATCAAAGGCTTGTTAAATATTAATTAGTTATTCAGAGTATTATACCACAATCGGGAAAAAGTGTTGTTGCCTGTTGACTTTTAACAATTATTTTCCGATCGCGATCGAAGAGGATCGAACCGATACCAACATCGCGATCGCAGTGTTTGCGAATATATTCTCGGCTGCGGCGATCGATGGTTTCAGCAAGGGAGGCATAGATGCGATCGACGCTTTCGGGGGCAACTTCCCGCAGGTATTGCAAGGCGGCTTCTGTAGTGGGACTGTGGAAAATATCGGCGAGAATCGGGGCGGGTAAACCGATTTTGGCACAATGGGCGGTAAAAATCTCCAAACGTCCGTCGGCGAGGTGGTGATGGGTGTGGAAGATACCGCCAGCGAGTTTGATCAGCTTGCCGTGATAGCCGAAGAGGAGTAGCGATCGCACCCCCAAAACTCCCGCCGCGACGAACAAAGGACCCAACCAATTGGCAGTTTTAACAAGGCGATCGGGGTTAATTCCCGAACTGCGAGCCAAAGCCAGCCCATTTTCTCCCACACAGAATACCAAACAACCGAATTTTGCTGCTTTTTCGGTTAATTCTTCTCGATAAATTTCTAACTGTTGAGGAGAACTTAAAGGCTGACTAATTCCCGTCGTCCCTAATAGAGAAAGTCCTTCAATTACGCCAAAGGCTTCATTCGAGGTGCGTTGAGCTAACTTGCGTCCTTCTGGCAGGATAATTTTAACGGTAATGGCTTCGTGGGGAGAAAGGAAAATTTGCAAATTCTGCTGTAATAATCGGGTAGCATAAGCATAAATTGCCGCTTGTCCGTCGCGATCGCGTTGTTTGCCAATTCCTTCTCCTCCTTCAATCGTAATTTGCGGAAGTCGATCGCGATTATCTCGCCATTCTACGATTGCCCAAATGGGGGTATTGCGGGTTAAATCCAAATTATCGCCGGGATCGCTGTGAGTCATGGCTAAAGCAGAGCGATCGCTAATTTTAGCGACTTGTGCGATGGGAATTTCGGTAGTTTCTGGGGGTTCGATGAGATCGATTTTTACCGTTTCTAAAGGGATTTGTTGCTGGAGGTAGCGCAACGCAGCCACAGCAGCAGCACAGGCAAAAACAGGTAAAGTAAATCCCGATCGCGGTTGAGAAATAGTCAAATCAATTCAAAATAATTAATTTAGGATTATAACCGCGCGATCGGGCAAAGCGATATAATAAATTCTTAACAATCGCCGTCATTCCCAGAAAAGAATTGCGTTCGTTCCAACACTGCCCTATTAATTGAGTTTTTTGTTATGTCCCGTCGCTCTCTATTTCGCGTACTGCTTGCGAGCTTTTGCGCCTATCTGATGTGGTTAAATTTCCTACCCGAGGCGATCGCCTTGGGAGGCAAACAGCCCGCGATCGATGCACTCGCCCCCGAGTTTACTTTACCCACCAATACGGGAGATGGAGAAATCTCCCTTTCGGATTATCGCGGGCAATGGGTCGTTCTTTATTTCTATCCGAAAGATTTCACCTCCGGATGTACCATAGAAGCCCAAAGATTTCAAAAAGATTTGCCCGAATACATCGCCAGAAATGCGCAAATTTTGGGAGTAAGTGCAGATGATATCGACTCTCACGCCGACTTTTGCGATTCAGAAGGCTTGAAATTTCCCCTCCTTGCCGATATTGATGGGAGCATCAGCAAACGTTATGGTTCTTGGTTGGGTCTCTTCTCTTTACGCCATACTTATATTATCGATCCTGAAGGCATTCTTCGAGAAATTTTCCTAGGGGTGCAACCCATTATTCACAGCAAGCAAGTCCTAGCAAAATTGGATGAATTACAGGCTTCTTAACGCGTTCTAACTTAGCAATCATTCGGAGGTTAAAATGGCAGACGTTATCGATTACAAAATCTACGGTGCAGACTTACAATTAGTTGAAGTCGAACTCGATCCCGGTGAAGGCGTACAAGCTGAAGTCGGAACGATGACTTACATGGAACAAGACATCGAAATGCAGACGGGGATGGGAGGAGGCGGTCTCTTTTCCGGTTTTAAACGCATGATAACAGGAGAAAGTTTCTTTATCACCACCTTTGCAAATGGCGGTAAAAAACGGGCAAGAGTCGGCTTTGCTGCAACTTCTCCGGGTCAAATTATCCCTCTCGATCTAGCGGCATTAGGGGGAGAGTTTTTATGTCAAAAAGACGCATTTTTGTGTGCGGCGAGTGGAACGGAAATTAAAGTGGCATTTACCAAGCGTTTGGGTGCGGGATTTTTTGGTGGAGAAGGGTTTATTTTGCAGCGTTTGCAAGGAGATGGTTTGGCATTTGTCCAAGCAGGAGGGGCAATTATTGAGAAGGATTTAGGACGAGGAGAAGTGTTAAGAGTCGATACGGGATGTTTGGTTGCTTTTGCTCCGTCAGTAGACTACGATATCCAGTTCATGAAAGGGATTAAAAATCTTTTATTTGGCGGCGAAGGGTTATTTTTAGCAAAAATGACAGGGCCGGGTAAGGTATATATTCAAAGTCTACCTTTTTCCCGTTTAATGTCACGCATTACTTCACCTCTACAAGCTCAAATCAACCGTTTGAGTGGCGATGAATTGTAATGACTTAAATTGGATTGCAAGATTCTCAGACTTTATGCTCTATCTATTGTCGCGTAGCAAGGGCGATCGCAGGGGGAAAGATGCGATGTTCCTGGACTTGAATGCGAGCGTGCAAGGTATCGGGGGTATCATCCGGTAAGACGGGAACGACAGCCTGCATGAGAATGGGACCGCTATCGACTTCAACGCAAACTAAATGTACGGTACATCCAGTGACTTTAACCCCAGCTTCTAGGGCTTGTTCTACTGCTTTAGTGCCGGGGAAACTGGGGAGCAAACTAGGGTGAATGTTGATCGCGCGATCGGGAAACGCATCCAGTAAAGTTGAAGTAACAACTCGCATCCAACCTGCCATAATCACCCAATTGGCTTGATATTGTTGTAAAGTTTCGACAATGGCGCGATCGAGTTCTTCTCGGCTTTTATAATGTTTGTGATTCAAAAGCACTGAGGGAATGCCGAGATTTTTTGCCCGTTCTGCGGCTTTAGCTTTGGGTTTATTATAGATGAGAACTTGTATTTTTGCGTTGAGTTGTCCGGCTTCGATTGCTTTAGCGATCGCTTCAAAATTGCTCCCGCTCCCAGATGCTAAAACGCCTAGGTGTAAAGTTTGTTCCAGTTTGGTTTCTTCTGAAGTAATAGGAGGAGAAATTAAAACAGAGCTATTTTGGGATTCAGGTGAAGTGATTTCGGACGTGGAAATTAAATTCATTTGACTCGAGCGATCGCGATTATAAAAAGAAGAGTTCCTTATTATCGATAAGGATTATTGAGGAATCTATAATACTATCACTACAAGATATTTTATAAAATCATGTCTATTTTTTAATAATTCTATTTTATTGAATATTTTGTATTTTTCATGACAAATCTAAAACTGAGGTATTTATATTGTTTGGTTGCTATTCAAGAAATAAACTTTTAACTGGTAGTTCGCCGACTAATAAGCGCGATCGCCAGAAAAATAACTCCCAATAAAACGCCACATCCAGAGAGAAAAAGAATGCGATCGCTTATAGAAGCATGAGCAACGATCGCTGTTTTTAACAGTAAATTTCCGGCGGCGGGATCGTCTTGAACAACGGTGTTATTGAGTTGAGTTTGTATCGTATTTAAAGAGGGCGATCGCGCACCTAAAGTCAATAGCATGACTAGAATTGTACTGGGAATCCAAGTCAAACTCAGCACCGATAGACCATTTCGCCAAGGACGGGGCGAGATCGCGAGAATAAAGATCGAAAGAAACAAAATTAACCCATAACTCAGACGAGGAATGAGGGTTGCAATTGAAAAGAATTGTCGGATATTGGCAAGGTTATTATAATCGAGTTGGATATCTTCTGCTGTAATCGTGAGGCGATCGGATAGACCGTTAGGCAATTGAGAGGAATTCAATTGTGATGGATCGATTAGAGGAGGTGCAGGAGGATTGCCGGGAGGTAAAATAGGAGGTGTATTATTATTTTCTGTCGGTAAATTGGGAAGATTGGGATTGATACTTTGAGCAATATCGGTCAAATCAATGGTAAATTCGACTTGTTCCGTGCGACCGTGAAAATAATCGAAATGAGCATCGAGAACTGTTTCAAATAGATTTTGCACGAAATCGTCGGGAATAGATTGGGCGATCGCAGTAAAAATTTGGCTATTATTCCCGATCGGCAGGTTCCCAATTTGTGGAATCGTGCCCGATAACTGTTCTTGAAAGGTAGCAGCTAGAAACTCATCGTAAGCATTACTCTCATTAAACCAAGTTTTAACAATTTGAACGTTGGTAATTTGTTGGACGATCGCCGTAGCCGGTAAAGAGAAAATCAATGCGATCGCGAGAATTAAAGCCAAGAGAATCGAGAAGAACCAACGCAATGATTTCATCGGATTTGATTAACCTCAAGCAGCCATGCCAATCTATGGTAAGCGCACCCCGATCGAAATGCCTGTCGCGATCGCAAAATTTATTGATAATCGCTCCCCAATGGTTGATAATTGGGATTGGCTTGTTAATCACCGAACGCATGAACGTATTCGATCGCATTCGCTTGGGACTGGCGGTAGGAGTTGCCAAAACCGTTACGGCTCTCGTTAAAGGTTTAAAATTAGGGGCGGCTAGCGTGCTTCCGGGAGAGGTTTCTAGGCGCATTCACCCTCGTTTGTTACCCTTACTCTTCGAGCAAGTCAAACAGGGCGTTATTCTCATTGTCGGGACGAATGGTAAAACAACCACTTCGCTTTTACTACGAAAAATATTAGAGGATAACGGTGCAAAAGTTACCCATAATGCGACGGGTGCTAACTTGATTAATGGTTTGATTACAGCACTTTTAGCGGATACCAATTTAATCGGACAATTAAAAACAGATTATGCAATTTTAGAAGTTGATGAAAATATTTTACCTTTGGTTCTCCGAGATTGTCACCCGCGCTATATTCTAGGATTGAATTTGTTTCGCGATCAATTGGATCGCTATGGAGAAGTCGATACGATTAGTTTTCGCTGGCAGCAAGCGATCGCGCCTCTTCCTCAAGATACCGCGATCGTCCTCAATGCAGACGATCCAACCCTCTCCTATTTGGGGCAAAATCTATCTCAGAAAGTCCTCTTTTTTGGGTTAAACGAACCCGATCGCTATCTGGAAGAAATTCCCCATGCCGTCGATTCGATTTATTGTCCTCGTTGCGGTCATCTTTTAAATTATCAAGGGGTTTATCTATCTCATCTCGGCGATTACAGCTGCCCGAAATGCGGTTTTGAAAAGAGTAAAACTGCTCTCGACAGTCAAGAATGGGGACAGATTCTCATCGGCGTTTATAATAAATATAATACCCTTGCCGCCGGATTATTAGCACAAGAAATCGGCATCTCGCGCGACAATATTAATACAACCATTCAAAATTTCAGGGCGGCTTTTGGACGGGCAGAAGAATTAACCGTAAAAGGGAAACACGTTCGTATTTTACTCTCTAAAAATCCGGTTGGTATGAATGAAACGATCCGGGCCGTTAATGATATTAAAATGCAGGGAAAATCCTCAACAACGCTGATCGTCCTCAACGATCGCATTCCCGATGGCACAGATGTCTCTTGGATTTGGGATGTAGATACAGAAAAATTAGTGCATTTGGGGGGAACGATTGTCGTCAGTGGCGATCGCGTTTACGATATGGCTTTGCGCCTCAAATACAGTCAAGATAGTCAAGAAATAGAGGCAAAAAACTTGAATCTTATCGTGAAAGAAGATTTACAAGCAGCTATCCAAACTGCTTTAGAAAATAGTCCGAATGAAGAAACTTTGCATATTCTTCCGACCTATTCAGCCATGTTAGAAGTTAGAAAAATTCTCACGGGCAGAGAAATATTATAAAACTAAATTTCTACAATCAATCCCGAATTAAATTGCGGATTAAACCCGTTAGGATAGCCGCGAGGATTTGAAAGAATGCGCGTATTGCCGATATGATAATCGACAGAGTGGTGTATGTGTCCGTGAATCCAGAGGTTGACATTGGATTTCGCGATCGCTTCGTCGAGATCCGAGGCATAAGCTGCTGCTAAAAGATCCTGCAATGCGTCGGCAGGAACGGATTTCTTACTGGGTGCGTGATGGGTAATGACCACAATTTTTGAGGTTTTAGCATCCGTTAAATTAGCTTGCAGCCAAGAAAAAGAGCGTTGATGGATCATTGCCGTATCTCGCGATCGCAGCCTAGAATATTGAGGAGAGAGACGAATTTTTCGATAGTCATTCATTTTTTCCATTGCCCGGTATCCAGCCAAGACCGGATCGCCAAATAGCCGAAAATTCGTCCACAAAGTACAGCCAAGAAAGGTCACATCATTGAAAACAACGCGATCGTTTTCTAAAACCCAGATATTTGTGTCTGCTGCTTGCTCTTTTAATTTCCCAATCAGTTTGGGATAAGCCTCTGTATAGTATTCGTGATTGCCTAAAATGTATAAGATGGGGCGATCTGCAACTTCTCGGGCAGCCCAGAACAACCCCCTGCAACCGATATGAATATCTCCCGCCAAAATAATGATATCGGCATCCGTATCGGGAATGCGAAACCCCTCAAATTCTACATGTAAGTCACTTAAAATTAAAATTTTCACATTCTCTTTCCCGATCGCATTTTTAACCGATAGGATAATTGCAAGTTTGTAGAAACAGTGGTTTATATTACGATCGATTAACCTGCCTCTTAACCACTTCTATAATAGACCTATGCTATTAGATCCACATTTTTGAATTTACATCATTAATATCTTCAATTGTTCCTCACCTCTGATACTGTATTTTACTCAATGACTCGCCTCGCTCTTGATTGGTTAAAAATAAATATAAATCTCTTAACTTAAGATAACAAATTAGAAAATAATCTTAACATAAATTTTATACATAGTTTTTTGATTTTTTATTGGCAGACCCGTTCTTAACAAGCTATCTTGAAAGTAGCGAGTAGGCGAGTTAAGCGAGCGTGAACGAATTTCAATCGAGTATTGCAGCGATCGGGGGAATGATGGCTCTGTCTCTTCTCCTACCCGTTTCAGCCCAAACGAATTCACCACAAACCGACGCTTACCCGGCAGGCAGCCGTGCAACCTTTCTGGCCGGTTGTATATTAGATGAGGATAACGCCCCGAATTTTTCCAATCGAGAGGAAGTGTATGATCGCGTCGAGATTTGTGTTTGCTTATCGGATCGATTCCAGCAGACTTATTCTCATGCAGAGTTTATTTCTTTGTTTGCGGGTTTAGAACAAGGCGATCGCGAATCACGCGAGGAAGTTGGCAATTTCTTTAGAAATAATGTCCCCGCGTGTTTGCAGCAGATTCAATCGCTAAACTAAAACTACTCAATCCCAATCTTGGCATATCTTCAATTATTCTCTGTGGCGGACGAAAAGGAACTTCATGTCCTCAAGACAAAAACTCAATCCTCTCCTCATTGAATCTTTCGTTCGCTTGATCGCCAAACGAACGGGATTGGAGATTCGAGAACGCGACCGTAAGATTCTCGAGCGCACCATTCAATTTCGCATGCAATCCCTGCACTTATCGGCGGTTAATTCTTATTACAATTGTTTGGCTGATGAAACTCAACAAAATTCCGAAGAATGGCAAACTTTAATTAGCCTGTTAACCAACCCGGAAAGCTATTTTTTTCGAGATCGCGGCCAATTTTCTCTCCTCAAACGTCATATTTTGCCAGAACTGATCGAACGCCGCTACCGGGCCAAAACCTTGCGGGTGTGGAGTGCGGGATGTTCCACCGGAGAAGAAGTCTACTCTTTGGCAATTGTACTCGAGCAATTGCTACCGGATATCGATCGCTGGAATCTCCTCATTTTAGGGACGGATATCAACTTGGCTACGTTACAAAAAGCACGGGAAGGAATCTATGGCAATTGGTCGTTTCGGAGTTCGGATCGAGAACTGCAACAACAGTATTTTCATACCACAGAGCGCGGCTATCTCCTCCGCGATCGCCTGCGCCGACGAGTAACATTTCACTATAGTAACTTAGCCGACTTATCTAGTTTTCCCTATAACGATCCAGACTATTTTGATTTAATTGTCTGTCGCAACGTTTTTATCTACTTTTCCAAAACTGCACTACAAAACACCCTTGTGAGTTTTTCGCGATCGCTGGCATTTGATGGCTATTTGCTGACGGGTCATGCGGAATTATACGGACAGGATTTAACTTTATTTCAAAGTAAAATGTTTCCCGAATCAATCCTTTATCAAAAGAATATTAAGCGGCAAAAAAATGAGCCGGAGGTATTTTTACAAGAGAAGAATAACCTCTGGCTTACTAAGCTCCCCACTCAATTGGAGCTTACCCGAGAACTCGGGGGCACAATTTCTCGCCAACCAAAATTGAATAGCGTTCGGACTTCTGGCGATCGCCAAAATTTCTCCGATCGGGCATCGATTCCTATTGCGATGGGAGATCGAGATCGGGTTTCACCAGAACAATGTCTTCAAGAGGCCGAAGCCTTATTCTTGCAAAAAGAATATATGGCTGCGATCGCGAGATCGAAATATGCCTTGAACTTAAAACCGCAGAGTTTTGATGCGTTCTATCTTTTAGCTAAAATTTATGCAAATTCCGGACAATACAATCATGCTGTTGAATGTTGTAAAAAAGCATTAGAAATTGATAGTTTTTCAGTAGATATTTATTATTTGCTCGCCCAAGTCGCTCGCGAATGCGGCAATTTTACCGACGAGAAGCAATATTATAAAAAGATAGTTTATCTCGAACCTAATTCAATTCCAGCTTATCGAGAACTGGCTTATTTATATCATTGTGAAGGCGACCGCGATCGTGCAAAAAAAATGCACTACACTGCTCTAGAACTCGAAAAACAAGGAAAGAGTAAAGAGTAAAATTCCCCCAAATGAGAGAAACCAATAACCAATAACTAATAACCAATATGCAAACTTATCTCACCTTTAATTTGGGACATTCCACGTACGGTATTGAAACAGAAGCCGTTGAAGAGATATTTTTTCTGCCCGAGATTACCCCTATTCTAGATTCACCTCGCGAAATCGTTGGCTTGATTAATTTGCGGGGTGAAATCCTGCCCATTATCGATCTTTATTTACGCCTTGGCTATCATTCTCCTAAATATTCTTTAACAGATAGCACGATCGTGATTCATTGGCAAAATCGCCGCATTGGAATTGTTGCCAATCAAGTTCGGGAAGTCCGTCAATTTCCGATCGCAGAAATTGCGACTCACTTAGTTTATGAAGGCAACGACGAAACCCGAAAAGAAGTATCTTTGAAAAAAGGAATTGCTAAAATAGAAGATAAAATTATTGTTTTGCTCAATCCCGATGCTTTAATTTTACCTGCAAAACAAAATGGCGATCGCGACTCCGAAAATATACTCGATCTAGATGTTAATGAGTTAGAAGAATTAAAACGAGAAAGCGAACAAGATTTGCAACCCATTCGCGTATTTTATGACCATGCTACACCAGAAGAAAGACAAATTTTAAAGGAACGAACTCTCAATTTGATGCAGCACAATGAGTTACTCGACAAGCATCAATTTATTCCTTTAGCTGTTGTCAAATTAGGTAGAGAAGTCTTTGGAATCGATTTAAAAATTGTGCGCGAATTTACCGAAGTGCTTAAAATTACCCCGGTTCCTTGTTGTCCTTCGCATATCGTGGGAAATATTAATTTACGAGGAGAAATTATCACCTTAATTGATATTTGTAATCTCTTAGAATTGCCATGGATCGAGCGATCGCTACCCATCAAAGTGGTTATAGTCGAGATTGACGATCTAATTGCTGGTGTTGTGGTTGATGAAGTTTTTGACGTGCTTTTGCTAGATCC